>JAJQGP010000087.1:24712-58819 GCA_021200475.1 Lachnospiraceae bacterium
CTCGGCGGCAGGTCGCTTCGCCCATTCCAATGCGCTTCGCGCAGGGCTCCGCTCTGACAGGAAACGCCCCGCCAGCCATACTGTGACGGGGCCATCCTGCGGAGTGTTCGCTCCGCGCAGCAGTCTGAAACGACAGATACGATTTCCTATGTACTTCACAACAAGTGTGAAGGACTGTTCCGAATCCTTTTCTCGCTCTTACTCGGCCGGCTCGATGGTCATCAGCCACTTAATCTGGCCATCTTCATAGGTATTTACAACCACCGGCTTAATTGCGTCGCCATTCTCATCAAGGTAAATATCACCTGCGACACCGCTGAATTCCATCTCCGTCATGCCTGCCACAAGAGACGCCGTATCCGATCCGCCGCCGTCTTCCGCTGCCTGCAGAAGCATGTACATCGCGTCATAATACAGAGCAGCGCAGGCATTCAGACTGTCTGTGCCATAAGCCTCGGTATACTTTGTAACAAAGTTCTGCACTGCCTCAGAGGTATCCTCCGATGAATAGTGGTTTGTAAAATAGCAGTTATCAAAGTAATCCTCATAGCCAGTCGTGTCCGCGCCGTCCCAGCCGTCGCCGCCCATGATTGCGCCCTCAAAGCCAGCATCTCTTACCTGCTGTACCAGAAGCGGAACTGTATCAAGGAAGCACGGATAGAATACAAAATCCGCACCGGACGCTACCGCGTTGGTCGCCTGCGCGGTGAAATCGGTATCGGTCGTCGTGCACTCCGCAATGCCCGCGATCTCAATGCCAAGCGCCTCTGCGCTCTCCACAAACGCATCCTTCAGGCCGTTGGAATAATCATCGTCCTTCGCGTAAATCACATATGCGGAAGTATACCCCTGCTCAGAGGCAAACTGCGCGGCCATCTCGCCCTGGAACGGATCAATAAAGCAGTTGCGGAAAATGGTGTCGCCCGTCAGCGTGACATTTACATTGGTTGCGCCGGTTGCCAGAAGCAGCATGCCGTCGTCCGCCGCCAGCTCCGCCATCGCCAGGGTCGGCGTAGAAAAGAACGACCCAACGATTGCCTCCGGCGCCTCCGCCATCAGAGAATTGTAGGCATTGACCGCTTCCGTCGCATCCTTCGCGTCATCCGCCACATTTCCATTGTTCAGAATCTCGATCGTGTACTCGGAATCCGATGCGTTGATCTCCTCCACAGCCATGTTAATCGCGTTCTGCGCGCCCTCGCCGTACACAGCGGAACCGCCGGTCATCGCACAGATCACGCCAACTTTGATGACATAGTCCTCTTCTTCATCCGCCAATGCCGTCATCGGAGCGACCGTAGTCGCTGCCAGTGAAAGCGCAAGCGCCATACTGAACCATTTTTTCATTTTCATAATAAAATTCCTCCTCTTCTGCTTTTTCTGCTCCCGCAGCAGCATAAAATTGTTCTGGCACATTCACAAAGAAAGGGCGTCTGATGACCTTCCCGTCACCAAACGCCCTTGTTCGTCTGACCATGCGCCGACTATACTCCAATCTTTCTGATCTGTCAACTCCGGCTCCGGCCTGTTTTTCCGAAAGAAACTCCCCGGATTTGGAAACCGTCCGGATTTCTTTTGGTTCTTTTTGTTCTTTTTAAAAATTATTTTTCCTGTTTTTTATTTTTACAAAATTATTTGTGAATTTTAAATGGTGGTTGACAATTCCCGCGAATCTTCCTAAAATCATGACAGATTGAGGCGACAGGGAAGTCACGGAAGAACCGGATTTCCCTGCGTCTCTTTTTTTGTCCAATAGGATGGAAAGAATCCGAACTTCCCTATTGGACAAAAATGTATGCGCAGGGTATTTTATCATTTCGCATACGCATCGGATGCTGCAATAAAGGGAGGCGGATTTTTATGAAAACACTCGGATACTATAATGGAACCTTTGGAGAACTGGACGAGATGTCCATTCCGATGAATGACCGGGTCTGCTGGTTTGGAGACGGTGTGTACGATGCCGGTCCCTGCCGCAATTACCACATTTTCGCGCTCAACGAGCACATTGACCGTTTTTTTAACAGTGCCGGCCTGCTGAAAATTCAGATGCCGGTCACAAAAACAGAGCTGAAAGACCTGCTGAACGAGCTTGTTCAGAAAATGGACAGCGGTGATCTCTTTGTCTATTATCAGGTGACACGCGGCACGGGCGCGCGCAATCATGTGTTTACGGAAGGCCCGGGAAATCTGTGGATTACCCTGACCCATCAGGAGATTTCGGATGGAAAGACGCCGATCCGGCTCATCACAACGGAGGATACCCGTTTCTACCATTGCAACATTAAGACACTGAACCTGATCCCTTCCGTGATGGCGGCGCAGCGCGCAAAGGAAGCCGGATGCCAGGAAGCGGTCTTCTATCGTCCGGGCGGGCGCGTAACCGAATGCGCGCACAGCAATGTTCATATCATACAGGATGGCATGCTCCGCACCGCGCCGACAGACAATCTGATTCTGCCGGGCATTGCGCGCGCACATCTGATCCGCACATGCAAAAAGCTTTGTATTCCGGTAAACGAGACGGCCTTCACGCTGGATGAACTGTACGCGGCAGAAGAAGTCCTTGTCACCAGCTCCAGCAATCTCTGCCTCTGGGCAAATGAGATTGACGGAAAACCAGTCGGCGGGAAACAGCCGGAGCTGCTCGAAAAAATCCGCGGGGCCCTGATCACCGAATTCCATGAAGCGACAAATGGCTGCGCACCTGTTTGATACAGCTCTGTAATCACCGGCCTGCGATCCTGCATAGAAAGTGTTTGAGATCATGAATTCTACGACAGAAACTGTACGAATACTGCCTGCCGGAGACCACGCGCTGGCAGTGGAATTTGGAGACAAAATTGATCCGGCGGTAAATGACCGGGTGCACGCGCTGGCTGCACGGATTCGGGAAGCATCCATCATCGGTGTTACAGAGCTGGTACCGACGTTCCGTTCTCTGCTCGTTGTTTACGAGCCGTCCATCCTGAAGTACGGGGAATTAAAATCCACAGTCGAACGGCTGGCATGCCTTCCGGAGACTTCGGCATCTGACACAGGCCGGGTGCTGCACATTCCCTGCTGCTACGGCTCCCACTTCGGACCAGACCTGCCTGATCTGGAGCGATATACCGGTATTGACCGGGATGCGATCATCGCCATACACAGCGGCACCGAATACCGCGTCTATATGCTCGGTTTTTTGCCCGGCTTTGTTTACCTGGGGGGACTCGATGAGCGGATTGCCATGCCCAGACTCTCTACGCCGCGCGTCAGAATACCAAAAGGCTCCGTCGGCATCGGCGGAAATCAGACCGGGGTCTATCCGCTCGAATCGCCGGGCGGCTGGCGGCTGATCGGAAGCACGCCGCTGGATTTTTATAATCCGGAGCGGGAAGCGCCTGTACTCTGCCGCGCAGGGGACAGAATCCGCTTTTACCCGATCAATTCCAGCGATTATTATGACATCCGCCGGATGCAGGCACACGGAGGAGGCGATGCAGTATGGCAATTCGCGTGATCAATCCCGGTGCGCTGACGACCGTACAGGACATCGGACGTACCGGTTATCAGGAACTGGGAATGCCCTGCTCCGGCGTAATGGATACGTGCGCGTACCAGGCAGCCAATACACTGGTTGGAAACGAACACGGCGAGGCTGTCCTTGAATTTACCCTTTTCGGCGGCATTTATCAGATCGAAGAGGATGCCATTCTGGCGCTCACCGGTGCGGATATGGCTCCGCTGCTGGATGGGGCGGCCTGTCCGATGAACCGTCCGTTTCCGGTCAGAAGAGGTCAGATTCTGATGGTTGGAACCGCTCTTTCCGGCTGTCGAAGCTACCTCGCCGTCAGCGGCGGCATCGATGTCCCCACCGTACTCGGCAGCCGCTCTACAAACCTGAAATGCGCGATCGGCGGATTCGAAGGGCGCGCGCTGAAAGCCGGTGACCTGCTTCCCGTCGGAGTTTCTTCTATTATATATAGGGAGGTCGCTGACCGTTTTGCTCCAGAGCGCATCTTTCCGGAAATGCTTACCGTTCGCGCGATCGGCGGGCCACAGGAAGACCTGTTTACGGAGCAGGGACGAAAGACCTTTTACACAGGCACCTACACGGTTTCACAGGAGAGCGACCGCATGGGCTGTCGGCTGAGGGGAGCCGCCATCGAGAGCAGACATGGAACGGATATTGTCTCCGACGCCATCGTTTTCGGCTCCATCCAGGTCACACCCGCGGGGCAGCCCATCATTCTGCTCGCCGACCGCCAGACAACCGGCGGATATGCGAAAATTGCCACAGTCTGTACGGCGGATTTACCGGCACTCGCTCAGGCGCGGCCAGGGTACACTATTCACTTTCAGAAAATCACCGTCGAAGAGGCACAGAAGCTGCTGCAATAAAAAACAGGCAAATATTTCGCCGGTATTCAGCATCCCTGCTCTCCATAATCGTATGGCACATTACACTACAGGAGGAAAAACCTCATGAAACAAGAAGACGATACCACCATGTCCCCACGTGAGGTGCGCGCACGCATCCGCGACGGACGGATCACCGGACAGACCTCCGGCATGTGTGCCGGATACGCGCAGGCGAACCTGGTCGTGCTTCCGGCGGCCTACGCCTATGATTTTCTGCTGTTTTCACAGCGCAACCCACGTGCCTGCCCCCTTCTGGAGGTCAGTGACACCGGCAGCCGCTTTCTGAAAGAAATCGCCAAAGGCGCAGACATCGCGCGCGAAATCCCGCGCTATCGGATTTTCCGAAACGGCATTCTCGCCGGGGAATACACCGACGTGTCTGATTTCTGGCAGGAGGATTTTGTCAGTTTTCTGATCGGCTGCAGTTTTTCCTTTGAAGCGGAGCTGCTCGATGCAAGGGTTCCCGTCCGCCATATCGAAGAAGGACGCAACGTTCCCATGTACCGCACCAGTATCAGCTGCGCCCCGGCCGGTATTTTTCACGGAAACATGGTCGTCAGCATGCGGCCCATCCCCTTTGAACTGGTGCCGCGGGCCGTCCAGGTGACCGGCGCCATGCCCCGTGTTCACGGTGCTCCGATCCACATCGGATGTCCGGAGGTCATCGGTATTACCGATCTCCATCATCCGGATTTTGGCGATATGGTTACGATCCGTGAGGGAGAAGTACCCGTTTTCTGGCCCTGCGGCGTCACCCCGCAGAATGTAGTGATGGAGTCGAAACCAACGCTCGCGATCACACATGCGCCGGGACATATGCTGATCACGGACATTCGGAATACGGAATTAAAGTTCTGAATAAATGTTACAGGTCACACGATAGCCATATTTACCTTATTTCAACCACTACAGGTGTGACCTGTAACGGCATCCGGCCAATGAAATATTTATCATCACCTTTCCGGGAGGAACTGTTATGCAAACTATTGATCTGAACTGTGATCTGGGAGAAAGCTTTGGAAACTACAAATGTGGGATGGACGAGGAAATCCTTCCCTGTATCACCTCCGCAAATATCGCCTGCGGCTTCCATGCCTCGGATCCGCTTGTCATGCAGAAAACCGTACGCCTCGCAAAAGAAAATCAGGTGCACATCGGCGCGCATCCCGGATTTCAGGATCTGGTCGGCTTCGGCCGCCGCAATATGAGCCTGCCGCCGTCTGAAATCACCGCCATCGTAGAGTATCAGATTGGAGCACTGCAGGCTTTTTGCACGGCGAACGATGTCACATTACAGCACGTAAAGCCCCACGGTGCCCTTTACAATATGGCAGTAAAAGACGCTTCCATCGCCGATGCGATCTGTGAGGGCATCGCGGCGGTCGACCCAGACCTGATTCTGCTCGGTCCCGCCAAAAGCCAGCTGATCCTCGCCGCTAAAAAATACGGTCTGCACGCCGCACGGGAGATTTTCGCCGACCGCGCATACGAAGAGGATGGTTCTCTGGTCGCCCGCAGCAAGCCTGGTGCCATTATTTCCAACCAGGAAGAAGCGCTCACCCGCGTCATCGGGATGATAAAATACGGCACGGTAACCGCCATCACCGGCCGGAAAATCGAAGTGGAAGCAGATTCCGTCTGCATCCATGGCGACAATCCGGCAGCGCTCGCCTTTGCAAAAAGCATTCGCGAAGCACTCCAGGCGGAGGGCATTACACCCATGCCGATGGACGAGGTGATCTCCTGCGTATAAGGGCATTCCGACTGTATTTCCTGCCAGCAATTTGTAAAAGAATACAAGGGAGAAACAGGCATGAGCACAAACCAACCGTCAGACACCATCGAAGATATTGTCCTGCGCTACTCGGAACGCGGGATGTCACAGCTGAAGGAATACCTGGAAGCGGCCTACTGCAAAAAAGCTGCCGAGCGTCTGCTCGCACTGGAGCGCGGGATCGTTTTCCTTACCACCGGGTTTTATGTGGCCGGGCATGCGGAAACGGATGGCCCGCCCGGTACCTTAAGCATCGCGCTGGCCCTCAAAAAGCTCGGATTTACCCCCATCATCATAACCGACCGTATCTGCGATGGCCTCTTTGAGCCGGAGGGTCTTTTCGTCCTCTATGTCGGAATCCAGGCAGACACGGCCTGGTATGAGAGTATTCTCGATCATTTTCACCCGGTATGCCTGATTTCCGTCGAGCGCTGCGGCAGAAACCAGAATCAGGAATACGCGAACATGAGGGGTGTCAGTATTTCCGAACAAACTGCTCACATTGACACCATGTTTGAGCTTGCGTCCGATGCCCACATCCTCACAATCGGGATCGGAGATGGCGGCAACGAAATCGGCATGGGAAACCTGAAAGGCGTGATTTCTGAAAAGCTTTCTCTCACGCCCTGCGAGATCAGAGTGGATGAACTGATCATTGCTACCACTTCAAACTGGGGAGCCTATGCGCTGGTCGCCTATCTGGATCTTCTGCAGGAGCAGCCACTCTTTCCTTCCTATGAAGCCTTATCTGGCTACCTCTGCCGGATCGTCGCGCTCGGCTGTGTGGACGGTGTCACAAAGCAACCCATCCCCAGCGTGGACGGTTTTTCGCCTGAAATTGAACGGGAAATCGTTGATTTGCTCTGGCAAATCACAAACCATACTTACCGTTAAGGCTGCCGCAGCAGGATTATTTCCCTGCTTTTCCCGCCTTCTCAAAAAACAGTCCGGTCAAAAACCAGATCGGTGCGTAGTCAAGACGGATGACTCCGTTTACCTGATAAGGGGAGCCGCTATAGTCCCAGGGACACCGGTCTCTCTTTTTCAGCCACATTCCGGAGGAATATTCAACAGCAAAAATGCCGACCATGTAAATCAGGCCTCTCGTAAATGTATTGAACCGCTTCAGGGCACCCGAGAGCGGTGCGATCAGAGAGGCCAGGCCATAAATGGGAAACATATGCAGGGAAGAAAACCCCAGCAGCTTTGGGTCGTGGTGCGCGAGGGAGTGCAGGCCGGTCCAGAGAACCTCCAGACACCATCCATACATCCCACAGCGGATAAATCGATTCTTCATTGGCAGAAAACCGCCTTTCTGACAGGTTTCATCCGTCCTGTCTTCCGTCATTTTCTTTCTGCCTTAGTCTGTACCGGCTTCCCATAAATTATGTTTCCATTTTGTAACAGTTCAGAACCGCATCAAAATGAAAAGACAGACTGCCTCACTTTTTTAAACTCCCCCACCGCGCCATTGTCGATACCATCAGGATGGCAACTGCAATGATTCCGGCGACCGCAACGGTATACAGTCCCTGTCCATACACGCGCTCCGTCTCCTGCCGCACGATATAATTCATCGTATAATATACGCTCGCTCCGGGGATGAGCGGAAAGATCGATACAACCAGGTACGAAATCGCCGGGAATTTGCGAATGCGCGCCATAATTTCCGAATAGGCCGCTGCAAACACGGATGCCATAAAATAAGCCATCAGATCGGTGCTGCCAGAACGCAGGGCAAAAAAATAAATAGACCAGGAGAGCATCCCGCCCAGACAGCAGAGCAATGCGCCAATCCCGTGGATATTAAACAGCATCGAAAAGCCTGCACACGCAATGAAACAGGCAATCGCCTGAAGAGCATAGGGATAGCCCGCATCGGATGCGGCAAGAGGAATCCCCCACAGCTGTTCCGCCAGGTTCCAGGCGGCGCCCGTACCCAATGCGATTGCAGCAGCAATCAGAAAGACCTGCACAATCCGATTGGTGCCGGAATTGGTATCGCCAAAAATAATATCCCGCATCGCGTTTGTAAAAAGCAGTCCCGGAACCAGAAGCATCAATGCGCCGATGACAACCGCATCCGCATTGTCTGCAAGGCCGTACGCCCCCATGGCATAAGCGGGAACGGCCATCAGAAAAGCCGCAAGGATCGTACGGAAAAAGGGATTTGCGCGAAAGCGGTCCAGAATCGCATCAATCGCTCCAATGAACAGACCGCAGATGCCTGCGCACAGGGCGTCCCTCCATGTCCCTCCAAAAAGGATGGAAAATCCGCCCGCTCCCAGGAAGCTGCCAAGCAGCCGTATGAGCCAGGGAAATTCCAGACGCTGCTTCTTTGTATCCTCCAGCCAGCGCTCTATGAGCGCCGGTTCCGGCTTTTCCAGGCAGATCCGGCGGCTGAGATTGCTCAGCTTCTCCACCTCATCCAGATTGTTCCCATGATAACCAATGCGGCGCATCCGGGTCAGGGCATTTCCATCCGGCGTGCGGATGCTGACCGTCAGGCAGTTGGGGATAGCAAACGCCTCTGCCCTGGCACCATAGGATTTTAGAATCCGGACAATGCTCTCCTCAATTCGAAATGTTTCCGCCCCGTTCATCGCCAGCTGGTAGCCCAGCTCGGTCGCCAGATCCAGCAAAGCTTCGTAATCCATAATTGTTCTCTTCGTTTCCTTTCCAGTGTTGCCTGCGCAGCCTGTCTGCGAATGTCTCTTAACATTCTCACAGCTTCTCTTTTCACGCTTAAAGCGGAATCTGATTGTACTTAAACACACTCATCATTTCCCGTGTCAGGCTCACCCCGTCGTTCTCCGGCACCTCACTGCGCGTACACCATTTGCCCTCTGAGAGTTCTCTCTCATCCAAAAGAATGTCACTGTCCCCGTCTACCTCCGCGAAGAACCCCATCAGAAGCGTATCGGTGAAGGACCATGGCTGACTTTTGTAATAGCGAATGTTTTTGACCTTCAGCCCGACTTCTTCCATCACTTCCCGCTCTACGGTCTCCTCAATTGTCTCCCCGATTTCCGCAAATCCGGCAATCAGCGCATAATTTCTGAGCGAACGCCCGGCATACTTCGTGAGAAGGATTTTATCCTTACAGGTCACGCCGACAATTACCGCCGGACAGATTTTCGGGTATTCCATCTGTCCGCAGGCTTCGCAGTGCATCATGCGCTCCTTTTCCGAGTGAACCATACGTCTGCCGCAGGCCGGGCAGAAACGGCGGCTTTTGTACCAGCCATAAAGCTGCATCCCCGTAACGCCCGCAAAGGCCGCCTCTTTCGGCCCGGCAGTGCGCATAAGTTCAATTTTTTCCCAGGTATAACCCGGAAACAATTCCGGCAGACCATTCGCATTCCACAAAGCTTCCCCATAGCTGCCCCGGCTGTCTTTCCCTTTGGGGCTGTCATGTCCCTGATGCTCATCCGGTTCCGTTCGTTCCAGGCGGGAAATGTCAATCTTCTCTTCTCCAAACATCCGGAACAGAAAATAATCCGTCCCATCCATCGAAAACAAAAAGGTCGCTTCCTCATCCGGATCAGGACAGACCCGCATGACTTCCTCATAGCGCAGAAAGGAAACCGAATCTTCCCTGCGTTTTACCAAAATCTCTCTGCCCCGATAAAACAAAACCCTGCTGTCCGCCTTCGGCTGCGCGCATGGCTGGTACTCATTATGAAATCTGTGTTTTCCGATCTCCTGAATCATAAGTTTCCCCTTTCTTTCTGTCACCATCCAGCTTTTCCATTTGTTTTGGATTCTTCTCAGGAATTGTACCATACGAATCAGATAAAGTCTATTCTGTTTTCTGCCTGTCTATTTTTCTATATGGTCTCCGGTTCCGGATTATAACCGCACCCGGCACTCTTAAATCTACATTTGTGTCTGAGAAAAACTTACTAATTTTTTCCCTCTTAAAAGAAAAACTACATGTTTTTTTGCCAGACCTCGTGTATCAGCCACAGGATTTCCCCCAACAACACTGCCAAATCGCAATTTTTGCTTCTTAAATACTTGAAAAGCCCTTCTGAACTTGCTATAGTGGCGAATAGCAGTAAATATTGCTGTTTTTCATATAACGTAATGATTCAAGGCATCAAAGAACAAGTGAGGATTTTCTATGATTACAAAAAATCAGACAAAAACGATCTATGATCTGTTACATAACGCGGGCCGGGAATACGACAGCCGGATTTTTCTGCGCTACGAAACGCAGGATGTCCTGCGCGAAGTCTCTTACCGGACCTTCATGGAGGAATGCGACGCGTTTTCCGCATGGCTGGAGGCACAGGATCAGACGGTTGGCCGCAAAATGCGCGTCGCCATCTTAGGCGGCAGCAGCCACGCCTATCTCACCATACTTCTTGGTGTTATGAGCCACGGGAACGTCGTGATCCCGCTGGATGTCCAGCTGGACTATCAGGGACTGGTGGATTGCCTGAACCGCTCCGACGTCGATATCCTGTTTTATGACTGGGAACATCACTCCGTCGTGGAAGGCGCCCGGCCGCTCTGTCCGACGGTCACCTCGTATATTTCTCTGCAGCACGGCAAGCACGTCCCCTGTCTGGACGGCATTCTGACCGCGTTTAAAGGACAGGCTGTCCCGGCAGATGTGCGGGAAAAGGACTGCGCGATGGTACTTTTTACCTCCGGAACCACCGGCAAAAGCAAGGGTGTCATGCTCTCCAACGCGAACCTGATTGACAATGTTTTCAACGCGGACGCGGATGACAATGCCCAGAACCGGGTTCTGCTCAATGTTCTTCCGATTCACCATGTCTTCTGTATCAACTGCGATGTTCTTTCCACGCTTCGCTATGGCAGCGTGCTGGCGTTAAATCAGGATATGACACGTCTCTCCGAGCACCTGAAGCTGTTCGCACCCACCGAGATGCGCGTCGTCCCGATGATCGCGAAGGCGCTCTACAACCGCATCGCCCTGCTCGCAAGACAGGAGCCAAATCGTTCTATTTTTGAGATCCGCTCTGAGGTTCTCGGAAAAAATATGCGGCAGATCACCACCGGCGGCGGTTATCTCGCACCGGAGCTCGCAGCAAACTTCTGGCGGATCGGCGTACCGATCGCGCAAGGCTACGGCATGTCTGAATGTGCGCCGAAAATCGCCTCCGCGGACTGGAACCGCCCTGACAAGGTTTCTTCCGTCGGACGAATCGTGAAGGGCTGCCAGGTACGTATTGTCGAAGGAGAGATTCAGGTCAAAAGTCCATCTGTCATGATGGGATACTACAAGGAGCCGGAACGCACCGCTGAAGTAATGACCGAAGACGGCTGGCTCTGCACCGGAGACCTCGGTTATGTCGATGAGGACGGTTTTCTCTGGCTCACCGGCCGCAAGAAAAACCTGATCGTCCTCAGTAACGGAGAAAATGTCGCACCGGAGCAGCTGGAAAATCTCTTTGAGGGCGAACAGCTGATCGAAGAAATACTCGTGTACGGCGAGGACGACGCAATTGTAGCTGAGGTATTCCCGAATTTCAAATACGCAGACGCAGCCAGCGTTCAGGATATCCACTCTGCCATATCCGAAATCATCAACCGGCGCAACCAGGATCTTCCTTCCTATAAGAAAATCGTGCGCTTTACTCTGCGGGATACGCCTTTCCCGAAGACCTCTTCAAAGAAAATTCTGCGCAGCCATTATTTTGAGCAGAAAAAGAACCATCTGGAGACAGAGACAAGCGCCCTCAGGCCGGAGAATGAGCTTCAGCAGCAGATTTATGATATGATTGCCGCGCAGCTCGGCCACAGCCGCTTCGGCATTGACACCGACATTTATGAAGCCGGTCTGGATTCCATGGGCAGCGTCATGTTGCTGGCAGACCTGTACGAAAAGCTGCAGTTTTCCATCACCTTAAACGAGCTGATGAACAATACCACGGTAGAAAAGCTGGAAGCACTCTGCCTGCAGTCCCGGGAACGCGAGTCGATCGACTACTCGCCGCGTGAGATTTACCCGCTCACGAATCTTCAGCTTTACTTCGCATACGTCGTGCGCGGAAACACCACCGCGAATCTTCCTTACTTCTTCCGGCTCGGGAGCAAAATTGATCTGCCCCGGCTGAAAAAAGCGATCGAGGATTTGTTTGACATACACCCGGCCATGAAAAATATTGTCCAGTTCCACGAGGGGGCTTTCAAAAACTTCCGCGATGACAGCCGCAAGATTGACATACCCATCGTGAAGCTCAGTGACGACGAATGGTCGAAAGCAAGGGAGACCCTGCTTGTTCCCTATATGTACACGCCGAATGAGCCGCTGTACCACATTGCGATTTACGAGACGGATTCCGCGAATTATCTGTTTTTCGACCTCGCACACATTGTCGGCGACGGAACGACGATGCACGTTCTCTTTGAAGATCTCGACGCCCTGTATCAGGGGAAACCGGTGGAAAAAGAGACTTACTCTTTCTATGAATACATTCTGGATGAGAAAAAACGTGACGCCGACGGTCTGCGAACGGAAAATGAGAAGTACTTCCAGACTCTGATGAAAGACTTCCGCATCCGTAAAAGCATCCTCACCAGAAAGGACTGTCACGACCTCGAAACCGGCCAGAATGCCTCTCTGAAAGGCCGCTTTTCCAGTCTGACAAAAAAGAAGCTGCTCGCTTTCTGCCGGGAAAATGCGGTATCCGAAAACGTGCTCTTCCTGACCGCGTTCAACTACACGGTCGGTATTTTCAGCAATGAGAAGGATGTGGTCAGCAGCAGTATTCACAGCGGGCGGACGGACAGCCGCTGGGCGAGGATCGCCGGTCCCCTGTTCCTGACCTACTTCTTCCGCTATACCAATGTCCCACACGAGACGGTGCCGGAGCTGCTGAAGAAATCGGCACACCAGATCATGGATACCATGAACTGCTACATCTCCACCCTGCACGCGGATGAAATGTTCTTCCAGTACCAGGGCGACCTGCTGCACGTGGAAGAGATCGGCGGTGAGCCTCTGACGCGCGAATCGGTACAGCTGGATTCCCTGCCCTTCCACCTTCAGGTCATGGCGGACGAGCGAGGCTATTTCTACGAGCTGCGCTACTGGGAAAACCGCTTTGACGGCAGCCAGCTGGAGCTTTTCCTTGTCGCCATGGAAGCCGTCACCCGGGCCATGCTGGACGAGTCCTCCGTGCGCCGGCTGAAGGGCTACCTGCCACAGTCACTCTTCCCAAAGCATTATTTCACTACCGTCGGGGAGGTCAATCAAGCCGCCGGATACCCCCTGATCCCAACCGTTGCTGCGGATACCAGAGTAAAGGCCTACGTCTTTGATGAAACCTGCCGCAAGCAGCCGCTGGGCGCCTGGGGATCGCTTTACATCATGGACTATCCGACCGAAGGCTATCTGGATCAGATCACGAACCCTTACGGCCCCGGTATCCTCTACCAGACCGGAAAGACCGCCCGCATCCTGCCGGACGGCTCCATCGATCTGCTGGAACAGGGCGGAAGAACCGTCATCCACGAGGGCATCAAAGGCCGGCACTTCCTCGATCTGTACCGTCTGGAGACCGTCCTTACCGCCTATGAGGGAATTCACCATGCCGAAGCCTATGTTCGCTACGCCGAGAAAAACCAATTGGTACTCACCGCGGACGTCTACGGCACCGAAGAGCCCGACCAGGAGAAGCTGCGCGCATATCTTGCAGAACACTGTGAAGAAGCGCTGATACCAGGAGAGATACGGTTTATCGCTGAACCGTAAACCGTTCTATATTTTCATACGATCTTCGCAGCCGGAGAGGGATTTTCTGAGCAGCTGCAATTGTTCTTCATGAATGACAAAATCGGATAAGGGAGTATTTTCTCCCCTATCCGAACTGTGAAGGTTCTGAGACGTTACAATTATTCTATCTCTTCAAACAATTCTTCCCAGGTGATTTTTATATTCGGGAAATGAATGATTTTTAATTTCTCCTTATTGGACTCCGTTATCGTATCCCAGAGGTAATATTTGGGTTCATCTTCTTCATAATCAAGCTCATATATTTCAACCGAGCGGCTGCGCCAGTCAACAATCCAATATTCCTCAATCTCCTGCTTACGATAAAGGTCCATTTTATCACCGCGATCATATTTTTCTGTCGAAGGTGACAACACTTCCATTACAAAACGCGGAGAATCTATAAAAGAATTTCCCCGACGGGATTTTACTCTACAATTAATTGACGCATCCGGGATAACCGTTTGCAGTTTTCCCTCTTCGTCATGAAACTTATATTGAACATTATCAGAATATACAAAGCAGGTGCTATTTCTTAACTGCTTTCTGATAGCGGAGACAAAATTCACCACAACCGTCGAATGTTCCGGTGATGCTCCCGCCATATCCATAATCTTTAGATTTGAATCCATCCGATTCCTCCTTCCTTTCAATCCTACGATTTTCTCAACCGTTTGTCGTTCTGTTTTTCCGCGGGTCGCCGCAAGCGGCGCAAATTTCTTCGAGTCACATTCAGACTCGCAGCATAGCTGCTCGTTGACTCTCGAAATTTCCCGCCGCAAGCGGCGCAAATTTCTTCGAGTCACATTATACTACGTTTTGCTTGCAGCAGCAATGTCTGGCATTAAAAAAAGTGCCGCTTCTCTAAAGCGACACTTTTTACAGCAAACACCTGTCCTCAAAAAACAGGCAAAATATTTTCAGACTTTATGTGCCTTTTAGGGCTCAATTGCCGCCCATCTGCTTCGCCACTTCCGTCGCGAAGTCTTCCTGCTTTTTCTCAATGCCTTCGCCGGTCTCATAGCGAACAAAGCCTTTGATCGTGATCTTCGCACCGTTAGCCTTCGCAACCTGAGCGACATAATCACCTACGGACTGCTTGCCATCCTCAGCCTTTACATAAACCTGATCAAGCAGGCAGATCTCTTTGAGTTCTTTCTTGATACGACCCTGGATCATGCCCATGATTACCTTCTCCGGCTTCTGGGATTCCTTCGGATCGTTCTTGATCTGCGCGAGAAGAATCTCTTTCTCATGTGCGATATAATCCTCGCTGACTTCCTTATCACTGGTGTAGAGCGGCTTCAGTGCTGCCACCTGCATCGCCACGTTCTTTGCCATCTCTTTGACCGCGTCATTGACCACATCGGTCTCTACGTCTACCAGCACGCCGATCTTTCCGCCCATATGCGTATAAGAAGCTACAAAACCAGCATCTTCCTTTACCTGAGCAAAACGGCGGATATTCATGTTCTCACCGATCACGGCGATCATGCCGGCCAGCGCCTCGTTTACCGTCTTGGTCGTATCAAACTTCCACGGCTGTGCCAGGAAGCCTTCAATGTCAGACGCCTCAGTCTCCATCGCCTGCTCCGCTACCTGCGCTACATAATTCTGGAACTTCTCATTCTTCGCTACGAAGTCTGTCTCAGAATTGACCTCTACCGCTACCGCACTCTTGCCATCCTCAGATACAAGCACCTTCGCAAGTCCTTCCGCCGCGATTCTGCCAGCCTTCTTCTGCGCAGTCGCAAGGCCTTTCTCTCTCAGCCACTCAATCGCCTTGTCCATATCTCCTTCCGTCGCTGTCAGAGCCTTCTTGCAGTCCATCATGCCAGCGCCGGTCATCTCTCTTAACTCTTTTACCATTCCTGCTGTAATAGCCATCTCACATATTCCTCCTGCCTATCTTCAATCCTGTAACTGTTCCATACACGCACAGCTCCAGAAATTTCTTTTCACGATTGCGCCAGCCTTTCCTGCCGGAAACGGCTGGCGCCAGAAATCAACGGTCTGTTTTCTCAGAATGCCTCTACCGGAGCTTCCTCGTAAGCTTCTTCTGCTGCCTCAGGAGCAGCTTCCTCAAAGCCCTGTCTGGCCTCGATCACAGCATCTGCCATTTTGGAAACGATCAGCTTCACCGCACGGATCGCGTCGTCGTTGCCTGGGATGACATAGTCAAGCTCTTCCGGATCGCAGTTCGTATCACAGATACCGATCAGCGGAATACCAAGTGTATGTGCTTCCTGTACGCAGATGTGCTCTTTCTTCGGATCCACCACGAAAATCGCATCCGGGAGCTTCTTCATCTCCTTGATACCGCCAAGGTTCTTCTCCAGCTTCTCGATTTTCTTCTTCAGAGCAATGACTTCCTTCTTCGGAAGGACATCAAAGGTACCATCCTCCTGCTGTCTCTCCAGATCCTTCAGATATTTGATTCTGGCCTGAATGGTCTTGAAGTTTGTCAGCATACCGCCGAGCCATCTCTCATTCACGTAGAACATTCCGCATCTTTCCGCCTCGGTCTGTACTGCGTCCTGCGCCTGCTTCTTTGTACCGACGAAAAGAATCGTGCCGCCGTCCGCCGCGATATCAGCGACCGCCCGGCATGCCTCGTCCACCTTTACCACCGACTTCTGAAGATCGATGATGTAGATGCCGTTGCGCTCTGTGTAGATGTACTCAGCCATCTTCGGGTTCCATCTTCTGGTCTGATGACCAAAATGAACACCTGCTTCCAGTAACTGTTTCATTGAAATAACGCTCATGTTTTTTCTCCTTTTGGTTTGATTCTTCCGCATGCATCTTCTTCCAGAGAGACCCGTCCGCCTGTGCATGGAACGCGTTCCTCCGTCTGCTCCCGTACCGCCTCAGGGCACCGTCCCCGGAATCAACACACGTGTTTGGTTTTCAACTCGACAAGTATAACACAGGGACCTGCCATATGGCAAGTCCCTTTTTTACGTTTTTAACAATTCAGAACAGCAGCATCCATCATTCTCTCCTCAGCGCCTCGATCGGATCCAGGTTTGCCGCCTTCATGGACGGCATCAGACCAAAGATAATACCGATCACCATAGAGAACAGCACTGCGATCGCCGAAGCAGGGACACTGATCGCGACAGCCGTCCCGGAAATTTTGTTAATGATATAAGCCATGCCAATACCTGCCCCCACGCCAAGCAGACCGCCGATGCTGGTCAGCACCACCGCTTCCGTCAGAAACTGTCCGAGAATCGCCCCTTTTCTGGCTCCGATCGCCTTTTTCAGACCAATCTCACTGGTACGCTCCGTAACAGATACCATCATGATATTCATAACGCCGATGCCGCCGACCAGCAGGGAAATACTCGCTACCCAGATCATCAGCGTCTGTGTGGAGCTGGAAAGACTCGCAAGCTCTCTGGCCTGTTCCACCAGATTCTGCGCCACATACTTCACCTCCGTCTGGGAACTGGAAATCAGGGTATTTAAAAGATCTTCCGCGTCAGAACCCGCTTTTTCCATATCATCGGTGCTTGTCGCTTTCACAATGACATTTTCCGGCTCATCAAAGCTGTAAATAATCGGCCAGCAGGCACTCGGAATATACAGAGTGCCATAGGAATCCTGCACATAGGTGTAATAATCCGAAATCGTGCTGATCGAGGAACTGGTATCACTGGTATCTGTGACAACCCCGATGATCGTGAAGGGAACACCGCCTATTTCCAGTGTCTTGCCCACCGGATCTTCGTTCGGAAAGTATTTGTCCGCCAGTGATCCGTCAACGATCACCACTGTACGGAAATTCGTATAATCGCTCTCCACAAAGCCGCGCCCAGTCCGTAACGTATAACCAACCGTCTCAAAATAACTGGTATCAATTCCCCGGATCGTCAGATAATTCATCACCGTATCCTGATAATACACCGTCTCGTAAAGATAGGTTCGCTCTGTATAGCAGGTCATATTTTCCACTGTATCCAGTGCCAGAATCTCCTCCCGGATCTCGTCCGTCACCTGAGGTACCCCGTAAGGAATTTCAGAGGAGGAATAAATGCTGAGCTGCTGACCATTCTGTATCAGGTAAATATCAACCGTATTGGTACCCGCACCAATCAGCTGATTTTTGATTTCTTCATTTGTCCCCTGAATCGTGGACACAATCGCAATGATCGACGCAATGCCAATAATGATGCCGAGCATCGTGAGGAATGACCGCATTTTATGTGCCCAGATACTCTGAAAGGAGAGCCGCAAATTTTCTAACAAAATCTATTCCCCCTTTTTATCCCCAGGCCGCGTCCAGCGCGTCAACCTCTTCCGTCTTTGCCCCCTCATAGACGTTGTCTCCATACGGAAACGCAATCTTGTCAGAAAGACTCAGTCCTCCGATTATTTTCACAATATACCCTTCATCCGGCGAAGTCCCCAGCGTAACATATCTCTGTTCAAGCGTCCCATCCGAGCCCTGTACATAAACATAATTATTTCCGGCCGCATCTGTACGGACAAAATACGGCTCCAGATAAATCGCGTCACTTCCTTCTGCATACGCCATGGAAAGGGTCAGATCCGCATAGCCTTCCTCCAGATCCCCGGTGTCGTCAATCTGCGCATAAAACAGATAGTAAGAAGTATTCTCCGGATAAGAGTAAATGTCATAGTTGTACAGCTCCGAAGAGGAGATCGGGTATTCGGAAATCTCTGTGATCACCGCGGTAAAGGAATTACCGGAATAATCTACTCCGGAAATGGAATCTCCTACATTTACCGTGTCCAGCGCGCGCTCACTGATGGCGCTTTTCACATACAGCCCTTCACTGCTTGTGATTTTCACAAAATAGTCGTTATCATCATCCGTATTGCCGTCCTCATCCCCGATCGTGACGACAGTGCCATTGACTGTACTGGTAACAACCTTTTTGTCCACAACTCTCTGCTGCTTTTCCAGTTCAAGGGAAGATTCCCGAATATTCAGCTCCATTTCCTGGATATCCGTCTCCAGATCCTCAATGATCTCTTTGAGTTCCTCTGCTGTATAGCCGGAATCATAATCCGAATAATAATCATCACCCCAGCTGTCATAATCATCCGTCTCGGACTCCGATTCTTCCTCCAGAAGTCCGTACAGACTCAGCAATTCAAACAACGTGTCCGCGTTCCAGACGAGAGCCAGCTGTGTATCCGTCAAAGACAGATAATCCCAATACAGATCCGCCAGCAGTTCCAGATAATCACTCGTCTCTGTCTCCTCCTCTGAATCAGCCTCTGCTTCGCTTTCGGACTCCTCCCCGGCATTTTTCCACTGCTCTTCTTCGGACAGGGCGTCCAGTTCCCCGATCCGCAGGACAATATCATACGCAGTCAGATAATCCGAAATACAGGGGAACCCATCCTCTGCGGAGGCATCCAGGGCAATCGCCCAGGCCGTCCCCAGGAGATCATAGGCTTCCTGCGCTGCATTCAGTTCTTCCCGCGTCATTGTCTGCGCATCCAGAGACAAAACCAGGTACTCCACGTAATCCAGGCAGAGCTCCTGATAAGTGTCTGTCAGCGTGATCTGCGCTGCAGCGCCCTCGCTTCCAAGCGCCGAAAAATACGCCAGCGCCTCTTCGCTCAGGGTATACGCTTCCATCTGTGCTCCGGTATCCTCATCCACAATATCCGCGGGAGGCACTGCAAGGTACATCTGATAAAACGCAATTGCGTTCTGATAGTCAATTGCCTCCGGAGACGCCGTCTCTGAGAGCACGGCATCCGCCATCATAAGGAAACTGCTGATCCGTTCCTCTATGCCAACCTCGTCGGAAGCGTATTCGCTCTCTTTCTCTGATTCTGATTCGACTGTGGAGGAACTCCCCGTCCCAGTCTCACTCTCATTCTCATGCGCTGCATCTGATTCCGATTCGGTCTCACTTTCCGTCACGTTCATCGTTCCGGCTTCCGTACTGCTTTCTGTCTCGTTCTGCCCGCTTCCGTCCGGTTCCATACCGGATTCTCCCTCTGTCGCCCCGCTTTCCGTTTCCGAATCGTCTTCTGTCAGATCCGTCTCCGTCCCGGTTTCGGTCTGCTCCCAGGCGGCAAGCTTTGCTTCCAGCTCCTCCAGCTCTTCCAGCAGCGTCACGTCTTCCCGGGCGTCAGCGCTCAGATTTTCATATTCCTCCCGCGCTGTTTCCACCGCCTCTCTCAGGCTGTCTCCCTCCTCACCCATGGCCGCTTCGATCAGCATATCCACATAAGCCGCATGATAGCGCTCCATCAGAGCCACGCAGGCCTCCAAAGTCTTAATCTCCTCCGAGGAGAGAAGCCCCTTCACAGAATCCTTCAGAGAATAGGATTTCACTATCAACGGCTCACCGTCGTTTCCTGTCGTTTCCTCTTCTTCCTCATCCGCCAGATATTCCCGGTAAAATTCGATTGCTTTTGTCAGCGACTCGCCGATCATTTCGACATCCTCAGAGGTAAGCTCTTCGTCAAACTCCTCCATCAGATCCCGAAGCGCACTCATCAGCAGCTCAAAATTCGTCACAGAGGTCAGCAGCACGGTATCCTCGTTCTCATTCGGTTCCACCGTCTCAATCCCCTCAATTTCAAGGCCGGAGCCATCTGCTCCGTCCGAATCATCCTCCGCGGAACCCTGCTCTGCCGTGCTGTTCTCCGTCGATTCAGCAAGGATCGCGTCGCTAGAAGAAGAAGTCAGCGTGGTCGCAGTCGTCTCCAGGGAAGCCGTTGCGGTCATATTCTGATAATTTTCCAGTTCTTTTTGCAAACGCCGAAGCCGGAGCTCATAGGTCTGAACCTCGATATCCTTAGACTCCAGATCAATCTCTTCTTTCGTCATGTCATACGAAAAAAGCGGTGTGCCCACCGTCACCTCATCGCCCTCTGACACATAAATCTCCTCAATGTCATAGTCCTCCAGAACCACCGTCTGAGAGACCTGCGAGGTCACAGTACCAGTAACCGTATCAGAGGAATAATAGTATTCTCCATACCAGGATTCATTTACATTTTTCACCGGGACGACCTCCACCGGAGATACCTGCCCCTGCATGGTATAATAAGCCGCGTACGCGACACCAGCGACCAGTGTGCCCGATACGGTAATACTGATCAAAGCTGTCCTGATTTTCAAAAAACTGCCACCTCCTGTGCCGGGATCTCGTGCGCTCTCAGTTCCCCGTCAAAAATATCCACAATCCGCTTCGCATGCCCCGCGATCTTACTGTCATGCGTAATCATAATGACCGTCACGCCCTCCTGGTTCAGCTGCGCAAACAGGTCCATGATCTGCAGCCCGGATTTGGAATCCAGCGCTCCGGTCGGCTCATCCGCCAGCAAAATTGTCGGCTGGTTCACCATGGCCCGCGCAATCGCTACCCTCTGCTTCTGGCCGCCCGAGAGCTGCGTCGGCTTAAAACTGATTCGCTCTTCCAGCCCTACCCGTACCAGAGCTTCTTTCGCCCTCTGTTTGCGGACTTTCTTGCGCACGCCCGCATACACCAGTGGCAGCGCTACATTATCCAGCGCCGTCATACGGGGAAGCAGCTGAAAATTCTGAAATACAAACCCAAGCTCCTTCAGACGCAGATCCGCCAGCTGCGAATCATTCAGTCCCATGACATTCTGGCCTGCCAGCTCATAGCTGCCGGAGGTTGGCCGGTCCAGGCAGCCTATGATATTCATCAGTGTGGATTTCCCGGAGCCGGACGGCCCCATAACCGCTAGGTATTCCCCCTCCTCCACTTCCAGGCTGACATCCTTCAGAGCGGGAACCTTCATTTTTCCGAGAATATAATCTTTATAAATATGTTCCAGTCTCAGTATCATAACAGAAGAATATCCTTTCCTACAAATGGGTTTCCCCCGTAGCTGCGAATGCACGGAACCGTTCCCGTTACAGGTCACACCCTGACCAGATTTACCTTAACCACTACAGGTGTGACCAGTAAACCACACCCTTACTCTTCTTCCTCAATCACAGCAAAGGAATCCTCATACTCCTCATCGTCATCCTCTTCATAGAAGACATCGTCATCTTCCTCAATCGAATAATATATCCCTTCGTCTACATCATAATAAACATCCGGGTCCACTTCTTCCTCATCCGCGTCCGCGTCATAATACTCTTCCTCATCATCCAGATCCGCGCTGTCATCCACTTCACTGACGACCGCAATATCTGAATAAATCACCGGATCTCCTTCTGAAATTCCATCGTACGGGAATGCAATATAGTCGTCCACCTCCAGCCCGTCAAGGACCTCATACTCTGCCAGCTCTTCGTCGTACTCACCAAGCGTGATCTCGTGCTTTTCAATGAGATTGGATGTATTCGCCAGCCATACGTACGCGCTGTCGCCCTCCTGGATAATGTAGAATTCCTCCAGCCACATGCCGGTTTTCTCCTCTGACTGTCCGGAATCCACTTCAATATAAACATGCTGTCCGAGGAGAAGCCCTTCCGAGCTGTCCAGATCAATATAAAAGCTATAGGTAGAGGTATCTGACGAAGAACTCGAGTAATAATAATAGCTGTCAGAGTCCTTCTCATCCTGCTCCGTGCTGATGTCCGTAATCTCACCCGTCCAGGTCTGAGAAGCGTCTACGCGGGAATAGACGATCACAGCGATTCCCTCATAAATATCATAGTAATTCAGCTCGTTGATCGTGCCCTTGATTCGATAGTCTCCTTCCGCCAGGATCGTAATATACACGGAACTATCTGAGCTGGAATAATAGGAGTCGGAGTCATCCTCCGTATCGGAAATCTTCTGGACAATGCCGCCCATGTCCGCCGTCACAACCGCCCCATCAATCGTCTCCTGCAGACTCTCATTTTCTACCTGCAGGGACTGGATTTCATATTCCAGAGAGCGGATCGAGTTCTGGAAGGACTGAATCTGCAGATTCGCTTCCAGAATATCATCCTCATCCTTATAGGTCGCAATCAGTTTTTCATAGGACGTGATCTGCGCTTCATAAGACTGAATCTCCATCTGCTGTTTCTCTATATCAATCTCGTTCTGGGCAATCTGATCCTCTTCCTCCTGCGTCTCATAAGAAAAAAGGGCCTGCCCTTCCTCCACCACGTCACCGACCTCTACATAGCACTCATCCACTGTGCGGTTCGAGTCCAGCTTAATCTCCAGGGTTGCCTGCGCTTCCACCTCACCGCTGTAACGGTCGACAACTCCTGTACCGGAACCATAGCCAGTGATGACCGATACCTTCTCCACATACACAGCATCCTCGCTGGAGGAGGATACGCGTTCCGTCGCCGCAGAACCTCCCAGATAAAAATAGTAATACGCACCATAACCCCCGCCGCCAAGCAAGGCCAGAATCAGGATCGTAATCATTGCTTTTTTCATAAACTGTCTTCCCTTAAACTTTCTGTATAGTTACTAAGGATCTGTTACAAAATAACCTATCTGTTTTGCACCGCCAGAGCGCACTGCGGCCTGCTGCGGTTGCGTGTCATTTACAATATAACACACCCACAGCCAAAAGTTCCACAATTTTTCTTAAGTATTTCTGAACTTAACAAAAAATAACGATTCAGAGCGGCAGGCCGCAGAAACAAAAAGAAAGGAAGAACTCCCTCAGCCAATCGGCGAACCGGAATTCTTCCTGAAACATGAAATGATTCGAACAGCAAAACTTCTATTGTGCTAAGACGCAATACGAATCAGCAGGCTTCCTGGCAGTCAGATCATCCGATCAGCGGATATCGGTCTGTAAGCGCTTTCACCAGCGCCCTGGCCTTCTCCTCACATCCCGGCTCACTCTTCACTACGCACGCAATCGCTTCCGCAATCGTGTCCATATCTGCCTCATTCATACCGCGCGAGGTAACTGCCGGCGTCCCCAGACGCACACCGCTGGTCACGAAAGCGGACTGCGGGTCATTCGGAATCGTGTTCTTATTGCAGGTAATATTTACCGAATCCAGCAGATGCTCGACCTCCTTGCCAGTCTTGCCTACACTGGTCAGGTCTACCAGCATCAGATGGTTGTCTGTGCCGCCGGATACAATCCGTACCCCACGGTTCATCAAACCGGCGCAGAGAGCCTTCGCATTCTTTGCGACATTCTCCTGATAAGTCCTGAACTCCGGCTGAAGCGCCTCTTTGAAGCAAACAGTCTTTGCCGCAATCACATGCATCAGCGGCCCTCCCTGTGTTCCCGGAAATACCGCTTTATTAAAATTCGCTTTCTTCGCGAACTCCGCGTCTGACAGAATCAGGCCTCCACGCGGTCCGCGCAGAGTCTTATGCGTCGTCGTTGTAGTCACATGCGCATAGGGAATCGGGCTTGGATGGATCCCAGCGGCCACCAGACCCGCAATGTGCGCGATATCTACCATCAGATACGCCCCCACCTCGTCTGCGATCTCGCGAAAACGCTTAAAATCAATCGTGCGCGCATAAGCGCTCGCTCCGGCCACGATCATCTTCGGGCGGCATTCCAGCGCAATCCTCCGCACCTCGTCATAGTCGATAAAACCGTCGTCATTGACACCATAAGGTGTAACGTCAAAATAGGCTCCTGAAAAATTCGCAGGACTTCCATGCGAAAGATGACCGCCCTGGGAGAGATTCATACCCATCACCTTGTCGCCAGGCTTCAGCAGCGCAAAGAACACTGCCATATTCGCCTGCGCCCCGGAATGCGGCTGTACATTTGCATAAGTACATCCAAACAGCTCCATGGCTCGCTCTCTCGCGAGGTTCTCCACAACGTCCACACATTCACAGCCGCCATAATAGCGCTTCCCCGGGTAGCCTTCCGCATATTTATTCGTCAGGGGACTTCCCATTGCCGCCATCACAGCCCTGGAAACCCAGTTTTCCGATGCGATCAGTTCAATGTGGCTGTTCTGCCTCTCCTGCTCCGCGACAATCGCATCTGCGATCTCGCTGTCCACGCGCCGCACTTCATCCAGTGAATACATAATATTTTCTCCTTACTGTTTTATCGTAGCCTTCGAAACTGTTCGACCTTCCCAACAGTCTTCTTATTTACACACTTCGCATATCTTACTTTGCTTTCCAATAAAAGTCAAGACCGTTCGCCCTGTTTTTTTCCATGCTCTTTCACCGGTTTTTTTCAGAAATACATTTTCTGTAATGCCAGTCCCGTCATAAAAACACAGAAGCCAAACTTTTTGCGAAATCACATTATTTCCGAAGCTTTGTTTGTTTTCCATTTAAAAGGCAAATCAGCTGTTCACTTTGTGCGCGAAACCGGACGATTTTTATCGAATTATGTCAGATACGATTTGAATTTGAAAATTATTTAAAGTAGAGTTTGACAAATACAATCATTTCGTGTAAAATCTTTCCATCAAAGGTACTTATTGTCAGAGGTGAAAATGAAGGTTTTTTTGATTACATACACCATTCTCATAAATATCATCGGGCTGCTGGTTATGGGACTGGACAAGCTGAAGGCCCGGCGGAGAAAAAAGCGGATTCCGGAGCGAACGCTTTTTCTCATTGCGCTTATTTTCGGCAGTGTCGGCATCCTGGTGGGTATGTACCTCTTCCATCATAAGACCAAAAAGCGGCGTTTCTCCATCGGGATCCCTGCAATTCTGGCAGTGCAGCTTCTGTTTGTCGGTCTCCTCTATCAGTGGAACAGGAAGGAGATGGAACGTCCTTCTCAGGCCGTTCTGCAAGAGCTGGAACAGATCCGAGAGCTTGATGAGGATACCATTGCCTCCTTTATCTCTTATGAAAATCTGATCAATTCGAACCTGGCCTCCGGCGAAATCGGCTCAGACGCCGCAGAAGCGGTCAGTCTCTTCTTTCAGGATTTTTCGTACCGCATTCAAGAAGAAACCATTAACGGCGATAACGCTACCGTTGCCGTCCAGATCACCAATATAGACGCAAAAGCCCTTGCCCGTGATCTCTGCACGGAAATTTTAAAACAATCGGTCGAAATATATCCGGAAGATAACACAGAATCAACTACAAACGATTACTATTGTCTCCTGCGTGATACGCTTGCTGCCAACACTTATGACACCGCTGTCACCACCGCCTATTTTCATCTTCAGAAAACAGATGATATCTGGACGATTCTCTCAGACTCTGATCTGGAGAATGAGCTGGTCGGCGGATTTATCACTTATATGAATGATCCCTATATCTTAAGCGCTTCTGAGGTTCTTGAAATCCATCTGGAAGCGCTGCGTGAGCTGTCCGCAGATGAATGGATGGATTATCTCGAAGTGGAAGATATTTTTGCTACCTGCAACACAGAATACTACTCTTTGATTGATGAGGCGTACATTCGGCAGCTGACCGATGCGTTTGACTGCGAAATTCTCCGATGTACAGAAAACGGATCCTCTGCCGAAGCAGTGATCCGTGTCACAAGCGTTGATATGACCAGTGTACTGGAAGTGTATAAAAAAGCGCTCCTGGCCTACGCCGGAACGACGCAGTCCATCCGGGACAACTCTGTCGTCTTTTCCAATGAAACCTCCCGGATGCTTCTGGAGGCTTTGCAGGAAAACACAGCCACCACATCCATTGACGTTACCATTACGTTTTCCAACAATGGTTCCACCTGGGAGATCTATTTCGATAACGAATTCACGGACGCCCTTATGGGCGGGATGACTGCGGCGATCGAAGCCTTCTCTTCCTCAGGAGAAGATACCCAGGAGGTATCCCCGTCGGAATAAAAGGCGTTCGGCTGCCACCCGGTCTATTTTTCGGACAGAAACTCCGCGATCTGATCCAGTGCGACCTCTGTCTGTTCACCGGTAGCCATATTTTTCAATTTCGCGCAATGATCCGAAAGCTCCTGCGTACCGATAATCACTGTATTTAAGACACCCAGCTTATTCGCGTACTTCATCTGCGCTTTTACACTGCGGTCCATGTAATCCGTCTCAACGATCAGTCCTTTCTTTCGAAGATCGCTCACCAGCTGATATGCGCGGGGACGCGCTTCTTTTCCGAGAATCCCGACATAAAGATCCACCGGCTCCTCTTCCGGAAAGCAGACGCCCTCATTCTCCATAAAATACAGGATACGTTCAATTCCCATACCAAATCCGGCCGATGGGATATCCTGTTTTTCATCCAGCTCATGAATCAGTCCGTCGTATCTGCCGCCGCCGCAGAGCGTAAATCCATCCGCATTCACAAATTCAAACACTGTCTTTGTGTAATAATCCAGGCCGCGGACAATCCCGGTGTCGATTTCATAGGGAATCGAAAGCTCATCCAGCAGAGACTGCAATTCTTCAAAATGCTCCCTGCACGCGTCATCCAGGTACTGAATGGTGCGGGGGGCATCCGCGACAATTGCCTTACAGGTATCTACCTTGCAATCCAATACACGCAGCGGATTTTTCTCCATGCGTTCGCGACAGGTTGGACAGAGCTGTGTCTCATATTTCTTCAGGTAAGAGAGCAGCGCGTCATTGTAAGCCTTCCGGCAATTCGCGCAGCCGATGCTGTTGATGTGAAGCTTCACGTCGCGCAGACCAAGCTTGCCAAGCAGCTCCGTCACAAAGGTGATCAGTTCCATCTCCACAAGCGGGCTCTCTGAACCAACGATTTCCACACCAAACTGGTGATGCTGGCGAAGTCTGCCCTTCTGCGGCTTTTCATAGCGAAACGCCGGTGTCACATAAAAAAGCTTCGTCGGCGCCGCATTGGCATAGAGGCTGTGCTCCAGATAAGCGCGCATCACACCTGCTGTGCCTTCCGGCTTCAATGTAATACTGCGTTTCCCCTTATCCTGAAACGTGTACATCTCTTTTTGCACGACATCCGTCGTATCACCCACACCGCGCTGAAAAAGCTCTGTGTGTTCAAAAATCGGCGTAATAATCTCACTCATATGATACGTACGTGCCGTCTCCCGCGCAAGCTTCTCCACATAAGCGCGCCTGCGCATATCCTCTCCATACCAGTCCTGTACACCCCTCGGTGCCTGTGTAATCATGTCAAAATCCTCCTTACCACCATTTCATATGTCAAAATTCCGGCTGTTCTCCGTTTCCGGCCACGCCATGCGCTTCTCCGGATTCCCCGCATCCAGCAATTCTTCCAGCTTTGTCTCCAGAGCGCCTGTGTCAAGCAGCTCCTCCAGCCCCGGCTTATGGACGACACGCAAAAAAGCCAGAAACACACCGATATCATAATCTTTCGATTCTTCGATCATCATCTCTACCGCCGTATCCACGTCAAAGGCCCGGCGGTACGGGCGATCCGATGTCAGCGCGGCAAACACATCACAGACACGCAGGATCCGCGCTCCTATGGGAATATCCTCTCTTGTCAGATTCATCGGATACCCGGTGCCGTCACAGTTTTCATGATGGTATTTAACCATATCCACCACGGTCCGTGGATATCCCATTTTTTCCAGAATCGCCGCACCAATCACAGAATGACGGCGAACATAGCGCATTTCCTCAATTACAAGTGTCTCGTTCTCGTGTCCGCGCACATAGTGCGCCAGTTCCAGCTTACCAATATCGTGAAGGAACCCGGCAACAGCAAGATCATGGCAGTCTTCCGGCAGCAGACCCATCTCTTCCCCCACGCGAAAAGCCAGATTGCTTACCGTACAGGCATGCGTCAGCTCCTTTACAATACTGGGGCGGATGATCGGATATTTTTTTTGTAAAGAGGCGCGTTTTCACCCATACAGCCCTGCCCTCTTTCTCTCTATCATTTCGTCGATTCGCTCCATGTAATTTTTAATATCCTTCACATTTTCCACCCGGGAAATCCGGTTCCCAGGCAGTACCAGTTTTGTAGAGGCTCCCGCGCCAAGGGCCAGGATGGTCTGGATTTCTTCCATGATCAGAATATTGTATAAACCCTCGCAGCCTTCCCTGGCGTATCCGACATTTTCAAAATTACCCGCCATATTCTTCTGCCGGTACAGATAATAGGGGTGCAAACCAGCCTCCCGCGTATAAGCCGCCGTCATATCCATGATCGCACTGCTGTTTTCAAATGTAAGCTCCCTGTGCTCTTCGCGGAACAGACGCAGTCTGGCAGCCCGCTTCACTGCAAGAGAATGAACCGTAATGCTGTCCGGAGCCATCGCGGAAAGCACCTGCATTGTGTGTTCCACTTCGGAAGCACCCTCGCCGGGCAATCCGACGATCAGATCCATATTAATATTGTCAAACCCCATCTCCCGTGCCAGGAAAAAGGCGTCCCTTGTCTCTTCTACCGTATGCTTCCTGCCTATAAAGTCAAGCGTCTCCTGATTCATCGTCTGTGGATTAATGGAAATCCGTGTGATGCCATGCTTCTTCAATACCGAGAGCTTCTCCCGCGAAATACTGTCCGGCCGGCCGGCCTCTACCGTATACTCCTGGGTACGTCCAAGATCAAAGCAGCTCTCCACCTTTGAGAGAAGCCGGTCCAGCTGTTCCGCCTCCAGCGTTGTCGGCGTACCTCCGCCGATATAGACCGTATCCGGCCCGCGCCCCGGCAGCAGCTTCGACACCCGCTCCATCTCATACAGGAGGGTATCCAGATAGGCGTCCACCTGATTTTTCCACAAAGCAATCGGGCTTGAGCTGAAGGAACAGTAAAGACAAATACTGGGGCAAAACGGGATGCCAATATAAAGACTGTAGCCGTTCCACAACGGCTCCGGAATTGTCTGCGTCCGATCTGCCTCCTGGTTCAGACACAATTTCTCCAGCAAATAGCGCTCCCGATTCGCGATCGCGATGGCAAGCGCTGTTTTTTCATTGCTCGTGTAATAGGTTTTCCGCATATAATCAGCGATCGCGCTGTTTTTCCATCCCTGATTCAAAAGAGCCATCGGGATTTTCGTCGGGCGGATGCCTGTCAGATTCCCCCACGGCAGCGTTTTTCCGGAATATCCGGACAGCAGCTGATAAAGCAGCCGTTTCAGCTCATTCTTCGTCTCATGGCGGTCTTCCTCACAGCAGAAGCTCTCCCTGCAGAGCCTCTCCTCTGCATTTTCAAAGAGAAGCATTCGAATCTGCGACCGGCCGTCCGCTTCCGGCACAAAAGTAATGTTCAGAAAAAACAGCTCCGTATCCGGCCGAACGGCATCCTTTTTATCTGGTGCCTGCCGGCATTCTGCCGCAGGCACCCTGTCACTCTTATTTTCTTCATCCGCGCTCTGACCACAGTCTACCCGCACTTCCTCGCCCGGATAGAAAGCGCGTACCAGCGAATGAACATCGTATTGAAAACATTGTCTGTTTAAGCTTACCTGTATCATATCTTCTCAATCGTTTTCTACTGGTTGTTTCGCAACAGCTCCTCAGTATGGATTAAAGCGCTTTTCATACTGGATCGTTGTCGGAGCCTCATGTCCCGGATAGACATCCGTCTCATCCGGGAGCAGAAAAAGTGTTTCATGGAGGGAACGATGCATATCACCCATGCTCCCGGTCGGAAAATCCGTCCGCCCTACGCTGCAGTGAAACAGGGTATCACCGGAAAACAAAACCTTCTCCCCGGAAAGGTAATAACAGGTACTTCCGATGGTGTGTCCCGGCGTATGCAGCACGGTAACGGCAAACCCGGCCAGGAGCAGCTCCTCTCCATCTGTAAAATACCGATCTGCCGTCAGGCCATACCCACTGCCATACCAGCACGTCAGATTCTTTACCGGATCAGACAGAACCTCCTGCTCCTTATCCAGCGCATAAATGGGAATCCCATATCGGGTTTTCAGCTCCATGGCAGCGCCGATATGATCAAAATGTCCATGCGTCAGCAGGATGGCTTCCGGCTTCCCGCCCATGGCGGTAATTTTCCGTACAATGTCATCCGCCCGATCCGCCGGATCCAGGATCAGCAGCGCACCGGACGACCTGTTTTTGGCCAGATAGCAATTCGTCCTCACCGGGCCAAGCACCAGCGTCTCAAGCTGAAGCTGATTCATCTTATCACCCCGTCGTTCTCTCAATATCAATCACACTCTCAATCTGACGCAGACGCTCAATCAGATATTGCAGCGTATCCTTTCCCACCACTTCGAAAGACATGGCAATCGTAGCGATTCCCTGCTTGCTGGTACGGGAATTGACCGACTGCACATCAATCTTGTTCTCTGTAAATACCTTCGTTATATCCACCAGCAGACCCGTGCGGTTGTTACAGTAAATCATGATCTCTGCCAGATACATCCCCTGATTGCCGGCAGTAGCCTCCTTTTGCCATTCCGCGTCGATCAGACGCATCCGCTCGCTTTCCGGCAGATTTACAATATTAATACAGTCTGTGCGGTGTATGGTTGCCCCTCTGCCGCGCGTAACAAAGCCGATAATCTCATCCCCCGGGATCGGACTGCAGCATTTCGCAAAGCGGACGCTAACGTCATTAATCCCCTGCACGGTAATCCCGCCCTTTGATTTGCGGATGCGCACCGGAGCAGTATCCTTCGCACTCTGTACAGCTTCTATAATCTCCGCATCCGTGATTTCCCTGCGGTGATCCTGGTCATAGCCTTCCAGCAGCTTATTGACAATCTGGCCTTCCTTCAGACCGCCATGCCCCAGCGCTGCCATCACGGAATCCCAGTCACGGAACCCATACTTAGACATCACACGGTCCATATAGGACTGCTTCATCAGGTCAGACTGCACCAGACCTTTGGATTTACAGTAAGCGGCAAGCATTTCCTTGCCTTTTACGATATTGTCTTCCTTCAATTCCTGGCGGAACCATTGATTAATCTTATTCCTCGCCTGCGAGCTCTTGACAATTTTCAGCCAGTCCCGGCTCGGACCGCGGGAATTCTGAGACGTAATGATCTCAATCCGATCCCCGTTCTGAATCACATAATCAATCGTCACCAGCTTGCCATTGACGCGCGCACCGATCATGCGGTTTCCCACCGCGCTGTGAATGCTGTATGCAAAATCAATCGGCGTGGAGCCGTTCGGAAGGTTCTTCACATCCCCTGCCGGCGTAAAGCAGTAAACACTCTCCGCAAACAGGTCGAAATCGCTCTTCAGAAGGCTCATAAACTCGCGATTGTCCGACATCTGCCAGTCCAGCACCTGCCGCAGCCAGCTCAGCTTTGCCTCCTCACTCCTGGTATCGCTCTTTTTGCCGTCTGCCGCTTCTTTATACTTCCAGTGCGCCGCAATACCATATTCTGCCGTACGGTGCATTTCAAAAGTGCGGATCTGAATCTCAAACGGCATGCCGTTCGGACCGATCAGCGTCGTATGCAGGGACTGATACATATTCTGCTTCGGCATCGCGATATAGTCCTTAAATCGTCCGGGAATCGGCTTATACATTTCATGAATCACACCAAGGGCCGCATAACAGTCCTTCACCGTATCGACAATAATTCGAACTGCAAACAGGTCATAAATCTGATCCAGCGTTTTCTGCTGGTTCACCATTTTCTTATAAATACTGAAAAAATGCTTGATCCGGCCGTCAACCTGCGCCTTGATTCCTGCCTCTTCAATATGCCCGCGCACCTGCGCGACAATGCTGTCCACATAGGCCTGCCGTTCATCCCGCTTCAGCGCGATCTTGTCTACCAGATCGTAATAAATATCCGGTTCCAGATACTTCAGAGATAAGTCGTCCAGCTCAACCTTAATCTTGGAAATACCAAGCCGATGCGCGATCGGCGCATAAATATCCATGGTTTCACGCGCTTTTTTCTTCTGCGTCTCCGGCGACCAGTATTTCGCAGTACGCATATTGTGCAGACGGTCAGCCAGCTTGACAAGAATCACACGGATATCCCTCGCCATAGCAAGAAACATTTTTCGCAGATTCTCTGCCTGAACATCCAGTTTGTCAGCCGGATAACTGAGTTTGCCCAGCTTTGTCACACCATCGACCAGCAGTTCAACCTCCGCTCCGAATTGCTCCCGCAAATCTTCCGAGGTCATGACAGTGTCTTCCACAACATCATGTAAAAGTCCGGCCACGATCGTCTCTTTGTCCAGTTCCAGATCAGCAAGGATAATCGCCACACAAAGGGGATGAATGATATAAGGCTCACCGGATCTCCGCTTCTGGTCCTTATGCGCTTCATATGCAACGTGATACGCTTTCTCTATCATAGAGATATCGTCGGAAGGATGATATTTCCGGACGCTTGCGATCAGTTCCCGGTAAAGTTCATCCGGATCCGTAAAATCGTCCATCTTCTTCACACTGGCATCGGCTTTTTTGATTTCTTCTATCTCTTCTGATTTTACATCCAAATCCTTCGGCATCTGGTCTCACCGCCTTCCGTGTCACATATTCTTTCGTCCTGTTCTCAGTACCTGTGTTACAGGTCTTCCCATAACCAAATTACCCTTATCTCAGCCGCCGCGGGGGATCCTATTTTCCTTCATAGCAGATCACGGAATCCACATCATACTTTGCAAGCTTCTCACGCCCCTTCAATCCCGCAAGCTCCATCAGGAACACAACCTTCACAACCTCGCCGCCCAGCTCTTCGATCATCTGAATCGCCGCCTCGATGGTTCCGCCTGTCGCGATCAGATCGTCAATCACTACGACCTTCTGTCCAGGCAGAATCGCATCCTTATGCATCTCAATCGTCGCGGAACCATACTCCAGATCGTATTCCTTGGAAATCGTCTCACAGGGAAGCTTTCCCTTTTTGCGAACCGGAACAAACGGCTTATGCAGATTATATGCAACCGGCATTCCAAAAATAAATCCTCTGGACTCCGTTCCGACCACCACATCAAAATCAAGTCCGGCCAGCTTCTCCTGAATCAGATCAATGGAAAGCCGCAGCCCATCCGCGTCCTGCAGGATACTGGTAACGTCACGAAAGATAATGCCCTTCTCCGGAAAATCCGGAATACTTCTTACATAGTCTTCGATCTTTTTCATTTTCTATTCCTCCGCTTCTTCTGTACTTCCGTTCCGCAGAACCGCGCAAAACAGCTCTGCCTTATACGAAAAGCTTTACGTATCTTTCAGGTTTCCGGAACCTTCCGCCTGTTCCTGCCGGCTCTGAAGCTTCCAGTTCGACATTTTTTACGAGTATATCATTTTCCGCCATTTTTCGCAACCATTTCCTTGTTATACGATTGAGTAATCAATGCTTTGATACTTTGTTTAGAGCAGCAGGCCGCAGACCGCCTGCTTCGCAGGCTATATGCCGCTATCCCCGTCTTCAGAAGTTAACGCTGAAATTTTCGGGAACAAAGTTCACCTCTGAG
>JAJQGP010000152.1 GCA_021200475.1 Lachnospiraceae bacterium
CCTCATACCCTGAATTCATAAGAGCAAACATCTCAATATCATAAATATTCTCAACATCTTCTACAATATAAATCAACGCCACCTGCTGCATCCCCTCTTTCCCATTATCATTCTTTCCCTTTTCCACCCTTGTGTCTGGTGCTGATGTATGCTTATAAAAACAAACAATTCAGGAAATCAGCGCCGAGCGTGTCCGAGGGCATCCTATGACAGCCCGGCGCGTCCGTCATCTACTCACTTCGCATACACGCCAAACACATTATACACCTTTTTTCCCTGCCTGTGTACCCCGGTCAGCGAAAATTCTACCCATTCACCAACGTTTGTTGCGTGGTCGCCGATGCGCTCATAATATTTTGCTATCATCAGAAGATCCAGAATCTGATCGTTGTTAAAAGTTTCATTAATGGTCGGCTCTGTCAGCGTTCTTCTTACCTCAAGAAACATTGCGTCGAGCCTGTCATCGCTTTCAATCACTTCCTTCGCGAGCTCCAGGTCACGATTCACATATGCCTCTACGCTCTTATTCACCATACTGACCGTGAATTCTGCCATCTGCGCGATCGCCACACCTTTGACCGGCACATCAATGCTGCCGGTCTTCATAATCTCAGCAATATCCGTCGCCTGGTCGCCAATACGCTCCAGGTCCGTAATCATTTTCATTGCGGCAGATATACGGCGCAGGTCTGTTGCCACCGGCTGCTGCCGCAGAAGAAGCTGCAGGCAGATACTCTCTATCCCCTGCTCTTTCCCATCAATCTCATTTTCCAGATGGTCAATTTCTTCCGCCGTCTCCTCACGATTCTCCGTAGAAACAAGCAGACGATAGGTCTTCATAATCGCCTCTTCGCAAAGCATTCCCATTTCAAGCAGCTCTTTCTGCAGCTGGTCCAGTTTTTCTACAAATCGATCTCTCATAATCAGCCAAACCTCCCCGTAATGTACTCTTCTGTTTTTTTTGTTCTTCGGAACAGAGAACAGCGTCGTAGTATCGTCAAATTCAATCATTTCACCGAGAAGGAAAAACGCTGTTTTGTCTGAAATACGTGCTGCCTGCTGCATATTGTGCGTTACCATCGCAATGGTATATTTCTCCTTCAGCTCAATCACCAGATCCTCAATTCTGGAAGTCGAAATCGGATCCAGCGCTGAGGTAGACTCATCCATCAGCAGTACCTCCGGTTCTACTGCCAGGGCCCTGGCAATGCAAAGCCGCTGCTGCTGCCCGCCGGACATGCCCAGCGCGCTCTTTTTCAGACGGTCCTTGACCTCATCCCAGATTGCCGCATCCCGCAGCGCCTTCTCTACGATCTCATCAAGCTTTGCCTTATTGCGGATTCCATGTGTTCTCGGTCCATATGCGACATTATCATATATGCTCATGGGGAACGGATTTGCCTTCTGAAATACCATTCCGACGCGCTTTCTCAGCCGATTGACATCCATATCCCCATAAATATCTTCCCCATCCAGTGTAATCTTACCGGTAATTTTACAGCCCTCCACCAGGTCATTCATGCGGTTTAAAGACTTTAAAAGCGTCGATTTTCCACAGCCGCTCGGCCCGATAAAAGCGGTAATCTTATTTGCCGGGATTTCAAGGTTGATATTCTTGAGTGCATGGAAATCCCCATAGTATAAATCCGTGTTTTTAATGTCTATCTTTCCCATTTTATCCTTTTCCTCTCACTCCTGTGCGATGTTACCAGGTCATTGCCTCTCTCTCCGTAACAATGCATGTATTTCCTACTCCTGCCCCTTCATCAGCATACCGGCAAACAGGGATGACAAACCATTGAGAATCAAAACCAGCACAATCAGGACAACAGCCGTCGCGTAAGCTTCACCCATATGAAGCCCCTCATTCGACAGCACATACATATGAACCGCCAGGGTACGCCCACTTCCGAAGAGGGTGCTTGGCACCTGTGCTACCGTACTTGCTGTATAGAGCAATGCGGCTGTCTCACCGACGATTCGTCCGGTAGCAAGAACGACACCGGAAAGGATTCCGGGAATAGCAGACGGAAGTACCACGCGAAAAATGGTCCGCAGCTTACCGGCGCCCAGGCCAAAGGAAGCCTCTCGATAAGCATCCGGAACAGCAATCAGCGCTTCCTCTGTCGTACGCATTATCAGCGGCAGAATCATGATTACAAGAGTGAATGCGCCAGACATCAGGGAAAAACCCCAGCCTAATGTTGTTGTAAAAAACAGAAGACCAAACAAGCCGAACACGATAGAGGGAATGCCGGAAAGCGTTTCTGCTGTGATACGCACCAGGCTTACCAGCCTGCTTCCTTTTTTCGCATATTCCACCAGAAAGATCGCCGCAAAAATACCGACCGGAACCGCAATGACCAGAGCCAGGGCCGTAATGATCAGAGTATTGATCAAAGCCGGCATCAGCGAAACATTATCGGAAGTATACTTTAAGGCAAAAAGGCTCGGTTTCAGGTTCGGCACACCCTTGACCAGAATAAAGCCAACGATAAATACCAATACTACCGCTGTAATGATCGCCGCCAGCCATACCAGACATTTCACCAGGGCAGAGAATGGATGATGTTTAAAATAGGCAATCTTTTTACTCATGCTCAGACCTCCTCTTCAAAAGTGAAACGCTCAGATTGATAATCAAAATGAACACGAAGAGTACCACGCCTGTCGCAATCAGCGCCTGCCTGTGCAAACCTGACGCGTAGCCCATTTCTATTACAATGTTTGCTGTCATTGTACGCACGCCCTTCAAAAGTCCCTTTGGCATCCATGTCTGGTTGCCCGCAACCATGATAACTGCCATCGTCTCACCAATGGAACGGCCGATTCCAAGTACGATTCCCGCTACCACACCGGATTTTGCTGCCGGAAGCACAATACAGAATACGCTTCTCTCATGGGTCGCCCCAAGCGCGAGAGACCCCTCATAATAGCTGTCCGGAACACTGCGAAGCGCAGGCTCCATGACGCCGATAACGGTCGGAAGAATCATGATTCCAAGCAGAATACACGCAGTCAGCATCGTACTACCAGAGCTTCCGATGATCGATTTCATCATTGGAACAATCCAGACCATACCGAAAAAACCATATACAACGGAAGGAATACCCGCCAGCAGATTGATCATCGATTTCAGCGGCGTGTAAATCCGTTTGGGGCAATAAAATGCCAGAAAAATTGCGGTCAGCATCGCAATTGGCACCCCAATTACAATCGAACCGGCAGTCACATAGATACTGCCCAGAATAAATGGAAGAATCCCATAGATATTATTCGACGGTTTCCAGGTCGTTCCAAGCAGGAAGTCGGGAATACCAATTTTAATCATAGTTGGAATTCCGTTCGCGAAAAGGAAAATGCAGATCAGAGCTACCGCCAGTATTGACATACAGGCCGCAATCAGAAACAGAATCCGCATCAATCGCTCAGAAAACTTCTGTGTCATACTCTCTCCTTCATTATTAATGAAAAGCACCAGCCAGATTCTCCGTCTGACTGGTACTCTTTTCTGTCATCACAAGGGATACGGTTTTTACTCAGCTGCCTCTGTAATCTCTTCCCAGGTCGTGATTTCACCAGTATAAATCTGCATTACCTGTTCCGTGGTAAGCTCCGTGATGCCGCTCTCATTATTCACGATCACTGCAATACCATCCTGCGCGATCATCGTAGCCGAGATACCTTCCTCTTCTTCCTCTTCTTTAAGCTCACGAGAAGCCATTCCGATATCATAGTTGCCATCAATTGTAGATGTCACACCCGTTGTGGAATCGCTCTGCATGACTTCAATCTCAAGGTTCTCGTTGATTTCTGCATAAGCCTCAGCGAGCTTCTCCATCACCGGAGTCACAGAAGAAGAACCACCCACTACAATCTTTCCGGATACGCTGCCACCCGCAAACGGCTCTGCGTCAGAAAGGGCAATGTAGCCATTTTCAGAAATAACCGCCTGGTCTTCCTCACTCAGGATAAAGTCGATGAAATCCTGTGCTTCTTCACTGACTTCTTCCATGGTCAGAATGTTAAATGGACGTACAACGGTATAGTCGCCAGCCTCCACGTTCTCTACGGTCGCTTCCACTCCATCGATCGCCACTGCTGTCACGCTGTCATCCAGAGAACCCAAAGAAATATAACCAATTGCGTTCTCATCACCAGCTACCTTTGTAATCATAGCTGCTGTACTGTTCGTAATCTCCGCAGCTTCTGTCGTCATATCTACTTTGTTGCCATCCTCATCCTTCTGCTCTACACCAACCAGCTCAATGAACGCGCCGCGAGTTCCCGAGCCATCTTCTCTGGAACACACTACAATTTCACCAGTCGCATCTGCCATAGCGGTTGTTCCAAGGCTGGCTGCCATCATTGCTGCGATCACTGCCGCGATTGCTTTTCTCTTCATAATCATTCGTCTCCTTTTTAATATAGAACCTGTTTTTCAGAGGACTTACCCTTCCAGTCTCTCTTGTCTGTTCCGGTGCCTCATTACGGAGATCATTTTAATGCAGCTATGTAAAATACATAACCTGTCCAATGTAAAGAAACAGTAAATTTGAAGTAATGAATTGAAAGGAAATGTAAAATAGAATCCCGCTTGCGGGATTCTATTGGCCTGCTTTTCTGAATCGTTTCTATTTCCAAAGTCTCTGCGGATAAAGACCTCCATCCTTCATCTTTTGAATCGCCTCCATCAATGCCGGCTTATCCTCCTTATAGGTCACACCATACCACTTATCCGGTGTACGCATGACCGTCACAGATGCTTTCTTCTCAGTAAGGAGCTCATCCACGACAAATGGAAGGAAATATTCGCATTTGAGCGGATTTTTCTCCAGATTTTCCTCCAGGAAAACCTGAAACCGTTCCTTTAGCCGGATGAGGATATCCGCTGAAAATCCCCACATATTCAGAGAAACCGTAGTATCCGCCGCAAGCGGTGTCCAGCTCTGTCCTCCATCCTCTGTATAGGCAATCCCATCGCCGTGCCTTTCAATACAGGTGCGTTCCGTGATCCTGATCAGATGGCCGTTTTCATCTGTCTCGCAGATTCCCCGCGCGACGGAACCATTCTCGGTAAGCGTATTTTCCAGCCGATATCCAACCATCATATAGCGGCCTGTCATATCCGCCGCTTCGTCTTCCTTCCCGGTCAGAAAATCATACGCCAGGGCAAACGCATGACTTCCATAATAGTCATCCGCATTGATGACCACCATCGGCCCATCCACCTCATTGAGGCAGCTTAATACCGCGTGACCGGTTCCCCATGGCTTCACTCTGCCATCCGGCACCGCGAATCCTTCCGGAAGGTTGGACAATTCCTGATAAACATAGGACACCTCTATCTGCTTCTCAAGCCGGTCTCCGATCGCATTTCGGAAATCTGCCTCATTCTCTTTCTTAATAATAAAAATCACCTTTTCAAACCCGGCGCGAACCGCGTCATAGACAGAAAAGTCCATGATAATGTGCCCCTCCGGATCGACCGGGTCAATCTGCTTCAGACCGCCATAGCGGCTGCCCATTCCTGCTGCCATTACTACCAGTACCGGTTTTTTCATAATTAATCAATACCTCCCGTTTGTTTTCTGTTATATTCCATACCATCCCGTTAACGCCTGTTCCAAACATATATATTTTTCCTGCCGGCCGATCACAAACAGCATCTGCTCCGAATCTCTACTCCAGCCTCGTACAGATCGCGGCACTGTAATCCGCAAACGGATATTCTTCCAGCAGATACTCTGCGTCATCATACTGCTGGCGCAGCGAGCACAGAAGCTCTCCCTCAAAAACAAAACAAAAAGAATCCAGGGGCAGCAAAAGTCCCATTCCCGTTGCTTTTAAAAAGCTTTCCTTCAGGGTCCAGAGCCGGTAAAACCGTCCTTTTCGTTTTTGGATATCCCTCTCTTCCATCATCCAGGCGTATTCCTGTGTACAGAAAAAGCGTCTGGCCAGCTTTTCATTGAGCCGCTTCTGGTATTCTATATCACATCCAACCTCTGCATCTGCAAATACTGCTATAGCCATTTCGTTTGAATGTGAAAGGCTGAAATGAATGTCCGGAAAATCCGAAAGATACGGCTTTCCATGCGCTCCAAGCGCAATATTCACATCTGCTTCCCGCAGACCATAGTTCTGCAGTCCCCGGTCAAGCAGAATCCCTGCTGCCAGGGAAAGCCTGCGGTCCTTCTCCTGACAAAGCCGGTCAATCTTCTCCCGGCGCGCGGCGGACATTTCACAGTAATACCGCGCATATGTTTCCGGATCTGTCAGGAATTCCGTATTCATGGTATACAGCTTACGGTTCTCATCCGGGAAGCTGTTTTCCTTTACACCAGACATGGTATGTCACAAGCTGCCACCTCGTTGATATAAGGTCTTAGATCTGTTTCAATCGTAAGTTCAACTTTCTTCAGGCGCAAATCAACCGCATCTGCTTTTTTTTCAAGACTGACAAGACTATCGTAAACTGGCTGCAGTTTCTGGTCTGATTTCTGGTCTAATAATTGTGACAGCATTTCCATCTCTTTTTGTGTAAGAGCCATATCATTTTCCTCCGGTCTTTTTGTATATATTAGATTCCTGCCGCTGCGTGTTCCATAATTATGTTACAGGTCACACCCTGACCAATTTACGTTATCTTTGCCACTACATGTGTGACCTATAACGGCATCCGGCCAATTAAATCGCTGCGCGATGGAGCCGGATGCTTGCTGCCACTACGTTTTCAACCCTGACCACGCAGCAGGTGCGTGGTCGGGTTGTGACCAGTAATTTAATTATACTCTTCCTGGCTCATTCTTGCAACGAGAGGATTTTTGTATTATAGTATCAACAGTAGATCGAATAGAGAAAGGATAAATTACAATGAATTTACTGACAGCGGAACAGCTGACAAAAGTTTTTACAGAGAGAAAGCTTCTGGATCATGCGGATTTTTCGATCGAAGAAGGAGAGAAAATCGGCGTCATCGGCGTCAATGGCACCGGAAAGTCTACGCTTCTGAGACTGATCGCCGGACTCGAAGAACCGGATACCGGCACGATTACCAAAGGACGGAACCTGACCATTCGTTATCTGCCGCAGGATCCGGTTTTTGACGAGAATGCCACCGTTATGGATGCGATCATAAAAAACAACCGAACGGAACTCAATGAATGGAGTATTGAAGCGGATGCCGCAAGTGCGATCAACCGGCTCGGGCTCCCAGGGGCCACGGAAAAAATATCGCAGCTTTCCGGCGGACAGAAAAAACGCGTTGCCCTGGCAAATGCCGTACTCGCCCCGGTCGACCTGCTGGTACTGGACGAGCCGACCAACCATCTGGATGCAGAAATGGCACAGTGGCTGGAGGACTATCTGACCGATTTTCGAGGCGCACTTGTGATGGTGACACATGACCGCTATTTTCTGGACAGTATCAGCACCAGAATTATTGAGATTGACCATGGAACGATCTACAGCTACCCCGGCGATTATGCGGAATATCTCCTGCTCAAAGAACAACGTCAGAATCAGGAAATTGCCTCCGAGCGGAAACGGGCCAGCCTGCTGCGAACTGAGCTTGCATGGCTTTCCCGCGGCGCCAGAGCCAGATCAACCAAGCAGAAAGCACACATTGACCGCATCCGAACTCTGCAGCAGCAAACCAGTCCGGTCGAAGAGGCTCGCCTGGAGCTGTCCTCCATCGGAAGCCGCATGGGACGCACCACCATTGAACTGAATTCCATCTGCAAAGCTTACGGGGAAAAGAAACTGATTGAAAATTTCACTTATACCTTTTTAAAACACGACCGGATCGGCATTGTCGGCCCCAACGGCTGTGGAAAAAGTACGCTGTTGAATATGATTTGCCGCGGTCTGGAACCGGACGCGGGAACTATCACCATTGGACAGACGATCCGGATCGGTTATTTTGCGCAGGAAAATCATGCGCTTTGCAGCTCACAGACCGCCATCGAATGTGTAAAAGAGATCGGAGAAACCATTCATACCGAAAACGGAACCATCTCAGCCTCACAGCTTCTGGAACGTTTTCTCTTTGACAAAACCATGCAGTGGACGCGCATCGAAAAGCTTTCCGGCGGGGAAAAACGCCGCCTCTACCTTTTGCGCGTCCTGATGAGCGAACCAAACGTCCTCGTGCTGGATGAACCTACCAACGATCTGGATATCCAGACGCTCGAAGTACTGGAAGATTATCTGGATTCCTTTGAAGGAATCGTGATCACAGTCTCCCATGACCGCTACTTTCTGGACCGCACAGTACAGCGAATTTTTGCCTTTGAAGGAAACGGGCAGCTTCGGCAGTACGAAGGGAACTACTCTGACTATCTGCATACGCGCCCGGCCCCCGGCACCAGTTCCGAAGCTTCCGCTCACACGGGAAGTACCGTTTCTTCCGGAAGACAGGGAAAAAACAGCGATGCCGCCTCCGATGCCCAAAACGTGCAGTCCAGAACCACGCACCCAGACAGCCGCAGTACCTGGGGTGGTCCCAAAAAGCTCCGCTTTTCTTTCAAAGAACAAAGAGAATACGAAACCATTGACAGCGAAATTGCCATCCTGGATTAAAAATTCTAATCCCTGGCTAACCATATGACCCGCCCCGAACTCGACTATGGCAAACTGAATCAGATGGTCCGTGATAAAGAGGATGCCGAATCCCTTCTGGAGGAGAAAATGGAGCGCTGGGTCTATCTGAATGAATTAAAGGAAAAAATTGATGCGCAGGACAATCCTTAACCGGAATCCATCCTGACGATCATGGGCAGTTACAGCTGCTCATGATCCCTCAGCATCTGACTTTTCTCTTTCGCGAGCTGCTCATAGGTGACACCGTACTTTTCCGCAATATCATGCGCATAGGACTTTCCTCCGGGCGGCGCCACCTTCACGCGATAAGAGTGCTTCCCCTCATCCGCCTCGACGATCAGGCTTGCGATCTTACTGTCGCCGCCCTCCTCCCGATTCAGCTCGTCCAGTTCAATCGCCAGCTTGTGCATATGCGTATTATAAATCGTCCGCACACCCAGACGGCGCAAAATCCGTGTAACATCCCGCGCGATAAAATATCCTTCCTCAAAAGACGTAGTCGAAAATGACTCATTTAAAAGCAGCAGACTGCGTGGAGTTGCCGCCTGGAACAAATCCCGGAAGCGGCTGGATTCTTCGCCAAGTCTGCCCAAATCCATCGTCTGGTTCTCATCCGCAGGATAATGCGTAAAAATATTATCCACCGGACTAAATGTGAATGGCTCCGCCGGAACATACAATCCGCACTGCGCAAACAGGAACGCAAGGCCGACCGCCTGCGTAATCGTCGTTTTTCCGCCTCTGTTCGCACCCGTCAGAATATAGATTCGATGCTCCGAACTGAAATCCAGATCATTGGGCACAATTTCCCCTGCCGATACTCCCTTTTCAAAGAAAGACTGTGCCAGTTTCAGATTGCAGAGCCCCTTTGCCTGCATCTGGCGTGTTTCCGGCTCCAGAAGCTGCGGCTTGCAAAAATGAAATCCGGCCGCCTGCATCTTCTCGATATACTCTGCCCAGCGAATATAAAACAAAAACTCCGGAATCAGTGCCGATATCGTATGCGTACTGACCGACACATGCCTGGAAAGCACGGATTTCAGCTTTTTCACCGTGCGGGTCAGAAGCGCACTGATCGCGCGGTCCAGTGTGTGGATCACATCACCACCGCGGCTGTCGTCGTCCACTCTCGCCATCCCTGCCGCGAAAAGGGGACTGGCCCGCATCAGTCCGACCCTTCCCATTGTATCAGTTGCAGCGTCCAGGTCAATTCCGGAAGTGCGAAATGTCATGTTCCCCTTCCATTCCGTGTCCGGCTGCGTGTCATCCCTCCGATTCAGGAACTCACAGAAATTCGAAATCACATTGGATTTTGTAAACGGTTTTTCATTGATCGAGACAATCCCTGTCTCCACCGGTTCAAAGCGATCATTCAGGTTCACACCCAGTGTCACACTTTTGACCTTTGCTGCATCTACCTTCAGGTTTTCGATATCCTTTTTCAGCTCAGAAAACCCACCATCCTCATAAAGACTACGCACATACTCTTTCAGGTTCAGCAATCCTTCTGAAGTAATCGCATTCTCATTCAGAACCGCATAAATCGCTTCCACACAGTGTATGTACTCATCCATTTCATCCAGGCGATGCACCAGTTCCCAGACTCCCGCCGCATCAGAGCCTTTATCAAAGCTCCCATACGTCTTCAGAAAATCCACCCGATCCAACAGCTTCTGCATCTGCTCCCGCAAATTGGGGAAACGCAGGATATCCTCAAACACATCACAGCGGTATTGAATCACCTCCGGGTCTCCCGAAATACGCGTCATCATCCGCTTTAACAGGGCACGCTCCGGCTCCATCTTGGAAAGAGGCTCACAGAGCGTTTCCACCGAAAGATCATGATAAGTTGCCTCCGGCAGCGTTCTCTCCTGTGCCTGTTTTCCCGGCGGACAAAGCAAGCTTAAATTCTCCTCCATCAAAAAAGCCTCCTTAAATACCTGTCTTGTTTCATTATAAAAGAGTCCCGCGCACAATGCAACAGATAAATTTTATATAAGACAACTCTTTTCAGACTTCATGAAGCTTCAGGGAGGGTTCCCGCGTTCATTTTCTTTTTTGATTCTCAAAGATGGAGTTCAACCAGAGACTGCAGGTGGAATCCAGCCTGCAATATCATCTGTATGAAAATCATAGGTAAGCTTTTTCCCATAAGCCTGCTCATAGGCCGCCACCTTTTGCTGATAATCCAGCCGCATCATTTCCTGACTGTTTTCCCGGCTGCTTTTTGCAGGATCCGGGTAAATCGGTTTGAGGACGTGCATCACATACCTGGTCTTATAAAATTCTTCATTTTCCTTGCCCGGTAAATCCTGGATCTCCACAAAACAGGAAATAACCGGTACATGATTGACCGCCGCGTAATAGTATGCTCCCCGTTTGGGCGGGCGGGGTTTCCGGTAATGAAACCACATCTCCTGCTCCGGATAGATCAGAATGGCATCTCCATGGTTCAGCCGTTCCCGGATCATGGGGCCAAAGTATTTATGCAGATACTCGGATTGATTCACCAGCGGAATGATGTCCTCATGGTTCATCAGAAACCCGATCCATCCCTTCATGGCAAGGTTCGTCTCCTGACTGACAATAAATAATCGCCGGTAACCTGCCCGGTTCATTGCCTTCCGCACAGCGGTGTTGTCCAGCGGACTGAAATGATTGCTGGTAACAATCGCACCCCCGTGAATTTCTTTTATATTCTCTAATCCTTCAATTCTGGTATTTGCATTCAGACACCTTGTGGCTGTATCTGTCAAAGCCCGCGCACAGACATTACAGAACCGATATCCGAACGTCTTATAATTGTCCAGGTAATGCCTGACGATTTTCTCTCGTTCTTCTTTAGATAATATCGGGTCATCTGTCTCCACCTTACAGTTCAGTTCCCCGCGCTCTGTGGCCAACCTCATGTTAGCAATAACCTTTTCTTTGTTTCCGCCGATTAGCATATGCGAACATTCTCCTCTTTTTCCGATTTACATGCATGAACCTTTTTCATTCCCCTGATTCACATATGCGTATGTTTTCCCTATTGGTATCACTCTCTGCTCCATACAACTGTCATCCTTTCAATTCTGCCATAACAGTACGATATTCCTGCAGGATATCGTCATATTCATACAGCTTCAGCTTTTCATGCACCTGTTCAATCTGCCAGGGTTTTACCGTCAGCGTATGCAGCCAGGGGAAAAAACGAAAGCTTGTGGTAAAATGCTGAAATACCGTCTCTTCGTGGAGCCTGCGCTGCTCATTATACACCCTGCTGCAAAGCTTTTTCCGCTCAGCCAGTTTATTGATGGCGGACTGATCCGGCATAAACATCTTTTTTTCGCTGCAAAGTGTACGGCAACGCGCAAACAACCCGCTTTCACGGATGCGCCCCATATTCAGAAGCAGCACCCCGGAATTCATATAATCCATATGAAACAGATTCTTCCGGAAAAACCATTTTCCATAATAATCCGACACCCCGGCCAGCTCATACTCCGACAGGTCCTGATGGTAAAACCCGCTGAAATTTTTTCTGCAGACTACGTCATTATCCAGATAAAGAATGCGCTCCGGTATCTCCGGTACCTGATCCGCATACAGACGCAGCATACAGCAAGGCGTAAAGCGGGTTTCCATATTTGCCAGCGGCGGCGCAGCGCGAAAAAGATCGGCAGCGTCAATTCGGATGACACTGCTCTTCTCATTCTGCTTTTTGAGGCGATTATCCAGATAGCTGATCGTGTCTTCGGAAACCGGCAGAATCCGCCTCTGCCAAAATGTCAGATCCATGGTCATCACAAAAATATTCAATGGCTCCGAAACGGATTTCATTAATGAAAGAACAGAAATCACCAGTCCATCTTCTATATTTGTATCTCCGCAATACAGAATATTCATAAATTCTTCTCCTCTATTCCCCCCTTTGGTATCGAATGTATTCACAAGTGCTGCATCGGCTGCGCGATTCCATGCACGCATATATTTTATCGTGCAGCTCCATCTGCTGTTCCCGTTTGTTTTTTTCAGAATCAGCAAAAAACGGACCGTCAATATACACGATGATTTTCGGCTTCTTTCCATGTTTTCTCTGCTGGTAAGTAGTCGTCATGCAAAAGGCAGGCACATTGTATAACACAGGAAAACGAAATGCTGTCGCCTCAAAGGGCCGGATAAACGTACACCAGGGCCATACGTGAGCTTCCGGATAGATAACAATACACCGCTTTTTCCCGACATGACACCGGACTGCCTCCATAAACTTCTTCATCTGCCCCATAGACCCCGGAATAAAAAGACCACCCAGCATAGGAAGAAGCTTCCCAATTACCGGAATCCCCAGGTTCGAGGGACTGGCAATCGCGCTCATCCGCATGGGAAAACAATACGTCGCCGGACCGAAAACATCCGCTACAGGCTGTGTGTGATTTCCATACAAAAAGCATCCCGTCTTTCTGGCACACTTTAATGCTTTCCGGTTTTCCACACGAATATGCAGCACAAATCTGTCATAAATCAGCGCAACGGCCAGCACAACACCGTAAAGCACCGCAGAAATCAGACCGTAAAACAGGTTTTTGTGTATCCATTGATAGTTCTCCGGCAATGCCTCGTCCTGACGGGCGCTCTCTACAAAATCATCGGTATAATCCTGATAATAATAGATTGTTTCACTCTGCTTCACGCTCATCTGCCTGATACTCCCTGTTATCCCGTATCCGTCCGTTCCTGACACGTTCTCCCGCTTTTCTCTTATCCAAGACAAAGAAAGCGCTTTTTGTTATATGCGTGTTATAACTCATACTTTTATTTGTGTCAAGCATTGATTTCCATAACGCTGATAAGAAAATATGCAAATAGGCGCCTCCGGATCCATCCCGAAAGTGCCCACTGGTTCGCTCTAAATGTTGTCTCATCTGCAACATTATCACTGTTCAATGTGTCTCATCGTTGGAAAAAGCAGAACATCTCTTATTGCTGGTGAGTCCGTCAGTAGCATTACCATACGGTCAATGCCGAATCCAATTCCTCCTGTCGGCGGCATTCCAAGCTCAAGTGCGTAAAGAAAGTCCTCATCGGTGGTATTCGCTTCTTCATTTCCAAGAGCAAGCAGCGCTTCCTGTTCTTTGAAACGCTCACGCTGATCGATCGGATCGTTCAGCTCAGAGTAGGCATTCGCCATCTCCCATCCATTCATATAAAACTCAAAACGTTCTACATAATCCGGGTTTTCCGGCTTTTTCTTCGTGAGCGGTGAGATTTCTATCGGGTGATCCATCACAAAAGTCGGCTGGAGCAAATGCTCTTCAACAAATTCTTCAAAAAAGAGATTGAGAATATCGCCCTTTTTATGGTGCTTTTCAAAAGCTACATGATGCTCTTTCGCCACTGTCTGTGCTTCCTCTGTCGAGTGGATCTCATCAAAATCAACGCCGGTATACTTTTTCACTGCATCAACCATAGTAATACGCTCAAACGGCTTTCCGAGATCCATCTCAATACCATTATAGGTAATCGTGGTCGTGCCAAGCACTTCCTGTGCTACATGACGGTAAAGATTTTCTGTCAGATCCATCATTCCGTGATAATCTGTATAAGCCTGATAGAGTTCCATCAGTGTGAATTCCGGGTTGTGCCTGGTATCCAGTCCTTCGTTGCGGAACACACGGCCAATCTCATAGACACGCTCCATACCGCCCACGATCAGACGCTTCAGATAAAGCTCCAGAGATATACGGAGCTTCACATCCTCATCTAAGGCATTATAATGGGTAGAAAACGGGCGCGCTGCCGCACCGCCGGCATTGGCAACGAGCATAGGGGTCTCTACCTCGAGGAAGCCCTCACCGTCAAGGTAACGGCGAATCGCGCTGATAATCTTCGAGCGCTTTACAAATGTATCCTTTACATCCTGGTTCATGATCAGGTCGATGTAGCGCTGACGATAACGCATATCGGTATTCGTCAGACCATGATATTTCTCCGGGAGAATCTGAAGACTCTTTGAGAGCAGTACAACCTGTGAGGCATGAATGGAGATCTCACCGGTCTTTGTTTTGAACACAAAGCCCTCGATACCGACGATATCACCGATATCCATCTTCTTGAATGCCCTGTACTCCTCTTCTCCAATAGAATCACGGGCTACATACGCCTGAATGGAGCCCTGGAGATCCTGTATATTGCAGAACGAAGCCCTGCCCATAACACGCTTTGACATCATCCGCCCTGCCACACGGACTGTTTTCTGCTCGAATTCTTCAAACTGCTCTTTTATTTCCATGCTGTGGCTGGTCACGTCGTATTTCCGAATCTGAAACGGATCGTTTCCGCTCTCCTGGAGTTCCTTTAGCTTATCACGGCGTACTTTTAAAAGCTGCTTTGTGTCAACTGTCTGTTCTGTCTTCTGTTCTGCCAATTTACTCACTCCTCATCTCATTTTTCATATGAAAACAACGGTCCGGAATGGCGGCCTGCCATCCCGAACGGTTGTATAACAAAATCCGTGCAATCTCTACGTTCTCGCCCCGGCCGCACAACAAGTGCGTGATCAGGGTGTGAACAGTAACCAAAATCCTGCTTTCTGTCTGTTCACAAACAGGGATCTCCGCACAGGGATATATGATTCATCAGGCCGTGCGTTTGATCGAGAGAACCTTATATTCGATCACGCCTGCCTGTGTCTCTACGGAAATCAGATCTCCGACGGAATGTCCGATCTGAGCCTTGCCGACCGGCGATTCATTGGAAATCTTCCCCTGCAGACTGTTTGCCTCAGAAGAACCTACGATGTGAAATTCCATCTCTTCCTCATATTCCTCATCATAGACCTTTACCGTGCAGCCGACATTGATCTTACCTGAGTCAATCTCATCCTCTACGACAACCTCTGCATTTTTCAAAAGCTTTCCAATCTCTTCGATCCTGGCTTCAATATCACGCTGCTCATCCATCGCTGCATCATACTCAGCGTTCTCAGAGATATCACCCTGCTCTCTGGCTTCTTTAATCTTCTCAGCTACCGCTTTTCTTCTGACAACCTTCAAATCATGCAGCTCATCTTCGAGCTTCTGTAACCCGGCATAGGTCATTAAATTCTTTTTTTCTTCCATTTAAATCTCACCTTCCCGAAACCTGTCGTTTTTAGGTTTGCATCGGAATCGACAAAAAGCGCCGTTTCCTATAACCGTGACAAGCGCGGGCACTCAATCGAATGCCTGCGCTTCACAGTTACAGTATTTTAACGGATTGCATGTGGTTTGTCAAGGAAATTAAATGAATCTTTTTTACAAAAAATATAAGAATATATGACACTGATATCGAAATTAGAACGATTCTGAACTGGAACAGAAAATTTTGCATTTAACAAAGATTCCAGTGACTACAGTGTTGCAACCGCATTAACTTA
>JAJQGP010000030.1 GCA_021200475.1 Lachnospiraceae bacterium
GTATGTTGCTATATTTTAATTTATATGATATTATAATTGCATTATTTGATATGCATATTCAAAATTCTTACCAAAGCTAAAAGCGGCAATCGGTTTTGTATCCAATTGTTCGATTTCGTGTACATCCTTTTCCAGTAAATCACACCATAAATTGTTGCATAAATATTTATAAATCCATAGCATTTTCAGCCGAAATGAGGTAAAATAAATGAACAAACGAAATAATTCCAGTCAAAAGGATTTCCCTCTGTCTGACTGTACACAAGGTTCGCCCATCGCGCAGCGATTTTACATGGGTGAACTGGCTTGCCGCCGACCATCGGAAGTGGACGTTTCCAGGCAGGCGAAGGCTCTTCCAGAAAAAAACACTGTTTCAGATACTAATAACCAGAACAACATTGATTCTGTAACCCAAACGGAAGACGCTGTGATGAAGCTCATGATGGAATTTTTCTCCGAAGAGATGCTTCCTGTTTTCGGTATAATGCAAAAAGCGACTGCTTTTACACTGACAGAGGAAATTCACCTTGAACTTAAGAAAGGATACCTGGACTTCAATCTCGTAATGGAAGATGGAAGCGTCTCTCACTTTGAATTTCAATCAACAAATGGAGGAAAAAAAGACCTCCGGCGCTTCCGGACTTACGAGAGTAATCTCAGTTATATCCTGCAAAAACCTGTGACCACCTATGTACTGTTTTCCGGAAAAATCAAACGCCCGATGACGCATCTCAAAGAAGGGATTAACACATACAGGATACATCCTGTCATTATGAGTCAGCAAAATGCCGATCTGTTGTTGGAAGAGTTGCGTTCCAAAGTCAGCAGGGGCGAAGCCCTTACACGCGAAGATCTCGTCCGGTTACCTCTGCTTCCAACCTTCGGCGGAAAAAGTTCCCAACTGGAGCGCATCCAAACCGCTTTTGAGCTTACCACAAAAGCAGAAGAGGTTTCAAAAGAAAACGTTGAAAAAATTGAAGCAGCCATTTACGCTATGGCAACCAAATTTCTAAATCATAATGAATTAAAACAAATCAAGGGAGGACTTAAAATGACATATCTGGGACAATTACTGTTTGAGGACGGACGCGAGGAAGGGCGCAAGGAAGAGCAAAAAAATACAGAACGGGAGCGCCAACGCGCGGAGAAAGCAGAAATGGATGCAAAAAAAGCAAAAGCCGATGCCCAAAAAGCGGAAGCTGATGCGCGGAAAGCACTGGCGGAACTAAGTGAACTAAAGAAGCAATTGGGGCTTTGCTAAAAAGGCAAGGTACAGCACACCATTTCCTGCACGGATAACCATATTTCCGAGCAGAGGAATGGTGTGGCCTAAACTATACCGTAGGGTTCAACCGATACAACACAAAATCACGCATTTCACTCAAGCTTCTGAAACTGATATATCCCCACAGCTAATGTCACAAAAACTCAGCCCCTTGCAGTGCGCCAGCTTCAGCGTCTGTGTTCCGGCTCCCAGCCGGATGCCGTCAAAGCGGATATTCCGAATCTCATGCCCCGGGACATCAAATCCGATCAATTCAATCGCGTCACAGTCATGAAGCAGCCCGTCCCCATGCGTGTCCTGATATTTTCCTGTGAGCGTAAGCCGCTCAAAGGTACAGTTTTCAAACACCGGCGGCACCGGTGCGGGTTCCCCGTCGTCGTTATAGCTGACGCTGTGCATCATAACGCGCGGAATTACACAGTCCCGCACGACAATGTCACGCACATAGCCGCCGCGCTTTTTGGTTGCCTTTATCTCCAGACCGGACATAGACTGCTCCAGGTCACAGTCCCAGATGCGGACATCCTCAATGCCGCCGCTCATCTCGCTCCCCATGCAGATCCCATGCCCCTGGTGCGACACGCAGTCAAAAACCCGGATATGCGCACATGGCCGCGCGATTTGACAGCCCTCCGGGTTTTTTCCGGACTTGATCGCCACAGCGTCATCCCCGGTAAAGAATTCACTGGCAAAGAGCGTACAGTTCGTTGATGAATCCGGATCCCAGCCATCCCCGTTCCAGACACCCTCCGAGCGGAAGATACAATGATCCGTCACAATCGAGTCGCTGTAGATCATATGGACATTCCAGCTCGCGCCGTTCTCCAGAGTTAGTCCGGAAATGCGAACATTTCTGCAATTGCTGAGGTTGATCAGGCGCGGGCGGAGGCGTCCCGGAATCGTGTGGTCGTTCTCACAGGTCGCAATCAGCTCCTGATTGGCAGCCAGATATTCCTTCATCCGCTCCCTCTCCCGCTCGATCACGCGCAGTCCCAGCGTCTGGCCGCCGCTCGCAATCCGGCCGTTTCCGTAAATCAGGACATTCTCACAGTTCGGACCGGCTGTATGATCCAGCGTTCCCAGATTTAAGAGGCTGCTGTAGCATTCCATCTCGGTTCCCTCAAAGCGGCTATTTATATAAGGAAGATAATCCTCCGGGTCATCCGTCCCCTGCAGCAGAGCGCCATCCTCCAGATAGAGCGCCATATTACTGTGCAGGCGCAGCGCTCCCGTCCGGTAAACGCCCGCCGGAAAATAGACCTCCTCATCCTCCTTACAGGCATCAAACACATTCTGTAAGACTTCCGTATTCATCGTCACCCCGTCGCCAACCGCGCCAAACGCAGTCACATCCAGGCGGCGCAGACGTTTCGCCGTACGGACAAAAACCTCTCCGATCGGCTGAACCTCCAGCTGATATTCCGTATCCGGTTCCAGTCCGGTAAGCGTAAAATGAGTCTTATCCGTCGTTCCGACTACCTGACCGTTTTGCATAATCGTATAAGAAGCCTCTTCCTTTGCTTTCTCCCAGTACAGCGTAATAGTATCTGCCGTGCTGAGCGAAAAAATCTGTTCTGTCATATTTTTCCTCCATTTCATTCTCCCTATTTACTATACATAATAGCATCCGGATTCTCTGTTCACAAGGGAAAACAGCTATTTTTTCTTTTACGCTGAAATATATTTTATCAGTTCGTATTACAGTCTTTAGATATTCTTAATAAGTTAGCGTAAAATTTTTGTAGGAAAAAGTAAAAAGGGAACACCAGTTTGT
>JAJQGP010000159.1 GCA_021200475.1 Lachnospiraceae bacterium
AGGATTTCTCACAGACGGTTGGTTTCTGGGCGGATATGGATGATCCGTATGTGACATACCATGATGACTTCATTGAGTCGGAATGGTGGGCACTGAAGGAGATCTGGAATAAGGGCCTTTTGTATAAGGGACATAAGATTGTGCCGTATTGCCCGCGCTGCGGGACGCCGCTTTCGAGTCATGAGGTGGCACAGGGGTACAAGGATGTGAAGGAGCGCTCGGCGATTGCGCGTTTTGAGGTGAAGAATACGCCGGAGTTTTTGCAGGCGGACGCCGCTAAGGGCGGCCTGGATGAGACACAGAAGATCTACATCCTGGCCTGGACGACGACGCCGTGGACGCTTGCGTCCAATGTGGCGCTGTGTGTGAATCCGCATGAGACCTATGTGATGGTTCGGATGAAGGAACGGACGGACGTGGATGGCCAGCCGACGAAAGAATCCGGCTATGTTTATATTCTGGCGCAGGCGCTGTGTGATACTGTGCTCGGCGCGGATACTTATGAGATCCTTGGGACGTATGTGGGCAAGGACCTGGAGTATACGGAATATGAGGCGCTCTATCCGGCAAAGCTGTTGAAAAAGGGCTATTACGTGGTCTGTGATGACTACGTGACGATGTCGGACGGTACCGGCGTAGTTCACATCGCTCCGGCGTTTGGTGAGGATGATAATAAGGTCGGCAAAAAATACGATCTTCCGTTCCTCCAGCTCGTGGATGACCGGGGGATGATGACGAAAGAGACGAAATGGCCGGGACGTTCCTGCGTGCTGCGCAAGGATCTGGAAAATGAGCCGGGCGTAAACATGGATGTAATCAGGGATCTGAATGAGCGCGGGCTGCTGTTTGCCGCACCGAAGTTTGAGCACAGCTATCCGCACTGCTGGCGCTGTGACACGCCGCTGATTTACTATGCGCGTGAATCCTGGTTTATCCGCATGACCGCAGTACGCGACGATCTGATTCGCAATAATAATACCGTAAACTGGATTCCGGAGAGCATCGGCAAGGGCCGTTTCGGCGACTGGCTGGAAAATGTGCAGGACTGGGGGATTTCCAGGAACCGCTACTGGGGCACGCCGCTGAATATCTGGGAGTGTGAGTGCGGCCATATGCATTCGATCGGCAGCAAGGAAGAGCTGTTCCGGCTGTGGAAGGAATGGAAGGCCGGGGAGGAAGGCTCCGAGGCTGAGGAGATTCCGGATGAGATTGAATTGCATCGCCCGTATATCGACGCGGTAAAGATTCGCTGTCCGAAGTGCGGCAAGACGATGCACCGTGTTTCGGAGGTCATTGACTGCTGGTTTGATTCCGGGGCGATGCCGTTTGCGCAGTACCATTATCCGTTTGAAAATAAAGAGTATTTTGAGACGCATTTCCCGGCGCAGTTTATCTCTGAGGCGGTAGATCAGACGAGAGGCTGGTTCTATTCTCTGATGGCGATTTCGACGCTGATTTTCAATAAGGCGCCGTTTGAGAATGTAATCGTACTCGGCCATGTGCAGGATGAGAATGGCCAGAAGATGAGCAAGTCGAAGGGGAACGCGGTGGATCCGTTTGAGGCGCTTGACCAGTACGGGGCGGATTCGATTCGCTGGTATTTCTACATCAACAGTGCTCCATGGCTGCCGAACCGTTTCCATGGAAAGGCCGTGATGGAAGGACAGCGCAAGTTCCTGGGGACGCTGTGGAATACTTATGCGTTCTATGTGCTGTACGCGAACATTGACAATTTTAACCCGCTGGATTTTGCAGGTCAGGGCGAGGGCGATGCCAGTGAGAAGGCCGCGCTTTATCTGAAGGCAAATGTTGCGCAGCTTCCGGTGATGGACAAATGGCTGCTCTCTAAGATGTATACGATGGTGCGCTCGGTGGATGAGAACCTTGGCGCTTACCGGATCCCGGAAGCGGCGCGTGCGCTGCAGGATTTTGTGGACGACATGAGCAACTGGTATGTCCGCAGAAGCCGTGAGCGTTTCTGGGCAAAGGGCATGGAGCAGGACAAGATCAATGCCTATATGACATTGTATACGGCGCTTGTGAATACCTGTAAAGCCGCGGCGCCGATGATTCCGTTTATGACGGAGGAGATTTACCGCAATATTGTGGTGAAAATTGATTCCTCTGCATGCGAAAGCATCCATCTGTGCCTGTTCCCGGCGGTCGATGAGACGATGATTGATCCGGAGCTGGAGAAAAACATGGATGAGGTGCTGAAAGTTGTGGTGATGGGGCGTGCCTGCCGCAATACTGCAAGCATTAAGAACCGCCAGCCGGTGGCGGCCATGTATATTAAGGCCGCAAATGCACTGGAAGGATATTTTGTGGACATTATCCGTGATGAGCTGAATGTAAAGCAGGTGCTGTTCACGGAGGATGTCAGCCAGTTTACTTCCTATACATTTAAACCGCAGATGCGCACGGTTGGTCCGAAATATGGCAAGCTGCTCGGAAAGATCCGTCAGATTCTGCCGGAGCTGGACGGCAATCAGGCGATGAATGAGCTGAAGACAAATGGTGTTCTGAAGCTGGATATCGATGGGAATGAGGTGCTTCTGAAAGAAGAAGACCTGCTGATTGATGCGGCGCAGGCGGAAGGGTATGTCTCCGAAAACAGCGGCGAGATCACTGTAGTGATTGATACGAATCTGACGCCGGAGCTGATCGAGGAAGGCTTTGTGCGCGAGCTGATCAGTAAGATTCAGACGATGCGCAAGGAAGCCGGATTTGAGGTAATGGATCAGATTCGAGTGTCCGTGACCGGGAATGATACCATTGTCGGCGTGATGCAGCGGTCGGAGGAGGAGATTCTTTCCGAGACCATGGCAGTAGAAGCCGCATATGGCGCAGCGATCGGCTATAGCAAAGAGTGGAGCATTAATGGCGAGATGGCGACGCTGGGCGTGGAGAAGATCGATAAATAGCAGCGAACGATTCCACTGTTCAGAACAGCAGGTCACAGATTTACACTTTGCTGTTCTGAATTGTTAAAAAACTCATCGCAAAGCGCCGCGGATGGGGTGTCTGCGGCTGGCTGATAAGGCGATTTTGCATAGATTAAGACAGAAACTGTGAGATATTCCGGTGAATCCGGTATAAGGGTGAGATTCCTGCGATCTGTATGCCGGTGATCGGGGAGATCGAAAGACGGAAAAGAGAGGAACTTATTATGAGCAAATTAATGGACAAGGAATTATTTAAGGAGCGCGTGAAAGATAATGTCCGCACGCTTTACCGCAAAACGATCAAAGAGGCGACGCAGCAGCAGCTGTTCCAGGCGGTGTCTTACGCGGTAAAGGATGAGATTATCAACAACTGGCTGGCTTCTCAGAAGCAGTTTGAGATCGATGACCCGAAGATGGTTTATTATATGTCGATGGAATTCCTGATGGGGCGTGCCCTGGGCAACAACCTCATCAACCTGACTGCTTACAAGGAAGTGAAGGAAGCGCTCGATGAGATGGGCTTTGATCTGAATGTGATCGAGGATCAGGAGCCGGATGCGGCGCTTGGCAACGGCGGTCTTGGCCGTCTGGCGGCGTGCTTTCTGGATTCCCTTTCAACCCTGGGTTACATGGCTTACGGCTGCGGTATCCGCTATCATTACGGAATGTTCAAGCAGAAGATCGAAGATGGCTATCAGAAAGAGGTGCCGGACAACTGGCTGAAGGATGGCAATCCGTTTGAGCTGCGTCGGCCGGAGTATGCGAAGATCGTTAAGTTCGGCGGCTACGTGCGTGTAGACTATGATGAGAAGACCGGAAGAAATTATTTTACACAGGAAGGATACCAGTCGGTGCGCGCGGTACCGTATGACATACCGATCCTTGGCTATAACAACAACATCGTAAATACCCTGCGTGTCTGGGATGCAGAGGCGGTGACGGACTTCCAGCTGGATTCCTTCGATAAGGGCGATTACCAGAAGGCAGTGGAGCAGGAAAACCTGGCGAAGAACCTGGTAGATGTGCTTTACCCGAATGACAATCACTACGCGGGCAAGGAGCTTCGTCTGAAGCAGCAGTATTTCTTTATTTCCGCAAGCGTACAGACTGCAATTGCGAAATATAAGAAAACACATGATGATATCCGCAAATTCTATGAGAAGGTGACCTTCCAGCTCAACGATACGCACCCAACCGTGGCGGTTGCAGAGCTGATGCGCATTCTGATTGATGAAGAGGGACTGACCTGGGAGGAAGCGTGGGATGTTACGACGAAGACCTGCGCGTACACAAACCATACGATCATGTCCGAGGCGCTGGAGAAATGGCCAATCGAGCTGTTTTCCAGACTGCTTCCGCGTATTTATCAGATTGTCGAAGAGATCAACCGTCGCTTTGTAAATGAGATTCAGCGTCGTTATCCGGGCAACCAGGAGAAGATCCGCAAGATGGCGATCATCTACGACGGACAGGTAAAGATGGCGCATCTGGCGATCGCGGCCGGCTATTCCGTGAACGGTGTGGCAGAGCTGCATACAGAGATCCTGAAGAATCAGGAGCTGAAGGATTTCTATGAGATGATGCCGGAGAAGTTTAATAACAAGACGAACGGTATCACGCAGAGAAGATTTCTGCTGCATGCGAATCCGCTGCTGGCAGACTGGGTGACTGAGCATATCGGCGATGAGTGGATCACAGACCTTCCGCAGATCGAGAAGATGAAGGTGTATGTGGACGATCCGAAGGCGCAGCAGGAGTTTATGAACATCAAATATCAGAACAAGGTGCGCCTTGCGAAGTATATTAAGGAGCATAATGGCATTGACGTCGATCCGCGTTCGATCTTCGATGTGCAGGTAAAGCGTCTGCATGAATACAAGCGTCAGCTGCTGAACATCCTCCATGTGATGTATCTGTATGATCAGATCAAGGATCATCCGGAGATGCCCTTCTATCCGAGAACCTTTATCTTCGGCGCAAAGGCGGCGGCCGGCTATCGCCGCGCAAAGCTGACGATCAAGCTGATCAACAATGTCGCGAATGTGATCAACAACGACCGCTCGATCAATGGCAAGCTGAAGGTTGTATTTATTGAGGATTACCGTGTATCCAATGGGGAACTGATCTTTGCGGCGGCGGATGTCTCTGAGCAGATTTCGACCGCAAGTAAGGAAGCTTCCGGTACCGGCAATATGAAGTTCATGCTGAATGGCGCGCCGACCCTTGGCACGATGGATGGCGCGAATGTAGAGATCGTCCGGGAGGTTGGCGAGGAGAACGCATTTATCTTCGGTCTTTCCGCAGACGAAGTCATCCGTTTTGAAAACGAGGGCGGCTATCATCCGACCGACTACTTCAACAATGATCAGGACATCCGCCGTGTGCTGATGCAGCTGATCAACGGAGAGTTTTCACACAACAATCCGGAGTTGTTCCGCGATATCTACGATTCTCTGCTGAACACAAACAGCTCTGATCGGGCGGATACCTACTTCATTCTGGCTGACTTTAAGTCCTATGCGGCGGCGCAGAAGAGAGTGGAGGAAGCTTACCGCGATGAATCCCGCTGGGCAAGGATGGCTATGATGAATATGGCCTGCAGCGGCAAGTTTACCTCGGACCGTACGATTCAGCAGTATGTGGATGAAATCTGGCATCTGGATAAGGTGGAAGTGAAGGTAGATCCGGAATCGTTTGAGATGTAAGAAAGGAAAAAAGCGAGAGGCCAGAGTGTATTGGTCGGTAGCCTTTGAAGAAAATATGAACCCCTGCTGTTGGCGGTGAAGATGCCAACGGCAGGGGTTTTATTTTTTAGCGTTCTGCACCAATCGTTTTCTTGTGCAGAAAGATGAGCAGTGCCGCGGTCATCAATAGTAGGGAAGGCACGGCGAACAGTGTGCGCAGGGAAGTTTTTGCCGCCGCAGTCTGCGTTTCAGCGGCGATATCAATCCCAGTGAGGTCGATACCGATACCGGCTACGAAGGAAGCAATGGAGGTAGCGAGCTTCACCATCAGGGTCTGCAGAGAGGAGACGACGCTGTCTTCGCGCTGCCCGGTCATGGATTCGCCGTAATCGACGGCGTCCGCGACAAAGACGGTGGTGAGAACATAGCCGATGCCGTTTGTCAGAGAGATCAGCGCGCCGGGCAGCAGCAATTTGGTCAGGGTCAGAGTCTTTCCGAAGATCAGGCCTGTCATGGTGATATAGCCGAGAATCCCGGCTATGCAGGCGGTGAAGAAAATCTGCCGGTTTGAAAAGCGCTTCCGGAAGAACGGGTAGAGCAGGGTCATGGCCGCGAACTGGATCAGACCGGAAAAGACCATAAAAATTGTATATTGGCTCTCATCGCCGATGTCGTATTGAAACATGTAGAGCAGCAGATTGGTCGTCATGTAGATCGCTGAGTTAAACAGGATGATGATGGCGGCCAGATTGAGCGCCTGGTCGTTTTTGAACAGGGCGTTCAGAAGATCGCGGATGGAGGCGTCATGCGGCTCATGCAGTTCATCGTTTGGCAGATTGCGTACCGTGATGATCGTGGTTATCACATAAAAAATGGCGATGGCAAATGCCAGCATGGCGAAGCCTTTGCGGTAGTGTTCGGTGTCAGTGCCGCCGCCGAGGATCGGCAGCAGGCTCATGGTTAAAACGGTGGGGAGCGCTGCGCCGAAGCCGGAGAAGGTCCGGGCAAATACAGTCAGGCTTTCACGTTCGCTGCCTGCTTTTGTAATCGCCGGGATGACAGACCAGTAAGGAATGTCAGAGAGTGTGTAGGTGATCCCGCAGAGAAAATAGGTGATTGTGACATATGTTTTCAGACTATTTCCGGACAGACTGTGCGGAACCGCAAACATAGCGTAGAGGATGAAAGCGTTCAGCACCGCGCCGGTCAGAATCCAGGGGCGGTAGCGCCCGTAACGGCTTTTGGTTTTGGCCACCACGACGCCCATGAACGGGTCGTTGAAGGCATCGAAAATGCGCGCCACCATCAGCAGGAGGCCGACGAAGGAAGCGCTGATGCCGAGAATGGTATTGTAGTAGTAAAGGGTGTAGGATGCGACAAAGCCGTAGGCAAGATTTTTGCCGAGGCCGCCGATCGCATAGGTGAATTTGGTTTTTGCGGTAATGTTCACGGAAGGTTTCCTCGATTCTTTTTTTATCTCGGTTCAGAATCGAAGTGCAGAACCTGTGGTCTGCTGTTCTGAATCGTTCTCTTTCTTATATCTGCAGGGTATGAGGAAAAGCCAGAATACCCGGTTACAGACTCAATAATACAGTATAACATAAAATTTCCCACAGGAAAGCGGAAAATAAAAAATAATGTTGTTGAGTCCTTCTGAATTTTGCGGTATACTGACAGGTATAAAGGTATTTACTCCATCGGTTCCTGCGGACGGGTCTGTATCAGGATGGGGTAAAGTCCGGTCCTCTGATGTACAGCGCTCAGGCATGCAGACATGCCGCAGGTCTGTCTATTGAGGTATCGTATCCTGTGAATACAGAGAGAAAGGGAAGTGAATGAAATGAAAAGAATCGGTCTGTTGACCAGCGGCGGCGATTGCCAGGCGCTGAACGCGACGATGCGCGGTGTGGTAAAGGGCCTCTCCAGCAATCTGGACGAGCTCGAGGTGTATGGCTTCATGAACGGGTATAAGGGTCTGATTTATGGCGATTACCGTCTCCTGACCTCAAAAGATTTTTCCGGTATTCTGACCAAGGGCGGCACGATCCTTGGCTCCTCCAGACAGCCGTTTAAGCTCATGCGGGAGCCGGATGAGAAGGGGCTGAATAAGGTCGAGGCGATGAAGCAGAATTATTATAAGCTGCGTCTGGACTGCCTGGTGATCCTGGGCGGCAATGGCACGCAGAAGACGGCGAACCTGCTGCGTGAGGAAGGACTGAACATCATTCACCTTCCGAAGACAATTGACAATGATATCTATGGCACGGATATGACGTTCGGCTTTTACAGTGCGGTGAATGTCGCAACGGACGCGATTGACCGCATCCATACGACAGCGGCTTCCCATAACCGTGTTTTCATTGTAGAGGTTATGGGCCACAAGGTAGGCTGGCTGACTCTTTACGCCGGACTGGCCGGAGGCGCAGACATCATCCTGATTCCGGAGATTCCGTACGATATCAAGAAGGTTGTAGCTGCGATAGATAAGCGGACGCAGGCCGGCAAGGGCTTTACCGTGATCGCGGTGGCGGAAGGAGCGATCTCCAAAAAGGATGCGAAGCTGAGCAAGAAAGAATATGCGGCAAAGCTCCAGAAGAGGGGCAATGCGTCGATCGCACATGAGCTGGCAGATGAGATCAAGGCTGCGAACGGACCGGAGGTGCGCATCACGATTCCGGGACATACGCAGAGAGGCGGCAGCCCGTGCCCGTATGACCGGGTATTGTCTACACGAATCGGTTTGAAATGCGCAGATATGATCCTCAAGGAAGAGTATGGCTATATGGTCGGCATTGTGAATAACAAGATGAAGAAGGTGCCGCTTGGCGATGTAGCCGGGAAGCTGAAGGTAGTTTCCCCGAAGGATGAGATTATCGCGGAAGCGAAGCTGATGGATATCTGCTTTGGTGACTGATACGGACTGGCAGATGGTAACGGAAAGCTTTTCGCATCATGCACACGGACTGGATTCAGAGGATGGAGGACAAACCGACAACTCTGATTTATGAGAAGCTATCGAAAGAAGTCTTATGAAAAAAGAACTCCTTGTTTTTATGTACCGGGCTGCATGAGGAACCGGCAGCACACAGCATTCAGTTGGAAGAACATCCTCTGAATGCTGGCATAGAGACGGGGAGTTCTGTATTTCGCTGTAAGGAAAAAAGTGAGTCAGACGCGGAAAGACGGCAGGAATCACAAAGCGTGAGCCGGATGAAAGCGGATCCGGCAGGCGATACACAAAGAATATAGGGAGAGATGACGAAATATGGGCTATACCGCATTGTACCGCAAATTCCGCCCGTCCACCTTTGATGAGGTAAAAGGGCAGGATCACATTGTAAAGACTTTGAAAAATCAGATCCGGGCGGATCGGCTGGGGCACGCTTACCTGTTTTGCGGGACCAGAGGGACCGGTAAAACCTCTGCCGCCAAGATTTTCGCAAAGGCTGTGAACTGTGAGCATCCTGTTGACGGCAATCCCTGCAACGAGTGCGCCATGTGCCGCGCGATCGCGGCGGGTTCTTCGATGAATGTGATTGAGATCGATGCCGCATCCAACAACGGTGTGGACAATATCCGCGAGATTCGGGAGGAGGTCGCGTATTCGCCAACTGCGGGACGGTATAAGGTCTACATCATTGACGAGGTGCATATGCTCTCGACGGGCGCGTTTAACGCGCTTTTAAAGACGCTGGAGGAGCCGCCTTCGTATGTGATTTTTATTCTGGCAACCACGGAGGCACAGAAGATTCCGATTACGATTCTTTCCCGCTGCCAGCGGTATGATTTCCATCGGATCGGGCAGGAAACGATCCTGGCCCGGCTGCAGGAGCTGATGGAAGTGGAACAGGTTGAGGCGGAGGAAAAAGCATTGTATTATATTGTGAGAAAGGGCGATGGTTCCCTGCGCGATTCTCTGAGTCTTCTGGATCAATGCATTGCTTTTTATCTGGGTGAGACGCTGACCTATGACCGGGTGCTGGAGGTGCTTGGCGCGGTCGATACGGATGTGTTCAGTCAGCTGCTGCGCCGGATTCTGCGGGGGGAGCTGACGGAAGCAATCCGCGCGCTGGAGCAGCTGATTCTGCAGGGGCGTGATCTGACGCAGTTTGTGAATGATTTTACCTGGTATCTGCGCAATCTGATGCTGATGAAGGCCTCTGATGACATGGAGGACATCCTGGATGTCTCGACGGAAAACCTCATGCAGCTGCGTGAGGAAGCCGCAATGGTGCGCAGTGATACGCTGATGCGCTATATTCGTATTTTTTCAGAGCTGTCGAACTCGATCCGCTACGCGACGAACAAGCGTGTACAGGTAGAGATGGCGCTGATTAAGCTGTGTACGCCCCAGGCGGAGAAGGATGAGATTTCGCTGGTTGAGCGTATCCGCAGACTGGAACGGATGGTTGAGCAGGGAGTGAGAATGCCGGGTGCCCGCACGGGGCAGGACGGAGAAAATGACAGCGCATATGGAGCAGGCGCCGAAACTGCCATGACCGGCGCTTATGATAGGGCTGGCGCCGTAAATGGAAATGCCGGCATATCCCCGGCTGCTTTGCCAGGGGCGGTGCCGGAGGACCTGAAAAAGGTCTGTGAAATGTGGAAAACCATTGTCAACGGTACGAGTGGAATGTTTCGGGTCGTACTGAGCTCAGCCGTGCCAAAATACAATTCACAGGATGAGAATGACAGGCGGCTGTATGTGGTTTTTGCGGATTTTCTGGCAGAGCGTTACCTGAATAATGCAGAGCGGAAAGCGGAGCTGGAGCAGCTGATTGCGGAGCGGGTCGGGAAACAGGTGGAAGTGAAATTTGTCATTTCACAGGATGAAGGACTGCAGAGAGCAGCGCTGTCAAAAATTGATATTGACGAGCGGGTGCGGGAACAGGTGCATATGGATATTGATATTGTGGCGGATGATGAAGAGCTGTGATTGTTACTGTTCTAAACCGATCACGCACTTGCTGCGTGGTCAGGTTTGAAGACGTAGTGTAATCTGTGATTATGGAGGAAATATATGCGGCGCAGCGTGGGGACACAGAGGGATTTTTCTGTTGGAAAGGTATGGAAAAATATTACAGCGCAGGCGGTACCTCTGACGATTGCGCAGCTGGTACAGCTTTTATATAATATTGTGGATCGCATTTATATCGGTCATCTTCCGGGAGTGGGCAGCCTGGCTCTGACCGGGGTGGGGATCACTTTTCCGATCACGTCCCTGATTCTGGCATTCGCGAATCTGTTTGGAACCGGAGGCGCTCCGCTGTTTTCTATCGCAAGAGGGGCGAAGGAAGAGGAAAAAGCGAGAAAGATCATGGGGAATGTATGTACCATGATCCTGATTACCTCAGTGATTCTGATGGTGCTTTGCTATGTGTTTCGCGTGCCGGTTCTGTATCTGTTCGGCGCGAGCGACGCCACAATTGTTTATGCGAAAAGCTATCTGGAGGTTTACCTCTTTGGAATTCTGTTTTCAATGCTTGTAACCGGGATGAACGGATTTATCAGTGCGCTTGGCTTTCCGGGGACGGCGATGTGGACGACGGTGATTGGTGCGGTGCTGAATCTGATCCTGGATCCGGTCTTTATCTTTGGCCTGTCGTTGGGTGTGCGGGGAGCGGCGGCAGCGACGGTGATCAGCCAGTGCGTGTCTGCCATCTGGGTCATTCACTTTCTGACGGTCGGGAGAACGGAGATCAGACTCCGGCTGTCTTTTATGAGGCTCGGAGGACGTATTGTGCGGGATGTGATCAGCCTAGGCGTGAGCGGCTTTATGCAGCAGGCGACGAACTGTCTCGTGCAGATTGTGTGCAATGTCACGCTGCAGAATTATGGCGGAGATCTGTATGTGGGGATTATGACGATTATTAACAGTATCCGCGAGATCGCTTCTCTGCCGGTGACTGGCCTCAGTAGCGGCGGCCAGCCGGTGCTCGGATATAATTACGGAGCAAAACGGCCGGAGCGGGTAAAAGAAGGAATTCGCTTCATGGCGATAACCGGTATTATTTATACGGCTTTTATCTGGCTGGTGATTGAGCTTTTTCCTGCCGCCTTTATACGGATTTTCTCCAGTGAGGCCGAGACGCTGGAGTGTGGAGTCCGGGCGGTTCGGCTGTATTTTCTTGGATTTGTTTTCATGAGCCTGCAGTTTATGGGGCAGTCCACCTTTGTGGGATTGGGAAAAGCCAGGAGAGCTGTGTTTTTCTCGATTCTGCGTAAGGTTGTGATTGTTGTTCCGCTGACCATGCTCCTGCCGATGCTTTGGGGACTTGGAACGGACGGGGTATTTATTGCAGAACCGATTTCGAATCTGATTGGAGGAATGGCCTGTTTTCTTACCATGTATTTTACAGTGTATCGGAAACTGTAGCTGTAAATCTGATTTTGTAACAGTTCAGAACAGCATCGGAGCGTAGACCTGCGGCCTGCTGTTCCGAATCGTTACATTTTATTTATGTAAAGGGATGAGAAATCATCCCTTCTTTTGATATTTATATCTATAAGCGGCCGAAAATGGTACTTCACAAAAAGGATTAAAGAATGTTGAAAATCGACCGCAAGTGGTAACAGTGTGTATAATAATATACTCCGCTCATTTTTTTTGGTGCATATAATCCATCCCATAGCGGATAAATCCGCATGGTCTGTCTTTCGGTTTTGATGCACAGAGCCGCGCAGGGAATTTTGCGGCTTACGCCACACGCGGCTCGCGCAACCGAGCAGGAGTCCGGTAAACCGGCCTCTTGCTCGATGGAATATTCGAAACTGGATTATTCAAGGTATAGTACCGGGTCGACGGGGGGTGCCGTCTTTGGTCATGGCAAAATAGAGGTTGCTGCCTTCGATGCTGAAGTATTTGGTGGGCTCGCTGATATAGGCGAGAAGGTCTCCGGCTTCTACGACGTCGCCTTCGGATACGGCAGGCTCCATGAGCTGTCCGTAGGTCAGCTTATAACCGTTTCCGATGTTTAATACCAGTGTGGTGCCGGTTTCTTCGTCGATGGTGATGGATTCAACGATTCCTCTGGCGGAAGCGAGCACCTGATTTCCGGTATCGCTGCTGATGACGAGGGCCGGGTTGTATTTGTACTGATTCAGGGTTGCGAAGTAGACACTTTTATCCATGCTGTAATCAATGGCAATGGTTCCGGCGGAGGGCCAGAGCAGGGACTGCTCGTCTGAGAAGCTGACGCCGGCTTCCAGCAGGGTCTGTTCGGAGATGATATTTGCGGAGGAAGCTTCTGCCGAGTCATCGGTGACAGCTTCGGACACGGAACCGGTATTGGAATTTATGGACGTATCCGCAGATGCCGGGTCTGCGGTGCTGTTTGCATCGGCATCAGAGGAAGCTGCTGCGGAATCGCTCTCTGCGTTCGTGGTTGAAGAGATCGTATCTGTATTGAAAGTATCTGTGCCGGCAGATGCGTCTGTGGCGTCTTCTGTCGGTGTGTCGGATGTATTTTCTGCGATTGCGGTTCCGGAAGCTTCTTCCAGACCATCAGTCCGGTTGGTCAGAATGCCTTCATCGGTACCGGCTGCGTCCGTCAGGGAATTGTCCGCCTCATTTGCCGCGTCTGTGGAGATGCTGTTTTCTTCACTCGTGGGATCCAGGTCTTCTTCCAGATAAGCGACCTGGCCGGTTCCGGTCTCAGGCTGCGTATCCTCCTTTTTGGAACTGGTTACTGCAGCCAGAGAACCCAGAACGATCGCGCCGACCAGGCAAAGGCTCAGTGTCCAGATCGTGCTGCGTTTTGTGATAAATTCTTTCCATGTCCGTCTATTCATTTCATTCACCTCATCCTTTTATTCCGCAGAGCCGGTACAGGCGTTTGCCAGATGCTCTGTTTGAATATAAGGATTGCCAGAATGAGACGGAATATGCAGCTGTTTACTTATTTTTGAAAATTTTATTTTTTACCGTGCGGGCAGGATGCTTTACTTTTTCCCGGAACGCATTCAGCTTTTTGATTTCTTTGGTCAGTTCCTGGTTTCTGGCATAGAGATCGTGCGTCACAGTAAGGAAAACGCGCATGGTGTCGGCCAGCATTTCCTCATTTTCCTGCTGCCACATGGGAGTTTCTTTGATCTCATCAGAAAAAAGCGGCTGTCCGTCATGCAGATAGGTCTCGGCAACACGATTGTTCCCGTCCCGGAAGTGTGCAAGGAGAGCGGCGCTCTCTTCCACAGATAAGTGCTGGAAGGCACGGTCGGTCTGTGTGCTTTCGGGAATCGCCTTCATATAAGTGGACAGGCTGAGCTTCTCAGTGTTGGATAAAAGCTCGGAGCAGTTGATGAGCCGTTGTATTTCCAGGGCATTTCCGTTCAGGCTGGGATTGACCGTATGTTTCGGTGGCTGGAATGGAAGGCTGTAATCCATGCCGATGGCGTCCAGAAAATCCTTTGTGATCGAATGGTCGACCCAGGAGGCGGGCTCAAAACGGCGGACGATAATATTCTCCATGCCGAAGGTATCCGAAAGCGTCTGGAGCGTTTTTTCATAGTCCGCGTACAGCGGCTTCCGCACGGCCAGGTTATCCAGGTATTCCGGAAGGGTCTCTCCGGACTTGGTGGCTTTGACCCTCTGGTTCCAGAGGGAGGTCAGAAAGAGATCCTGCCGGCGCAGATAGACGACAATTTTAATACAATAATGATGCTCTGCCGCATCTTTCGGCAGAAACTCCAGAAAACTCATAGGGTCATAATAGATGGCGTTCCAGAGACGCTCTTCTGAGAGGATGACATTGTCACAGGACTCAAACGCATGATGAAGAGTGGTAAGCCCTTCCGCATAGTGCTCTTTCCAGAGCGCGTTTGTCTGTGGCGGAGCGGGAACCTCGGAAGAGGTATTCTCCAGGCAGGAGCTTATCACCATCAGAAAATGCCCGTTGCGCTGGATGGGCACACCGGGGTAGGTAAATGGCATAAGCGGGAAGCTGTAGCCGTGGCTGGAAAGAAGCTTCTGGTTTTTTCTCAGAAATGCCTGAATGGACGAGGTGCCCGTCTTCGGGGTACCGATATGTAAATAAAGCGTTTTCATAGAAAACCTCCGGAGGATATAGTGACTGTACGTTACCGGCTGATCAGGCCGTGGGCTGTAACATAGTCAAAAAACAGTTCTCCCGCCGAGGAAAAGGGTTTATTTGCCATGTACAGCATATAGACTTCAAAGGTGATCGCAGGGGAAAACGCGACTGCGCGAATCTCTTTCTCGCCTGTGTATTCTCCCAGACAGGCACGGGGGAAAATCGCGCTGGCGTAGTTATTCGCGGCCAGCAAAAAAGCGGTCTGCGCGTTATTGGTATACATCCGTACTTTTGGTGTGAATCCGGCATTTGTACATGCTTCAAATAAGAGATCCTGCAAAAAGGCCCGATCCGGAAGCAACAGCTGTTCGCTGGCAATCTCTGAGAGACTGAGGATGGACTTCTTTGCGAGGGGATTTTCCACGGATGTGACCAGGACAACTTCCTCTTTGGCAAAAGTCTGATGCGTAATATCTTTTGTGACACAGCCTTTGTCGCTCGCGAAAATAAATTCTGCCTGTCGGTCCAGAAACGTGGATTTCTGGGGCGGTCCCTGCAGCTCGGCGATCTGAAGATTGATATCCGGATATTCCTGTTTGAAAGAGAGGATGGTATCAAGGACTCCGTAGCGGGAGGTTGTATTGGTAAAGGCGACCGATAAGGTATTGGTAGCTTTTGCTGCTTCTTTATTCATCTGAATCAGTGCCTCATCATATCGTGTGAGGATCTCGCTGGCGTTTTCCTGGAGAATGCGTCCCATCTCTGTCAGGGTGACTCTGCGCGTGGAGCGCTCGAACAGAGGATGTCCAAGCTCCGCTTCCATTTTCTGGATATGCTTGGAGAGCGTGGAATTAGTGATATACAGCCGGTCGCTCGCTTCCTGAAAACTGCAGGTTTCACTTAAAACGATAAATTCCCTGAGAAACTCTATTTCCATAAGCAATTCCTCTCTGCCGCAGTGGGATGTCCCTGCTTTGAGAGCCGGGTCTTCTCATTTCGACGATATTGAAATCTGCCGACCCTGCAGGAATTATATCGTATATTTCCTGTTTCGTAAAGGCAGATATGCGCACAAATACTCCATTATGTAACATTAAAAAATCCATCATAAATTTAATACGATTGTAACATATCGAAAAACATTTGTCATTGAAAATTCATTAGAAAATTAT
>JAJQGP010000095.1 GCA_021200475.1 Lachnospiraceae bacterium
TTTCCACTAAGTTAACGCCATTTTTTAATGTAGAATCCTGAAGTCAGGTATTATAACCCGGAAGCCTTAAAATTGCAAGCATTTTTTTGAAAAATTTTAAATTTATGCAAAAACAAAATAATATAATGCCATTGCGGTTTATGAATACACAGCACGATTGAGAATTCCGGGGGCGCTGAACGTCCAGTGGACGTTTGTTTAGCGCCGACCGAAGCGGAGCGTAGAGCACATGCCGCGCCAGAGGAAACTGTCTGCTTACGCAGACGCGCGGCAGCGCGAGAATCCCGCAAGCGGGATTCTATTTTATGCTTCGAACCCATACAGCCGGGCGTATTTTTCGTTGAAGTAGCGAAGCAGCGGCTGGGCACTTAAGGCTTGTCCGCAGACGCGCTCTAATACCTCCGCGGAGGTGTAGCGGCTGCCGTGGCGGTGGATGTTTTCATTCAGCCAGGCGGTGATTTCATGAATGCGGCCTTCCCGGAGGATGGCGTCGACGCTGCCTTTTTCTTTTTCCAGGGCTTCCAGGAACATCCCGTCATACATGGAGCCGAGCAGGTAGGAAGGGAAGTAACCAAAGGAGCCGTCAGACCAGTGCATATCCTGCAGGATGCCTTCGGCATCGTTCTCCGGGCGGATGCCGAGCAGTTCTTCCATTTTGTCATTCCAGAGCTGCGGCAGGTCGTCGACCGGGACGTTGTCGCGGAAGATGGCTTTTTCGATTTCGTAGCGCAGGATGATGTGCAGGCAGTAGGTTACTTCGTCGGCTTCGGTGCGGATCAGGCTGGGATGTACGTCGTTGATGGCGCGATCGAAGATTTCCAGCGGAATCTGCCGGAACTGCGGCAGCAGCTCGCCGAGCTTCTCATAGATGGGTTCCCAGAAGCTGATGCGCCGTCCCAGGATGTTTTCGAAGAAACGGGACTGGCTCTCGTGGAGTCCCATCATATTTACCTGTTCGAGGGCGGTTCCTTCATAGGCCGGGTCGATGCTCTGGCCGAAGATGGCGTGACCGCCTTCGTGGATGGCGCTGAACATCGCGGAGAGCGGGTCGTCTTCTTTGTAATGGTTGGTTACACGGACGTCGCCGATGCACAGGTCGGTGGTGAAAGGGTGCTCGCTCTCGGCGGTCGCTCCGGCGTCGGCGTCAAAGCCGATGTAGTCCAGCAGCATGTTCTGCACCTCTTTCTGAGCGTTGATATCGTAGGTTCCCTCCAGCGCGGAGAGGTCCGGACGCGGACTGTTCTCTATTTTTTTCAGCAGGGGCAGCAGTCCTTCCTTCAGCTCGTCAAAGACGCGGTCGATGGTTGCACTGTCGATTCCTTCTTCGTAAAGGTCCAGCAGCACTTCATAGGGATCCTGGTCCGGTTCCATGTAGTGGACGTATTCTTTTGTCATGGAAATGACCTTTTCCAGATGCGGGGCAAATTCGGAAAAATCGTTGCTGCGCTTTGCCTTCTCCCAGGCGCGCTCCGAGCGTGTTTTGGCTTCTGTGTACGAGGAGTAAAAATCCTGCGGGATGCGTCTGAAACGCTCGTAATCGCGCAGATAGCGCTTTACCGTGATTTGCATGGCTTCCTCCAGCGTGTCAAACTGCTCTGGCTCGGAAAGGCTTTTCAGCATCTGGCCGTACTCGTCCGCGGTAGAAAGACGGAATTCCCCGGTTGAAAAATAATTGATAGCGTCCATGCGCGTTTCGACCCCTTTCTCCGGAGCCTGTGTAGAAAGGTCCCAGTAAAGGAGGGTGAGTACGTGGTCGTAGCGGCGCATGGTTTTCAGGTAGTCTTTGAATTGATTCAATGTTTCGCTCATAATAATCTGCTCTCCGTTCGTGTTTTTTATCCTACCGTATTGTTTCCATTTTCTGATTGATTATCCGCAGCAATCTGGCACTGGTTTTCGCCCTCGCGCACTACCGCCTGCACATGCTTCAGAAACTCCGCGGCCGCGTGCGAAAGTGGGCGGTTTTTATCCCAGATCAGCACGTAGGAGGCCATGACCTGAGGATTGACCAGCTTTTTGATGCATACAGAGGAATCAGTGCCGATGTTGGCTGAAGCCGGGTAGAGGGTGATACCGACGTTTTGCCGCGTGAGTTCGTAGGCGTTCAGCATATGTGCGATCCGGCAGCGGATGTGCAGGGGCTGCTCCGGAGCGTTTGACCAGCCGCTGATCTCCTGCAGCCGGGATTCTCTGGAGGGAATGATCAGATCGTACTGGGTCACGCGCTGAAAATCTACGGTGTCTCCGGGCTCCTGTGCCAGGGGACAACTGGAGGGGATCATGGCGATCCAGGGCTCGGAGTAGACGGGAAGTGCGTGTACGCCTTCTGCGTTGTGGGGCTCCATGATCAGAGCCAGCTCGCACAGACCTTTCATCAGCCGGTGGATGACGTCGTCGGAATTACCATTCCAGAGGTTATAGATCACGTGCGGATGCTTCGCCTGGAATCCCGCGATCCACTGCGAGAAAAGCGTGGGGGCGTGGCCTTCTACGGAAGCCAGATAGATCGTGCCGTGCAGACCGCTGTGGATTTCCCTGACGTCCTCGGCGGATTTGCTGACCAGATCGAGAACCCGCATCGCATACTGGCGAAAAACCTGTCCCTCTTCTGTCAGCTGCAGTGCATGGGGTTTGCGAATGAAAAGCGATACCCCCAGCTCCTCTTCCAGTTCTTTGATCTGTCGGCTCAGCGGCGGCTGTGCAATACAGAGCTTTTCCGCTGCCCGTGTAAAATTCATTTCGTCGGCCACAGCCAGAAAATAGCGGATATGTCTCAGTTCCATTTGGAATCCTCCATTTAGTCGATACCTTCCGGGTATCGTCATGCCTTCATTATATGTATTTTACAGAAATCTGTCAATGCGCTATGATAATGCCATCAGAAAACAACATGCAGCTGACAGCCAGAAACCAGAGAAAAACCGGCGGCCGGCAGCACCCGGGATGAGTAAGGAGGAAAGGATTATGTTGAGATTATTCAAAATGGCGGAACTGTTTTTGGAAGAATACTATGAGAGCTTTTCGAG
>JAJQGP010000021.1 GCA_021200475.1 Lachnospiraceae bacterium
CGCTAAATTGGGAAAACAATATTGGCGCATAACAGGAAACTTTCATTTTTCGCCTATATCTGCCCTTCCAGGGTTGTGCCTATAACTCATCCTCATTTGAACAGATTTATATCGTAAACACTAAAAACCGCTTTTTCAGCGTTTTCGCGGTTCAATATAACTTATCACTGTTTGAACAAGCTTCTATCGCAAGCTGATTTTCGGGTTATCCGGTATGTGGTTTCAGCGCTGCTTTACGTCCGGTTAATCCAACTCTTATAGCGAGGTAAGCATTGACAAAAAGGCTTATTTCAGGAACCTGCAGATAGTCAATCAGCTGATGCTGCAGCTTCTTATACACCGGTCCCATATTTGTCATCCGTTTTGACTCAAAAATAGGCCGTATTTCTTCAATATACTCCTCGATCGGCGCCATTGAAGACTGGGTTACAAACGTACTCATTCCTCTTATGTTCCTCCCTTGTATGATTTGCCCCGCAGAATAATCAGCAGAAACAGAAATCGTTATTTATATCAGAGCAATCATCCAGGCATTTTCTGGCGATTGCCATAATATCCTCATGTATTTCCCCGATGCTGCGCATTTCTTTCCCATTGCAGCATTCGATCACATTCCATCCAAGTTTTTTCGCGCAGTAACGCGCTGCTTTCTGCGATCTTTCGATATATTCCATGTCCTTCTCATGAATATCTTTTTTTGCTTCATCGCCATCGTAGCGACGGTTCATTAACTCCTGGCTTACCTCCGGTTCCACATGCAGGTAAACAGTCAAATCTGCTTTGGGTATCCCCAGCAGCTCATATTCATAATGAAATAACCAGTCCAAAAATTTGTCCCATCGTTCTGCTGGCAGCTTAGAACACTGATAAATTGTGTTTGATGTGGTGTAACGGTCGGCTATCACGATTCCACCCGCATCCAGAGTTTTCTTCCACCCCTTCTTATAACTTGCATACCGGTCCACGGCATAAAAACTGGAAGCCGCATAGGCATTCACATCGTCTGCATGGCTTCCAAATTCACCTCTTAAGTACATTTTTACAAGCGCTGATGAATCACTTCCGTAATCGGGGAAAGATATCTGCTCAACTAATAGCCCTTCCCTTTCCAAATCCTGACGTATTAAGGCAGCCTGGGTCGCTTTCCCGCTTCCATCCAGTCCCTCAATGACAATTAGCTTGCCGTCCATTCCCTTTGTCCTTTTCTTACCCCATCCGTAAGATGGTGCACCTATTTTAAAGTTTCCGTTATGTGCGCTTCCCGTGGTTCCCAGACGAACCCGATCTCATCCAAAAGCCGGATTTTCTCTTCGCTCAGCTTCCCCGCGCGTCTTGTCCTGCGCTGGTTTAAGACCCAGACATTCAGGTTCCCGCCGCTCCTGCCCCGGTATCCCCGCGGGACTTTGGCGATGCTACCCCGATTCACAGAGTACTCTTTCGCATCGCGGTACATTTCGTTCCAGTGGGCCGACGCGGATGCCATACCATCCAGCGGAAGCTCGGATAACTGCTCTGCCTGCTTCTGGCTCAGCTTTCCCTCTTCCAGTGCTTTTTTCTGGGTGATGAGCCATTTGCCGATCCAGACGCCATCCACTACGGTGTTCTGGGGAATAGCCAGCGTGCCGTTTTCGCGGTACCACTTTTTTACCAGTTCCAGCCGACTTTCCCAGGAATCCGCCTGCCACACCATGCCGATGGCATCCAGTTTTTCCGTCCGCGGACGGGAGAGTTTCCCAGACTGATGGGCCTGTCTCTGGTTGCAGATCCAGTTGCCCAGGGAAAAGCCATCCTCCGTGACATATCTTGCCGGGACGAGCAGATCGCCGTGGACAGAGACATATTCCTTTGCAGCCTGATAACCCTTGTCCCATTTCGATTCGTTGACCTTTGTCCAGACCATACCGATCTCGTCCAGTCGGCGGATCTGGTCATTCGTCAGCGTCGGTTTCGTCTCCGGATTTGTTTTGCTTTTTTTCTGCTCTTTCCGGAGCCGGTAAAGCCAGTTTCCCAATTTTATCCCGCCTGCATTTACATAGGTGGCCGGGACATCGAGGTTCCCATGCTCCCGGTAATAATCTGCGGCTGCTTCGTAATTCCGTTCCCAGAAATAATCCGTCTTGCCCCAGATCATGCCGATGTCATCCAGCATTTTTTTCCGTTCCTTTGTGAGGTACTTCTGCCTCGCGCCTGCCTTTTCAAAGGTACGGATGCTGGACAGCCACTCGCCAAGAGGAATCCCTTCTTCTGTCACATAATTCCATCTGACATCTAGGTTCCCATGTGCCTCAGAATAGGCCTTTGCGGCTGCGTAGTTCTTTTCCCAGAGCCGATCCTGGAAGGACTCCCATACCATGCCGATGGAATCCAGCTTCCGGATCCGCTCTTCCGTAAGGTGCCCGTGTGTCGCACCGTTCCTGGCGCCCCTCTGTGTGGCCACCCAGAGGCCAAGCGGGTAGCTGTCTTCAGTCGCATAGCTGGAGGACATCTCCAGGTTCCCATGTTCCTCGTAATACGCCTTTGCCAGACCGAACATCAGGTCCCAGGAAGCAGACAGGGTATCATTCAGCTTATTGAAAATTTCCCGGCAGTTCTTCACCTCATCGATGATGCGGAAATGCTCGTTGACGATGCGGCTGTCCTCGCCGAGGGAACGGTAATAAGACGTAACGAGCTGCATTTCGCCTTCCACCAGGCCGATGCTCTCCAGGCAGTTTAAGTTCTGCACGATATCGAACACAATGGCGTCATTGCTTTTATTTGCAGAAAGCGCCCGGCCGATCTGCTGCTTATAAATAATCGGGGATACCGTCGGCCGCAACAGGATCACCCCGCTGATGCCCTCGACGTGAATTCCTTCGTTCAGTGCATCAATGCAGTACAGAAGGCGCAGATGGGATGTATCATTGTCTGCGCGGAAGTCATCGAACGCCTGGTCTGCACCCGGGTCACTCGAGTAGAGGGAGTAGACATGTGGATGCTGATCCACCTTTTCGAACCATTCCAAGTGTCCCATCATCTCATCCATATGCTCCTTGTTCGAACAGAACACGATGTATTTCCCTGTCCGGTCCGTCATATGCTTGTCAAAAATCTCATCCAGCCCTTCTGACATTTCCAGGGCACGTTTCAGGTCCTCCAGGTACCGCTCGCAGGTATCCCGCACCGCTTTGTTTTTGGCTGCCTTGACCCGTTTTTCATATTTTTCCAGAGTGCCGTTCCAGTACGAAGTGTCTTCTGCATGAGCGGCTTGATCTGCTGCCGGGCGTGAGTGAGGGGACATTTTTGCTTTCTGCTGGCAGGAATAAACGGAAAGCACATATTTCGGGGAATTCAAAATTCCCCGGACGATCGCTTCGCCAAGGGTCATTTCCGACGCAATATTCCCGTCAAAAAGTTCTTCCGCCATATCCCTCTGGTTGTCCAGGTAGCGGATGTTCGTCGCGGACAGGCCCAGGATCGGCGTATCCGGAAAAGCGGCGAGCAGCTTCTGCACGCCCTGCCCCCAGACTTCCGCACCGCAGCGATGGAATTCATCCAGAATAATATAGGAAGGGACGATTTCCTCCATCTGAGCATCACTCATCCACATCAGTTTTGCGTACGTGCAGAAAATAATATTGGAAGGAACCTCACCGCCAGTCGCTGCTTTCAGGTTTTCCAGCTGGGTTTTAAATATATAGTCAGAGGGGGAGAGCCAGAGGATGCGCTCCTCCGGATGGTCCGCGCAGAGCCGGAAGCCGATGAAAGACTTGCCGGTTCCCGTCGGGTGGATCACCGCCGCTTTCCCTCTCTGTTTCATCATATCCACTGCCGCCTCATACGCGGACTGGTTATGTTCAAACAGTTCTATCTTCAGCACCCTCACCTCCTCGTGCGATTTTTTTGCAAATCATTCCGTCCAAAACACATAGCTTCGCCATGCCGCCCTCTTTCCGCGCAGCCTCAGGTTTTGCTATGATATCCTTCATCGGCAGCAGCGACGACGCGACATGGTGCCAAAGTCCGGAATTTATAAGCTTAAAGTATCCTTTAGTAAATCACTTAAAGATTTTTTTCCTGAAGCTCCCGGATTTACTGGATTTCCGGCTTTGCAGCCAGAATGTCTGACCACGAATCTGACCACTGACCCGTTTCCGGAGCTGACCACTGGTGATGCCGGAGATTCCTTCGAAATCAGGCATTTTGGGCAAAAAAAAGCGGCCGGATTCTGACCACGAATCTGACCACTGGCATAAAAAGTTCTTTCAACAGGTGTGTACATAATTAAAGAGGTAATTTGCAATGACTTAGTAAAAATAAGGCAATTTCCGGAACATATCTTGACAGATAAAGCATTGTGATGTAGAATTCTTGCGTGTTGGTGGATGATTCAGTATTTTTCTGCCCTTTACAAGTACTCCCAAAGTGATTTACTAAGGGATATCGGTAGGGCAGATTTTTTATTACGCAATATTTTTCATTGCAAGGAAGATTATAAGGATTCCGCGTCTGCTTTTTCAGAAACAAAAGACCGAAGCGGTAAAAGACGGGGCAGCCCGGCAATGGGCTGCCCCCTGTTCATGAATGCATAGAAAAGGATTGTCACGGGAACCCGTTTTTCCTACGGGTATTCCCTTATTCGTTTACTGCCAGGTAACAATCATACAGGAAATCATACAGTTCCGGTACGCACAGGACTGCCCTGAGCCGGCTTTTTTCTCCGGCCATAAACTGCGCCATTTCCCGCATTTCCCCCAGTTCTTCCTGCGTCCCGCTGACAACATCGATGGATATGCCACGCAGAAAGCTGACAGAGGACTCCACGGCCTTCCCATAAACCTCAGCAAAGTAATCCGGCCTTACGGACATGCCCGCTCTCGGGATAATACCGGTTTCCTTATCCGGCGTTGGCTGTGACTGTACAAGGTGTGCCAGGGCATCCTGCGCCTCTTCCACAGGGAGACTGATCAACCAGGTCAGCAGGAACGTCCCCGTCAAAGTGGCAAAGTTACTCATTTCATAGTCAGCCGGATTAATCCGGTTTAACCGCAATGCTTTTTCTGTATAGTCCATTTTCTCTTTCTCCTTTATTGCCGCAAAGCAGCACGCCAGGCAGAGGCGCCTGCACAGACATGAACAGGATCATTTGTTGTCTGCTTCCCGCCGCATCCGGATTTCTGCCGCAAGCTCTTCGACCTTTTCATCGGTCAGCAGATATTTTTTATGAAACAGCCACACGGCCAGGAGAAGTCCGGCGATCGGGAACAGCGTCATGGTCATGCGCAGTCCCGCCACGGAGGAAGCCGCAGCCGCGGTAGAGGAAGCCGCGTCCGTATCCGAGCTCAGATTGCAAACAGCGAGACATACCGAGGCGACCAGTGCAGCCACGCCGGAAGCAAGCTTGACGACGAATGTCTGCATGGAAAAAATGACACTTTCATCGCGGCGATTATTTTTGATCTCACCATAGTCCACTGTATTGGCAAGAAAAATTGTGGTAAGTACGGTCAGCATGCCGTTCGCCGCGAAGATCAGGAATCCGGGGATGAACAGCAGGAACACATTCGACATATTCGTAAACGCGAGCACAAGCAGGACCACATATCCGGCCACCGCCATACAGAAGCTGATATAAAAAATACGGATGGCACTAAAAAGCTTCCGCAGCAGCGGGAAGAACAGCATCATCGCCAGAATCTGCGTCGCCCCACCGAAGGTATTAAACAGCGTGTAGGAACTGTACCAGGAATCGCCGCCGAAATCATATTTAAAAAAATAGATCACGAGGTTTGATGTAATATAGACAGAGCAGTTAATCAGTACGATCGTGATCACAACCGCCATCGCCTGGTCGTTTCGGATCAGCGCCTGAAACATCTGTCCGACAGACGGAGATTCCATGTCAACCGTCGATTTCTCTTTGATGTTCAAACAGGTGCATCCAATGAAAAGGACGAACAGAACCGCAACAATCAGAGCAAACCATTTAAAACCGGCACGCTCATCGCCGCCGCCCAGCGCCATGACACACATCATCGTAAGGATCGTAACCAGCGCGGAACCGACGCCTGCCGCGCTTCTGGCCAGCGTGGTCAGATTTTCACGCTCTTTTCCGCCTTCTGTGAAAGCCGGGATCATGGACCAGTAGGGAATATCCATGATCGTGTAGGTCATGCCCCAGAGGATATAAGTGACCGCGGCGTATACCACAAGCCCCGAACCGTCAAGAGCGGGCGGAGCCGAGAACATCAAAAACAAAATAATTGCATTCAGGATTGTGCCAATCAAAAGCCAGGGACGGAATTTCCCGAACCGGGTCTTCGTCTTTGCCACGACCACACCCATGATCGGGTCATTAAACGCGTCAAACACACGCGCAATCATCAGGATCACACCCATCGCGAGCGCGTTCACGCCACAGATATCCTGATAATAATAGAGGACATAGCTTGCTGAGAGCATGTACACCATATCCTTCCCCACAGCACCGAGGCCGTAGGATACTTTTTCCTTCAGGGAAAGCTTCATTTGAAAATCCTCCTGTTGTAAAATCATCGAAATATCATTTCCCTCATTCAAAGGAACTCCACTTTGCCCGGATAAAAAATAAAATCGACATAGCCTTCGCCAGCCTTATTTTCACGCTCCACATAGCAGGAGTCACGGGCGGCCAGATACACGAGATTTACAATTGCCGTTAACTCTGTCTCATTATTGTAATCTAACAGTGGCGTTTCCCGGGAAGCCGCGCTATGCAAAATCGCGCCTTGCGCGATAGCGCGGCCTGCGTCCTCAGTCCCTTGCGAGGCTAAGGACAAATCATGCGCAAATTGCAGAATTTCTTCCATCGTTTTCGTATCACCGTTTAATGTTGCCAGGAGCATACGTCCGGATGCATTTGCAAGATCATAGATATATCCAAGTTTTTTCTCCCGACGGATGGTCTTTGCAAATTCATCCATCAATTCCTTATTCGGTATATGAACTTTTCCATCCTCGTAATTCAGGAAGCCATAAACTACCATCGCGGAGAATATTTCGTCTCTCGTACTCAAGTGCATCGCCGTAGCCGCGAATTCTTCCACATCTGCCAGGACAGCTTCCCCTGCGACCATCAATGCAACATCTCCTGGGTTATTGTCCCGGATTTTCGAAATCTTACATCAGGAAATGCCTCTCTTAAATCCCCCTGCAGAATCTCCTTAACAGAAGAGATGAAAGTTTCATAACTGGTACTCTCGTTTGCTGGCTCTGCAAAATTAATATATATCACGTCATGCTGATTCAAATGATTACGATATCCGGCAAGCGGCACCCGCCAAAGTGTGTTCTCATCGTCCATTTCGTTCGTCTCATCACTGCTGTTATCAACAGTTATCATAGCACAACAGGCGTGGATATTCTACAAATATTTTTCCTTCAGATTTCCGGTCTTCTCTTTAGCCGCTTACATGAAAAGCTTCGCGTTAAGAGGATAAGTAGCAATTAGCAGTTCGTCTTCTGCTAAACTGTCAGACTTTACGTCCTTTTCTCAATGTTTGCTGGGTTAGTTGCAAATATCAAAAAATGTGCAAAATAACATTGATTTTTAGAAAATCTCTGTTATATTTTGGTTGAATACAGAAAGCGTCCATGGGATGGATTGTTCATGAAAGGGATGATTCTAATGGAAATGATATAAAACGGTACATTATCGATGGTTTGAATGAAAGGCGGTGGTTGTAAATGAAAAAACTTTTGAATAATCAAAGACTGATTCTTTGTTTATGTATAGCACTCTTTCTTCCGTATATTTCGCTCACACAAGAAGTGGAATCCGGTGCCTTATTGCTGGGATTTCCGTGTAAATTTTACACCATTTATACACAACATAACAATGCAATACATTTTAACATAGGGTCATTCCCTTTGGATGTATTTATTATATATTTGATTTGTACGCTAATCCTTACAATCGTCGATAAAGTTAAAAAGGTTATGGAGAAGAAAGACTCAAGGCAAATTGAAAGGTTAACATCAAAAAATCTGAGGGACTGACAGGAAATTTTACGCCTGCTCCGGAAGCAACCAGATGCGCTGTCCAAATCAAAATCCCGGAAAACCGCTATAAATAAGGCTTTCCGGGATAATTGAATAGCGGGGGGAGTACTTGAACTCCCTTCCAAAGTCCACAAACAGGCTTAAACACTGGATTTTCCCAAAAAACATCTGATTAGATTTGATTCAGCTCTAATCACTGCTATCCACATCTAATCAAGAGTGATTCATGTGATGCAGGGTGGCCGGGCGATGGTCTGGTAAACTGTGACATTGTAAAAAGGAAACAAAACAGGAAGGAGGAAGCGCAGGATGGTGTCACGCGCTTCCTCTTTTTATGCACACAAATTTTCAAAGCTTCGCAGCATACTCTGTTCTTTTAGATTCAGGCACTCGCAACGCTGCCATAGACTGCTCTGCAGTCCACTTCATTGTCACCATAAGGCTACGGATATTTTCCAACAGAGTCTTCTCAGTTCCTTCTTCTATTCCTTTTTCTATTCCTTTTTCTATTCCTTTTTCTATTCCCTTTTCCATTCCTTCTTCTATTCCTTTTTCCATTCCTCTTTGCCATACGCCTTCGCTTAAGTTACACATTGATGAAAGCCTCCTTTCTATTGACAATGTCATCGGAATATCAAAATCATCCTGCAGGACTGTTCGTTTTTCTTCCTGGTTCAGTTCTTCTGAAAACAGAACATCAAGAAGTTTTAGCACACCGCTATAGTTCTCCCCATCTGAGTTGCCAAGACAAATCATGACTGCCGTCATCAGATCGTAATGTTCCACAGCTTCTTCTACATCACCAATCAGATTCTTTTCCTCTATCTTATAACTGGTGATACTGTTTCGGCGTTTCTCTGGTGGATTCATGCAAATCCAGATACTGTAAACCTTCTTGATCTTCTCATAATGTGAGTCTGTAAACTCGGTTCCGTATTGGGACGAGATCATTCTGCTGCAGTAATAGATAGCCCTCGTAACCAGTGAATACCCCGGATAGAAGTCATTCTGTGCTTCAACGTTCAAAATCAGCCGAATTCCTTCTCCCGAATTTGGTGCAGTCGCATAAAATCGGATATCGTAATAGACCGTGCCTTCATTAACTGTCTTATCTTCTGTATTTGTTCCCGTTTTTAGTTTGATTCCCTTACAAATTACTGTAAAATCAAAATCCCGAAAAGCCGCTAAAATCAAGGCTTTCCGGGATAATTGAATAGCGGAGGGGAGACTTGAACTCTCGACACCACGGGTATGAACCGTGTGCTCTAGCCAGCTGAGCTACTCCGCCATATAAGGTTCCTCTGCTTCGGAAGCAGCGAACTTTTTTGAATCTATGGGCCTATAGGGCTCGAACCTATGACCCTCTGCTTGTAAGGCAGATGCTCTCCCAGCTGAGCTAAGACCCCATATGAAGTGAGCCATTGGCTGACTCACTCCGCTATTATAATATCGATACGCAAAAATGTCAAGCACTTTTTTCAGGAAATGCCGTGTATTCCCGACCCGCGCTTCGGCATGCCCGCTTTTTGACGGGAAAGATCCGTCCTCCACTCTACTCTGTACACCAGGCCGTGGAGCACGAAGCTCATCATCGCACCGCACACGACATCGATGACGGAGTGCTGGTCCAGCAGAACCGTAGACAGACAGATCAGCACCATGATCACGAAATGAATCGCGATCGTAAGCCTCCTGTGCTTCAGGTGATCAAGACTGCAGACGGCCTGGAAGACCATCACGGTGTTCATCACATGAATGGATGGGCATACATTCGTCGGCGTGTCGATCGCCCGCAACAGGACCACCAGATTGTACAAAGCGCCCGTCTCATGTGGGGATGAAGCCAGCCGCAGGTTTAACCCGGTTGGAAAAACATAATAAATGATCAGGCAAATCGTCAATCCGGAAAAAACCATCTGGCAAAGTTTTTTATAATCCTCCCATCCGCGTCTGCAGAACCAGAGAAAGCTGCCGATTATGTACGGAAACCAGAAAATGTAAGGGATGATAAACACCTCGCAAAATGGAATCACCTCATCCAGCTTACAGTGTATGATGTATTTCGGTACGACATTCTTCTCCAGCCATTGAAAAGCGAGCAGGTAAAATACAAGGTAACACACGGAAATCATAAGCGGATTCCTGCGAAACCAGGCTTTGATTTTCTGAACCTTCATAAATAAAAGCATCTCCCTTCCTGCAATGGCCCATATCTTAGCACTTTTTTTCCGCTTTGTCATTGGAGTTTCGATTTTCTTAAGGATTTTTTCAAAAATTTGTCTGTTCTGCATCACATTTCTGTTTTTGATGCGTTTTAGTTACTGATCAGGGGTGAAAACGCAGTGGAAGATCGAGCAGGAGAAGGCTTGCCGAGTCCTGCTCGCCCGCGCGAGCTGCGTCCGGCGACAGCCGGAAAATACCTCTCGCAGCCCTGCGCATTTTAACAGATAACTATGCATTCTCAGGATCCACGCGGTCAAACGCATCTGGTTCTGTGGTGTGAAATCCGGATTCCACCGCATGAAACTGCTTCAGCTTTTTGCGCGCGATACCTGGATTGACTGAAAAATACATGGTCAGCAGCCTGCGGTCTACCACATCCCACTGATGAAATCCCATATAGGATGGATAGCTGCTCCACCAGTAATCTTCCAGTCTGCATACGTAACCTCTCCGCAGAGGAATCTGGTGAACCTCCCTGCAGCAATCCGCGATTTCCGGAAGCGTATTCAGCTGCCTCATCCGACCGGAAAGCTCTACTCTGGTTTTCTGAGATGCTTTTGCGGCTTCCGGCTGCTGGAGCTGTTTTCGAACCACGCTTTGGAGTGCCCGGATCACACTGGCGATTCTGGCCGCTTCTATTACAAAACAGGCGCGGTCGTCGATGATACAGAACGCGAAAAGAAGCCATCCATCTCTCTGGCGCAATTCGCTGATTCGTTCGAGAAGATGCATTTTGATCCTCTCGTCCGCGAAGAGATAGCGGCTTCCTTCCATTTCATAATAAAATATTTTTCTCTCTGTCGGTAGATATGACATACCCCTTTCCTCCTCCCGGGGAGAGTCCATGTTTACTGACAACAGACGGACGGTCCGCTGCCTGCCGGCTCCCCGTGAAAGGAATGGTAGCACTTTTATATACTATTTTCAAAGTATTTTTGTGTTTTGTAACATTTCGTGTCATTTCAGAGAAATATAGTGGCAGATGCCTTTTTGCTGCGTATTTCTTTAAAAAAAGACACATTTTCAGCCCGCTCTGCCTGCAGGAACTGACGCATCGCAGACCTGCAGCCTGGTGTTTTGAATCGTTACAGCCTATAAACCGGTCGAAGCCGTATAGGTAATATCTCCAAACGCAGCGCTGTATTCGTTGATTCGCTCCATAATCTCGGTCGCCGTGGTGCCGGAAGCCGGCGTCGGGCGGTAGTCGTTATAGCTGGTCTGTGAGGAAAGAGTGCAGGGAATAATCTCAATCTTGTCATCATCGGCAGCCCCCTCCTGGCTGACCGTAAAGGTCTGGCGGAAAATCATGGTCGCCTTGTCAGAAGGATTGGTGTTGCCGCCAAAGCAGAAATTGCCCAGGCTGTAAACAATGTATTTTCCATTGTATTTCTCAATTCCCTGCAGAACATGCGGATGATGCCCGACCACCAGATCGGCTCCGCAGTCGATTGCCACATGCGCCAGCGTCTGCTGCGTCTCATCCGCCGCAGTTTCTTTTTCCGTCCCCCAGTGGAAGGCAACAATAATCAATTGTGCGCCTTCCGTCTGCGCTTCGGCGATTGTTTCCCGCATCTGGCTTTCACAGCCCATGCCGGATGCCAGCTCATAGATACCGATAAACGCAACCTTAACGCCGGATACCTCCTCGTAAGCGATGGTATTACCTATGCAATAGTCGATCCCGGCTGCGGTCAGATTCTCTTTGGTGTCCGTCAGACTCTGAGCGCCGTAATCGCTGCTGTGGTTGTTCGCCAGTGTGACGACTTCAATCGAACCGTCCTGAAGGATCTCTGTATAAGAGGGATCTCCCTTGAAGGCATAGGTCTTATCCTCGGGCGTCGTCTCATTGGTCAGTGTCCCCTCCAGATTGGCAAAGGTAATGTCATCGTTTTCCAGAATATCCCGGACATTTTCAAAAAAATAGGTGGCTCCATACATGGCATAATAGGCGTCAAAGCTGGTCGACGTATTGGCACCCACATAAGTGCCAAGCGTGCAGTCGCCGATCACGCTGATGCTGACCGTCTGCTCCGATGCCACTGTCACCGAGCAGGTCACTGTCCCCAGGCCGTCCGCAGTTACTTTAATCAGAGCGCCACCCTCTGCCACAGCCGTTACAAGTCCTGAAGCGCTGACTGTAACGACATCTGTATTTGAGCTTTCATAGCGCACATCCGCTACATACGCATTCGCCGGGCTGACTTCTGTACTTAAGGCAGCCGTTTCACCCGGAAACAGGGTCAGTTCTGTCTCGCTCAGGGAAAAGGATTCCGCTGTTACCATACTTGTCACAATCGGACTGCTTGTATTTCCTGCCAGATCCGTGGCACAGAAATAATACGTCTTGCCCTCCTCATAGGGAATCGGCTCACTATACTGCTGATAGAGGGGGAGCTGAATCCAGTCGTCTTCCTCTACGGTGGCATACCAGATGGACGAAACGCCGGAACGGGCGTCAGATGCTGTCACCGTAATCTCTCCCTGCGATTTCTCCACGGAAACTACCGGAGCGGACGAATCGAGCATCGGAAGTTCAATCTGTGCGGTCAGCGTTTCTTCCTCTGTCACCACGGTTACTTCTGTCAGATACTCCTGCACCTGGGCGGTTACGAAGCCTTTCTCATCTGCTTCATAAGCGGCTCCGTTGATCTCTATGGAAGAAATGGTCCCGCTCTTTACTTTCACCTTCAGTTTCAATTCACCGGAAGAGCACCATTCCTCCGGCTGGCTTTCCACAGTAATCACAAGTCCCGCATCCGCGGTGACATTTTCCTGTTTTTTATGCAGGGTCATCGTCTGTCCGATCACACACAGGATCAGCACCAGCACGGCAACCGCGATCACCGTCGCCGCGCCCGCCATCCGAAGCTGCTTTTTGCCGAACCCTTTTTCTTCCAGCCTTGACTGCATGCGGCGCACATACGATTTCACGTCCGGTGTCACCGGAGTCTCCTTCAGCTCGCTCAGCCTGCCGTGCCGCTTTGTATTTTCTGACTCAGAGCCGGCGCTCTGTGTATCCGCAGAAACAGGATTGTCTGCGGGAGCCTGGTTTTTCGTTCCCACTCCATCGAGGATCCGATCGAGCTTCTGCACGGTATCCAGGTCAATAGACCCCAGTTCATTGTCCTCCACTGCGGATTTTTCTGAATCGGGAATTTTTTTCACTGGTACAGAGGCTGAAATTTCTTTCCGGTTTTCCTCCGCAGTCTCCGCCGGTGTTTCCTCCGAAGACTCCATATGCAGACTGCGCAAAATGCGCTGTCCGACCGTCTCAGCCTCCTCAGAAATCGTTTTCGCACCGTAACGCCTGCGCGTGCGCCCCGCAGGACTCTTCTCCGTATCCGTCAGACGCTCACGCCTCTGAGCTATGTCTGTCGAGGACTGCTCACGTTCGGGCTTTTGGTCAGCCGCCGGCTGTTCGCGCCCGGGCTTTCTGGCGGCCGACGGCTGCCCGCGCTCGGGCTTTCTGACGGCCACCGGCTGCTTGCGCTCGGGTTTTTGATCGGCCGCTGGTTGCTCGCGCTCGGGCTTTCTGGCGGCCGAGGGTGTTTCCTGCTCCTGCTCACTCCCGGCAGATTGCTGATTTTTACGCTGGATTGGGTTCTCCTGCCCGGAATTCTTCTCTTGAATTGGACTTTCCTGCCCGGAATTCTTCTGTTGGATTGGGCTCTCCTGCCCGGAATTCTTCTGCCGGCTGACCGCTTCCGTCCGCGCACGCAGAAATCCTCCTGCACGCTGAACCTGTGTCTGTACCCCTTCCTTCAGCGTATGCCCCGCACCGGCAAGCTTCTCCGAAGCCTGCCGAAACGCATCCGGCAGCCCGCCCTCTGCCTCATCCGCAAGCAGACGCTCAAACGCCTCGTCGTCATCCTCTGTCTCGTTCCTCCGTGACTCGGAGGCAGAAAGCCGGGTTTTCTCTTCCCTATCCGGTTCCGGGTGTGCGCCTGATCGCTTCGTGTGTTTCCGTGCGGCAGCCTTTTCTTTGCGCGCAGCAAGGGAGGCTTCCCTTTGGGCCGCCTCCTGCTGTCTTATCGCCTCCTGCTCTTCTTCCGCCTTACGCTTTAAATAAGCCTCCGGCTCCTCTCCGTTCTGGATTGCCTGCACGATTTCAAATAATTCGTCGACGCTGTCTGCTTTTAATTTCTTTTTCATTATCTGTAGTACGCTACGCCCGATTCAAAGATTCTCAGGTCCTGCTCTCCGTAAATGTTGATCGCCACAGAATCTCCGCGGCGCTCCGCGTGTGCCATCTTCCCCAACACTCTGCCATCCGGACTGGTGATGCCTTCGATCGCAAAATAAGAGCCGTTGATATTCCACATCTCATCGCTCACATCAATCCTGCCATCGATGTCACAGTATTGTGTCGCCACCTGACCATTGCCAAAGAGGCGCAGCAGCCATTCCTTACTTGCGACAAAGCGTCCTTCTCCATGAGAAGCCGGGCTGGCGTATACGCCGCCGAGCTCTGCCTGTGCAAGCCACGGAGACTTATTGCTGACTACCTTCGTATAAGCCATCTTCGAGATATGACGGCCAATCGTGTTAAACGTCAGGGTCGGAGAATCCTCCGTCTGCCCGGTGATCGCACCGTTCGGCACCAGGCCGAGCTTGATCAGTGCCTGGAACCCGTTGCAAATGCCGAGCGCCAGTCCATCCCGCTCTTCCAGAAGCGCCGTCACTGCCTCTTTGATCTTCGCGTTCCGGAAGGCTGTCGCGAAAAACTTCGCAGAGCCATCCGGCTCATCGCCCGCCGAGAAACCGCCCGGGAACATAATAATCTGCGCCTGACGAATCGCTTTTTCAAATTCTTCCACGGATTCGCGGATATCCTGCGCACTGAGATTGCGGAATACATGCACATCTGCCTCCGCGCCCGCACGCTCGAACGCCCTGGCGCTGTCGTATTCGCAGTTTGTACCCGCAAACACCGGAATAAACACACGCGGCTTCGCGACCTTATGCTTACAGATGTACATCTTTCCTTCTGTCAGCTGCCACAGACCCTTTTCCGACATCCTTCCGCCGGAATCCTTTTTGCCGGCAAAGAAGTACGCACGCGGCCCATCCACCGGATTCCCGTCAATGTCCAGACCGCCGCCGACCGTTGGGATCCCGGAATCTGTCTTAAACACCTTTTCAAGTGTTCCCGTCCAGGCCTTCAGCGCCTCGTCGCCCGGAATCTTCACATCGCAGTATTCAAAAACTCCCGTATCCGTCACTTCGCCAATCACGGTATAGGTGATCGCCAGACTTCCTGTCCCGCCGTCTGCTACTTCTGCGACGATATCGCCAAACCCGGCCGTAAACAGATCCCGCGCATCCACGTTGTGCTCGATCCGAAAACTGCGCCCGTTGCCAAACGCCATCTTCGACAGAGCAGCGACCAGTCCCTTCCCATCAAGCGCATAAGCGGATACAATCCGTCCTGCCTCAATGTCCTGATGGAACTTCCGATACTGCTCCAATACCTGTCCGTACTTTGGCAGACCATATTCGTCTTTTTCTATGCGAAGCAAAACCAGCTTATTTCCCGCTTTTTTCAGTTCCGTGGTGATAATTGTACGATCGCTGGCCAC
>JAJQGP010000093.1:0-12103 GCA_021200475.1 Lachnospiraceae bacterium
TGGATACGCTCCCGCTGAAAAAGTCGAGTTAAATATCGAACGTTATACTAGAATAGTGCGTAATCGGAATCGATGTGTTTTACAATCGTGTTCACAATCATAATGATGACAAAGCAGAGCACGGACTGATACAGGGACGCGGCCGCCGTCATGCCCAGGTTCGCGTTCTGCAGCAGGGAGCGGAACACATAGGTATCAATTACGTCAGTTGCGTTGTACAGCTGTCCGTTGTTGCCGACAATCTGATAGAACATCTCGAAGTCGCCGCGGAGAATTCGTCCTACCTGGAGAAGGATCATAGTGATCAGGGTCGGGCTGATGCTTGGAAGGGTGATGCTTTTTACACGCTGGAACATGGTCGCGCCATCGATGGAGGCTGCTTCGTAGATGCCGGAATCAATCCCCATGATTGCCGCTATGTAAATAACGGAGTTGTATCCACACCATTTCCAGGCATTGAAGCAGCAGATAATGATGGGCCAGACACCCGGCATGGAGTAGACATTGACCGGATCCACGCCGAAGTAGCCGAGAATCGTATTCATAAGACCTGTCTCGTAGTTGAAGATATTATACACGAACACGCCTACGATAATCCAGGAAATGAAATAAGGAAGAAAAATTACAGACTGCGTAAATTTCTTGAAATATTTACCGTTCAGCTCGGTAATAAAAATCGCAATGACGACCGCCAGAGCCTGTGAAGTGACCAGGTTCAGCAGGTTGTACAAAATGGTGTTTCTGGTGATCAGCCAGCCGGTGCCGGACGCGAACAGGAAACGGAAATTCTTAAATCCGTACCACTCGCTGCCGAACACACCCAGATCATACCGGTAGTTTTTGAATGCCAGTACCAGTCCACTCATAGGCAGATACTGCATGATAAAAACGAAAATAACTGCCGGTGCCAGCATCGCAAAGAGCGCTTTGTTCTTTTTGAACTCTTTTACAAAACCTTTCATTTTCCCCATCTTCCTTTCAAAACATTTTTACAAAACATGCTGAAATTATAGAAGGTGTTTCGTCAGTTTTCCACGTACAAAACTAAGAAATCCAAGAAAATTTTAAGGTTTTTGTCAGATTGCTACATGAGGACAGCTTCTGCTTCGGTCATGCTCATAGCCGGGAACAGAATGTAAGCGGTAGTGCCCTCCCCCGGGACACTGTCATAGTGTACACCGTATTTTTCACCGAAACAGAGCTTGATCCGGAAATTGATATTCTTAATGCCATATCCCTTTTCCAGCTTGCGGGAGTCCATGGATACGGCATCCTCCATCTGTTGTGCGGTCATACCCGGGCCGTCGTCCTGTACGCAGAGCAGGATATCGCCCTGTTCCCGATGAATGGAGATATGGATATGACAGGAGGTGATATGGGAATCCTCTGCGATTCCGTGGACAATTGAATTTTCTACGAACGGCTGCAGAATAATATTCAGACAGGCCAGATCCAGCAGGTCTTCGTCGATATCGGTGGTCATCTGAATCTGGTTGTCATAGTGATAATTCTGCAGGTTGACATAGACCTGGGTGTGCTCCACCTCATCCCGGATGCTGATGAGACTCTTCCCGTGATTCAGACTGAGCCGGTAGAAGCGGGCCAGATTCCAGGTGATGGCCTCAATCTCATCCGCATGGTAGTCCATGGCGATCCAGTTCACCAGATCCAGGATATTGTAGAGAAAGTGCGGGTTGATCTGTGCCTGCAGCGCGCGCAGCTCGGCCTCCTGGACGGATTTACCGAGCTTGTACTGCTCCTGCATCAGATGGCGCACTTCGGCGACCATCAGATTGAAGTTGTGGTAAACCTCTTCAATCTCATCCCCCTGCTGCACGTCCTGCAGACGCACATTCAGGTCGCCGTCCTCCAGGTCCTTCATCTTGGTGCTCAGAAAGCGCAGCCGGTTGACATAGTTTCTGGAAAGAAGCGCAGAGTCCGCGACAATGATCAGGATTATAATGACGATCAAAGAGAGAAAAAGAGAACGGAAGACGCGGGACTGCTGATGAAATTCCCGAACCGGCACAAGCGTCAGCATGCTCCAGTCCGTCTCATTCAGGGTGTCGCAGAAGACATAATAGTCCGCGCCAGAGAGGGAGACCGGTTCCCATGCGGTCGAGTCGCTGCCGGGAAAGCTGGTTTCAGATGCGAGCGCGGCGGCCAGCTCCTCATTGGAGGACAGGACCATTTCTCCGGTGGCATTCAGCAGACAGGTCAGCCCGTCGACCGTAATATCTGTATTTTCCATGACGGTCTGGAAACGCTCGGCGGACACACTGATGCTGCAGACCCAGAAAGCAGAAGAAAACAGATTGGACTGGTTATGGATGGCGTGGTACAGGGTGACCATCTGTGTCAGAGTACTGGAGCTGGAGGAGGTCTTTTCCTCGCTGATGGCAATATAGTCGTTTCCCGCGGAGAGCACGGCTATCAGATCTTCGTAATCACTGCGCTCTGCCAGCCGGGATTCTCCGTAAAAGAAATACTGGTTTTCGGAGTAAACGAGTTCATCCGGGATATACAGACACAGCCGGTACACAGAATTCGAGAATTCGATCTGATCCATCGTGCGGTTCATGTTGTAGAAATCGTAATATTGCTCATTGAGAGGCTGGCTGACCTGAAAGCCATCAGAGAAGAGGATGGACTGAATCTCTCCGTCGTTTTCCACGATCTGCGCCAGAAGCGCCATGTTCTGCAGGTAGCTCTCCACGAAAGAGACCGCCTGGTCAAAGGATTTTTCTTCGGAGGAGCACATTTCATCGGTATAGTCCTCGATGAGGTAAGGCCAGAAAATCCGGTAGAGTATGATCAGCAGAAGAATCAGGGGAATCGCGAAGGAGAGCGTCATCCGCTGCTGCATGGGAAGTTTTTTCAGTTGGTTTCTCATTTTAACAGCTGCCTCTCTTTGTATTCGGAAAGGGTGCATCCATTCTGCTTTTTGAAAAGTCTCGCAAAATAATTGGAGTCCTCATAGCCGACCAGGTTTGCTACCTCATAAAACTTCAGCTGCGGATCCCGGAGCAGACGCTTTGCCTGTTCCATCCGGTAATCGGCGAGGTACTGGTTGATCGTGAGATTCTGGCTCTTTTTGAAAAGATTGCTTAAGTAAGTCGGAGCGAGCCCTACATAGTCCGCGAGAACCCGGATGGAGAGGGAGGAATCGGCATAATTTTTGTGAATATATCCGATCACCTTCTGTACCGCATATGGAATTTTGCCGCTCAGGCATTCGGTTCGGTAAAGATTCCGCAGGCGTTTGCTCAGACAGTTGTGCAGCTCTTCACAGGTTTCCAGCTGCTCCAGATACTCGATCCGGCTTTTTTCCTCCGCGGCGAGGGCGGCCTCCTCTTTGCGGGAAGGAAACAGGTATTTTTCTGCCTTGGAAAGGCTCTGATCCAGCGTGACGTAAAGGTAGTGGACGTTACTGTCCATCAGAACCTTCTGTTCTTTCAGACTGGCCAGCAGCTCGTCGAGAAAATTTTGTGCCTGCTTTTGCTCCTGTTTTGCGAGGAGGCTGGCCCACTGGTCGGTGAAGCCATCCTCGATTTTCAGAGGCAGGGAGGGTTTTTGCGGTTCGGTATCTCCCGGATAGAGCACATGATTCCAACCGGTATAGGAAAGCGCTTTCTGGGCATAGTAAGCCTCCTGCCAGGAACGGACCAGGCATTCCTTTCCGCTTCCGGTCGTACCGAAGGTCAGGAACCAGCTGCCCTTATCCGCTACGCAGGCACAGATCACATGCGAAATCTCGGCCAGCTGTGTTTTTTTCAGATCCAGGTGGCCGCTGTCAAATAGAAATCCAAGAAGATTGTCAGGAAGCACTTCCATCAGAAGCCGCATCCCGTATTTGAGAAAAATCGGTTTCAGAGGGGACAGCAGATGCTCTTTCAGAGCATAAAGATCCGGCTGCCCCTTCAGGTGGAGGAGGCCGATGGTATGATTCAGCTTCCAGTTCAGATGAAAGGAATCCGCAGAGGCATTTCGGAACAGAACATGGAATGCCGCTTCCTCCCGGCGGCGTACCTGCCGGATCAGCTGCACGGCTTCCAGAACCGCTTCCTGGTATGCCGTGATCTGAACGGGTTTCTCGATGTAGCGGACTGCGTGCAGGTCAATGGCGGCCATCAGGTATTCTTTGTCCGCGTAGCCGGTGATAAAAATAATCTCCGTGTCCGGAAATTCCTCCCGCAGCCGTCGACACAGTGTAATGCCATCGCTGCCCGGCATCCGGATATCGGAGGTGATGATATCCGGCATGAAGTCCCGGCAGATGGCGTATGCTTCCTCCGCGTTGGCGGCTGCGCGCACTTCATCCACCTCACATTGTTCCCATTTGACGTGCCGGAGCAGACCGTTCCGGATTACCTTTTCGTCTTCTACTACCAATAACGGATCATTTGCCTTCCCTCGCTATCCTGCCGCTGTAAGAATGATGGATGCTCAGGCGTCCTCTACCGGGAACCATCCGAAGTCCACGCATCGTCCCAGGTCCCAGCTGTCCCAGCCGACCCAGCCGGGAGTGTTGACGGTATCTGTCAGCAGCTTGTAGCTCCAGTAGAAATAGCCGTGGCCGTGCTTCCAGGCGTCGAGCTGTGCTTTTGCCAGTGCGTTATAGATCTGCTTCTTTTTCTCCGGAGAGATCACCTCTTCGGACATTCCCTCTACCCCGTTCAGGACGGTCTGCCCGCCCTGTGTATCGCGGCCGACCACCATGGAATTGAACAGGCACCATTCACCGACAATGACCGGAAAGTATGCTTCCATCTCCTCGATGTCTTTGATGTAATGTTCATTGATAAATGCAATGTAGGCCTCTACCGTCTGCTCGCATCCATACATCTCCGCCATCATCAGATACTGATGCGTATCCAGTACGACATTTTTATAGTAATCTTCCTGCATAAAGTCTTTCCATTTTTTCATATTGAAGCCGTCATGGATCACGACATATTTTTCTTCCGGCAGATAACGGCGCAGCCGCTCATAGGCAGTGGTGTAGAACTCCCGCAGGAACTTCCAGGTATTCGGTGCGGTGCCTTTGGCGAGCTCGGGGTCCACCGGCGGATAGCGCTTCTGGATATCCATGCCGTCCCATACCTCTCCTTCCGTGATCGGCTCATTGAGCACCTCAATGCCCCAGAGTCCCCTGCGCTGTCCATAGCGCTCGGCCAGGCGCTCCAGTACCGTCAGGACAAATTCCACCTCCTCCGGCTCCTGCGACCATTTGCATACGCCGCAGATGCCCCCGTTGTCAAAGCCGTTCTGTCCGTCGGGTGCAGTGTGAAGGTCGATCAGGATCTGAAGGCCGTATTTTTCCGCCCAGCAAAATGCCCGGTCCAGGTCTTCGATGCACCCGATGAAGGGTTCCCTGTCTCCAAAAATAAAATACGGAACCGGAATCCTCACGGTATTCAGACCGTAGGATTTGATGGTGACAAAATCGCGTTCGGTAATGTATTCCGAGCGATGGATTTTGATTCGCGCTTCATATACTTCTTTTGAAAGCTGCCGCGGCAGATAGTATTCATCCTCTGCAGTGGTGCCCGCAAACAGAGCCGGATTCATCCATTTTTCCAGAACCAGCCAGTTTCCTAAGTTTACTCCCTTTATATACATGAAATCTTCCTCCTGAATGGTTACGTTTACATGAGTGGTATATAGCCGCACAGCCGGGCAGACGGTCTCCTGCTCAATTCAATGAGACCGCCGAGATCGTATGAGCCGGGAGCGGGAGGCTCAGCAGCTGACCGTCGATCCGGATATTTGCCAGGGTGTCGTTCTCGTCGGAATTCAGAAAGATGGCGCATACGCTGCCATCCGGGTTTTTTACAGCAGTCATATCAAAGTCGTCGCAGTAGCGGGAAAAACCGATGCGGACTGCTCCAGGCTGTATGCTTTTCGCGATCAGCGCGACATAGGCGGCAGACATCTTTTTGCGGTAGGTGCCGTCCGGATTGGCAATGACGGTTGCTGCAAATCCGCTGCCTTTGACATGGCGGGGCCCGCCGGATGCATCCAGCACCAGGTTCCAGTCGATCCAGCGCTGCATACCGGCGTTCAGATTTCCGATGATGTCATGCGCATAGTGAACCGCTTCCCGCAGCTCCAGCGTACTGTCGGAGCATTTGTCGAGTCCCATCATAGAAGCCATGGGAGAGCGCTTGAAGCCGACCAGGTTCATCTCGCAGCATTCACTGGAGAGGAGCACCTTCTCCGGATAGAGGCGGGAGAGAAGCTCCACGGCCTCAAAGTGATCACCGGAATACCAGTGAAAAGCGATGCCCTGCACGGCGTCACGCACGTCTTTGTCTGAGAAGGCGGTCTGGGCCCGCTCTACGGCGCGCTCTTTGTTGTGATCCCAGATATAGAGTCCGACCTTGTCGGAGATGCCGGCTTTTTTCATTTCCGGATACAGAAAATCACGGATAAACACGCGCTCTTCCTCGGCGCTCCACACGCAGCTGTCCCAGTTGGTGGCGGCGGTCTCTTCGTTTTGCACGGAAAGCATGGTCACAGGGATTCCTTCCTCGAGGTAGGCACAGACAAATTTCACCATGTATTTCGCCCAGGAGGCGTAGTATTCCGGCTTCAGGCTGCCGCCATTGCAGCGGCTGGGTTCCTCGGAGACATCGTCTTCCATGAAGCCATAGATCGCGCCGTTTCCGCCCTTGCGTGTCGGAGGCGTCTTCCAGCAGGCGGGCGGCGACCAGGGGGAGAGCAGCACGCGGATGTCGTGACCGGCGGCCAGTGCTTCTTTTAACATGGGAAGAATATATTCCTGATCCCGTTTCAGGGAAAAGGTCTGAAGCTCCGGATCTGCAATCGGATCCTCTACCGCCTGGTATTCAGAAAGAGAATAGTCGCAGCTGTCCATGTGCACACGAATAAACCGCATGTTCAGTCCATCTGCGCCGAAAAAATAGTCCATCAGCTCCCGGCGGGTATCCGCCGGCATTTTAGAGAGCAGCCACGCGGTGGATTCTGTCATCGCGCCGCCGAAGCCATCGATGGTCTGGAAGGGGATCTGCGGGTAGAGATTCACCACGCTGTTTTCCACATGGTCCGGGGGAGCCGCCTCCTCGGCTACCGGTATCTCCGCTGTCTTTACCACAGCCTCCTCCGCAGCCACATAGAGCGTTTTACAGGTTGCTTTCATAAAAAGTCTCCTTTCAGATTAAAAAATTGTGAAGCTTTTGTGTTCACTATAACACAATTTGCCAGCTGTGGGAAGGATAAATTGTGCAGGTTTTTGAGATTGCTGCTACTGATTTTTTTATAGATTTTGAGGAACAGATATGGTATGATTTGACCGATCCGTTCAGTACGTAAATCCGCCTGTTATGCACACAGACGGATGTGGAAATTTGCGGCTTGTGCCGCACCCGCCTGGCGCAGCGGATAGGGATGCGAGCACTCCCTGTCTGATTTTGCGATGGAAGAGACAGCAGGCAGAAAAAGAGAGGAGAAAAAACATGCAATTTACAACCTATCCCAAGTTCTTTACCCGCAGGGATTATAAGATTGAGGATGAGCAGACGACGCAGAGGAAGATCGATGCTCTGGTGCGGGCGATGACGTTTGAGGAAAAATGCCGCCTGTTGGGCGGTGCGAAAGAACCGGCGGACAAAGGGAAGATCGGGAATGCCGGCTACCAGTGGGGCATTCCGAGACTCGGCGTCCCGGAGGTAGTGATGTACGACGGGCCGGCAGGGATTACCGGGATTGTGGAGACCACCGGTCTGCCGCAGCCAAGCCTCCTTGGCTGCACCTGGGACGATGAGATGGCGTATCAGTTTGGCCGGGTAGCTGGATCAGAGGATGCAGCCTGCTCCGGCAATTTCCTCCTGGCTCCGCAGGTGGACGTGATCCGCAGCCCGCATTTTGAGAGAAATAAGGATATCAAGAGTGAGGACAGCTTTCTGGCCGCGCGGCTTGGCACTGCGGAGACGAAGGGAACGCAGGACGAGCATGTGGTGGCGACCATCAAGCATCTGACAGCCGGTAACATCATGGGTTCCCCGATGGCGGAGCACCCGGTGCGCACGATTGTGGATGAGCAGACGCTTCATGAGAATTATCTGAAGCCCTTTGAAGAGGCGATCCGCAAGGGTCATGCGGGCAGCGTAATGGACGCCTATAATGTGATCAATGACGGCTATATGACTGCCAGCACAGCGCTTAATGTGGATGTGCTCCGCAAAATGTGGGGTTTTCAGGGCAGTATCATGTCGGACTGGGGTGCTGTGCATGAATTTACGCTGAATAAAGGAATGGATATGGAGATGCCTTATCCGGCTTATAATGACAGCGCGAGGATTGCCCGCAATATCCGGCGCGGCACCTTCAGCTGGGAGCAGCTGGATGAAAACTGCCGCCATGTGCTGTACGGCATGTCGGTGGTCGGACTTCTGGGCCTTGTCGAGCTGGATGAGGACGGGAATGTAAAGGCAGAGCCGGATCACACGGAGCCGATCCAGATGGAGTGGTATTATGAGGAAGCAGTGGAAAACGGACTGCTGGAGAGGAACGCGGCGCTTGCAGCGGATATGGTCCGCGAGGGAATTGTTCTGTTGAAAAATGAGAAGGAAGCGCTGCCGCTGCATGAGAAAGATTTCTCCGGGAAGGTGATTCTGGCCGGTCCGGGGGCAAAATACCCGCTCTGCGGGGAAGCGCAGGAGCGGAGCTTCGGGCGCCTGGAACGCATGATTGAGCCGGCGAAAGCATTGCAGGAGATAAGCGGGACAGAGGTTCCGGTTTATGAGGGCATTGACTATGTGGGGGAAGCGGTTCCGGCGGAATATCTCTGGCAGGATGAAAATTGCCGGGAACAGGGTCTTGCGAGAACCTGGGGAATTTTACCGGAAGAGCGGGCGAAGGTGCAGACCTCTGCCGGTCCTGGCGGCGCGGGGATGGCGTTTTTTGGGGAGATGAAGCTGGATGAGGACGGAGAGCCGGTCAATACGGGGCTTTCCAGCTACGCAACCTCCGGGGAGAAGCCGACGGATGAAAAGCTGCTTGGCACCCTGGCCGCGATCGATTCTCAGATCAATTTTACCTGTGGGACGGACGCGGAAGGAAATCCCATGAAGCACTATCGCAACGGGGAGAACGGAACCGCGTTTACGGACGGCGTCTCTTACACCTGGAAGGGATTTCTGAAGGCGCCTGAGGATGGTGAGTATACACTTCTCCTGGAATGTGTCGGAGGCGAAGGCGTATTCCTGCTGCAGATAGACGGACAGTGGCAGGTGATCGGGAACGCGCAGTTCCGCGAATGGACGCAGTGGCCCTGGGAGCATATCGCGCACACACCGGAAGGCATGGGCATTACGGGAAAGAAGCTAACGCTGAAGAAGGGAGAAGTCTATCCGATCGTTGTTTTCGGGCGGCAGGCGGTGAAAAACAAGGACCTTCAGCTTCGGCTTGCCTGGTCCACACCGACCCGGAAAAAAGAACGGCTTGACGCGATGCTGGCGGCGGTTTACACGGCAGATACCGTGATCTATTACGCGTGCGATACCTGGGACGCCAAGAGCCCGTTTGCCGGTATGCTTGAAAAGAAGGACGGCAGTTCTATCGAGATTTCGGAAGAGCAGACTGCGCTGCTGGAGAGCGCCATCGCTCATCGGAAGGAGAATGGCAGGTTCATCGTTGTTTTGCAGACCTCCAATGCGCGTGCGATCGGCAGATGGGCGGACAAAGTCGACGCGATTCTGTGTACCTACCTGCCTGGACAGGAAGGGAGCCGGGTGATTGCCGAAATTCTCACCGGGAAGACGAACCCCTCGGGCAAGCTTTCTCAGACCTGGCCTGCGTCGAATGAGGATACTCCGCTGTCGGATACGCCGGAACACCTGCAACGCCGCCAGATCGGCGTTGCTGCCGGGGATGACCGGATTGCAGAAATGTCGGAGGGGATTTTCAGCGGTTACCGCTGGTATGAGCGGGAAGGCCGCAAGCCTCTGTATGAGTTTGGATATGGCCTCAGCTATACGACCTTTGTTTACAGCGATCTGGATATCCGGGAAGAAGGAGATGGATATGCCGTGTCCCTGACTGTGACCAATACCGGAGAGGTCAGCGGCGACGAGATCGTGCAGGTGTACCTTGGCGCGGCGGAGGTTCCGGCGCACATCCAGATGGCTAAAAAGCAGCTGGCGGGATATGCCCGTGTGAAACATCTGGCGCCGCAGGAGAGCCGGCCGGTGACGATCCACATCGAAGAGAGAAGTCTCTGCTACTGGAATCCGGCCATGGTATTACAGAGCCGTCCGGATGGAACGAAAGACAAATGGGTGCGCGCGACCGGTCAGCGGGACGTGTATGTCGGCGCGTCCAGCAGAGATATTCGCCTGACCGGGACGATCGAAGTGGCCTGAGGGTAACTTTTCAGGACACAGCATCAGATACGCTGTCCGTTTCTGAAACGGAAAGGATAGTGGAGGGAGAGACAAAAGATGGGAATTGTGGTGATTGGAGCCGTCTTTGTGGATATAAAAGGGTTTCCGCTGGATACCTATATTCCAAATGGACGAAATGCGGGTACCGTGGAATATATCCACGGCGGTGTGAGCCGAAATGTAGTGGAAAATATTGCAAATCTGGAGCTGAGGCCGACCTTTGTCAGCCTGGTGGATGACAGTGCCCTGGGGGTGGAAGTCATGCAGAAGCTGCGGCGGCATAAAGTGAGGCTGGACTATGTCCGGACAGTTCCGGGTGGAATGGGCACCTGGCTGGCGGTGTTTGACAGCAGCGGCGATGTGGCCGGCTCGATTTCCAAACGCCCGGACCTGATGCCGATTCTCCAGATTCTGGAGGAGCATGGGGACGCGATTTTTGCTGACGCGGAATCCATTGTGGTAGAGATTGATATTAATAAGGAAATCATTAAAAAGGTATTTGAGCTGGCCGAAAAATATGACAAGAAGGTCTACGCGGTGGTATCGAATATGAGCATTGCCTTAAAACGGCGGGATTTTATCAAGCGGCTGGACTGCTTTGTCTGCAACCAGCAGGAGGCCGGCCTTCTTTTTGCGGCGGATTATTCGGAGAAAGAACCGGAGGAGATGGCCAGGCTGCTGGCGGAGCAGCTTCCGAACGCGCAGTATAAGGCAATGGTCGTGACCATGGGCAGCAAGGGCAGTGTTTATGCGGATGAGACGGGACAAAAAGGGTTTTGCCCGGCGATGTCGGTGCAGGTGAAGGATACGACCGGTGCGGGGGACGCTTTCTGTTCAGGACTGGTCGTCGGACTGACGTATGGAAAAACTCTTCGGGAATCCTGCGAAATCGGGACCAGACTGTCTGCCTCTGTGATCATTTCGAACGAAAATGTGTGTCCGCGGTTTCTGCCAAGAGAATTAGGGATTGAAGTTGATGTGGAAGAAGAGACGGACAGCGAAGAAGCGTGAAAACAGGAAAGCGACGGTTGAAGAATATGCAGGAATATCAGAGAATTACACATCCCTTTGGGCCTTTCTATGATGAAAACAGCAGGATCCTCATCCTGGGGAGCTTTCCATCTGTAAAATCGCGGGAGCAGCAGTTTTTTTACGGCCATCCGCAGAACCGTTTCTGGAAAGTGATGGCGGGTGTGCTGCATGTCCCGGCTCCGCAGACCATCGAGGAAAAGAAGCAGATGCTGCGGCAAAACCGGATCGCCCTGTGGGATGTCATTGCGGAGTGCGATATCATTGGCTCCAGTGACAGCAGCATCCGCAATGTGGTTCCGACCGATTTGGGACAAATCCTGGAGTGCGCACAGATCCGGCAGATTTATACCAATGGCGGTACAGCAACGAAGCTGTTTGAAAAATATCAGAAGCCGGTCCTGGGGTGCAGCCCGGTCGGCCTGCCGTCCACCAGCCCGGCAAATGCCGCATGGTCACTGGAACGGCTGCAGGAGGCCTGGCGGGAGGCGCTGAAAGCAGCATTGATTTTCTGAACAAAAAGTGTATAATGCACACAGGCGCAAAAGGAAGGCAGCAAAGCTGCCTGCGCCTGGCGCAGCGAACATACGGCAAAAGCCGATGTTCGAATAAAGCACACAGGCGCAAAAGGAAGGCAGCAAAGCTGCCTGCGCCTGGCGCAGCGAACA
>JAJQGP010000093.1:12203-15716 GCA_021200475.1 Lachnospiraceae bacterium
TACGGCAAATGCCGATGTTCGAATAAAGCACACAGGCGCATTTACTATATTAGACTTGCAGGAGGTAAGGAATAAGATGAAACTGGGGATTGTAGGACTGCCGAACGTGGGGAAAAGCACGTTGTTTAATTCTCTCACGAAGGCTGGCGCGGAGTCGGCGAATTATCCGTTTTGCACGATTGATCCGAACGTGGGGGTAGTGGCGGTTCCGGATGAGCGGCTGAAGCTGCTGTCGGATCTGTACCATTCGGCGAAGGTAACTCCGGCGGTGATCGAATTTGTCGATATTGCGGGTCTGGTGAAGGGCGCGTCAAAGGGCGAGGGCCTGGGGAACCAGTTTCTGGCGAATATTCGTGAGGTGGACGCGATTGTTCACGTGGTGCGCTGCTTTGAAGATACGAATGTGATCCATGTGGATGGGTCGGTCGACCCGGTGCGTGACATTGAGACGATTAACCTGGAGCTGATCTTTTCCGATCTGGAGATTCTGGAGCGCCGTATGGCAAAGACAGGCCGTGCTGCGAATAATGACAAGGCTGCAGCCAAGGAGCTGGCGCTGATGAAAGCGCTGAAGGCGCACCTGGAGGATGGGCAGCTTGCGATCACGTATCAGACGGACGATGAGGATGAGCTGAAATGGCTGTCCGAATACAACCTGCTCACGACGAAGCCGGTGATTTTTGCGGCGAATGTCGCGGAGGAAGATCTTGCTGATGATGGACAATCAAATGCTTACGTCGGTAAGGTGCGCGCGTATGCGGCCCAGTCCGGCAGCGAGGTGTTTGTGATCTGCGCCAAGATCGAGGAAGAGATTTCAGAGCTCGAGGACGACGAAAAGCAGATGTTTCTGGAGGATCTTGGATTGCAGGAGTCCGGTCTGGAGAAACTGATCAAGGCGAGCTACAGTCTGCTGGGACTTCTGAGTTATCTGACGGCGGGCGAGAAGGAGACGCGCGCCTGGACGATTAAAAAAGGAATGAAAGCGCCGCAGGCGGCCGGTAAGATTCATTCCGATTTCGAGCGCGGGTTCATCCGGGCAGAGGTCGTGAATTATCAGGACCTGCTGGACTGCGGTTCTCTGGCCGCGGCGAAAGAAAAAGGACTGGTCGGAATCGAAGGAAAGGATTATGTTGTGCAGGACGGCGACGTGATCCTGTTCCGGTTCAACGTGTGAACGAAGTGAGCCAGGCCAGGCGGATTCACGCTTGCGTGAAGACGCGCGGATTTGGCGAATGAGGTGGAACCGCGAAGCGGTTCGTTCACACGTTAAGTGGCGGAAGGCGAGCCAAGTCAAGCGGATTCACGCTTGCGTGAAGACACGCAGATTTGGCGAATGAGGCGAACCGCGAAGCGGTTCGTTCACACGTTAAGGGTGGAAAGTGATCCAGGCACAGAGAGGAGGCAGCATCTTTTAAATGGAAGGTTCGATCCGTTTTCCCCATTTGGGCATTACGCTGACGAATGTGGTAAAGAGCTTTCAGATTGGCGGGCTTACGATTGCCTGCTATGGGGTGGTTCTGGCGGTGGCGATGATGACGGGGCTTCTTCTGGTGATGAAGGTGGCAAAGGCGACCGGGCAGAAGGAGGACGATTATTTTGATCTGGGGATTCTGGCGATTGCCATCGCGGTGGTCTGCGCACGGATTTATTATGTCGTGTTCTCCTGGGATTACTACAGCAGCCATCTTGCCGAGATTTTTAATCTGCGCAGGGGCGGCCTGGCGATCTATGGCGGTGTGATTGGCGGTGTGCTGACGGTGCTGGTGTATTGCCATGTCCGGAAACGCAATACCTGGCGGACACTTGATACGATGTCGGTAGGGCTTGTGTGGGGACAGGCATTGGGCAGATGGGGGAATTTCTTCAACCGGGAGGCGTTCGGAGAGTATACGGATAACCTGCTTGCGATGCAGCTTCCGGTCAGCGATGTGCGGGCCTCGGAGATTACGGAAACGATGTACGCGCATATGCAGACAATCGATGGGATTGCGTATATTCAGGTACATCCCACCTTTCTGTATGAGTCTTTGTGGAACCTGGGTGTATTGACGGTTCTGCTGCTTGTCACATGGCGGCTGCACCGTAAGCCCAGAGAGGATGGACTGCCAGACAGGGGGAACGACGGGGTAGTTTTTCTGCTCTATCTGCTCCTGTATGGCCTGGGGCGGTTCTGGATTGAAGGCCTGCGCACGGACCAGCTGATTTTGTTTGGAACCGGGATCCCGGTATCACAGGCACTGTCGGGAGTTCTGGTGATTCTTTCCCTGATGCTGCTCATCTGCCTGCGGATTCGGAAGAAGGCTGGAAGAAAAGAAAAAACAGAATAAGTATGGGAAGATTCCCCACCAGGAAGCTGTCGCAGAGGTTTGCGGCAGCTTTTTTACAAGATATTGTACTTGCCATTGAAATTCACACAAGTTTCAAAAATTCACGGAAATAAAGCTTGTTTTTTGGGGGAAATTAATGTATAGTAACCTCAAGTGGTAAAAAGTGGTGCTTCGTGGTGGATAAATGGGGGATTGTGGGGAGACAATTTCTGTCAGACACCATGAGCCGAAATGCCGGCGGCACAGCTCTTCGCCCTTTGAGGCGTATAGAGAAAGCCGCCAGTTTTTCTTGAGAAGGTGCGTCATGATGTTTATGGGAGAATACAATCATACGATTGATTCCAAAGGCAGACTGATCATCCCGGCAAAATTCAGAGAACTGTTAGACGATGAATTTATTGTGACGAAGGGATTGGATGGATGCCTGTTTGCTTTTCCCAAAAACGAGTGGCAGATCTTCGAGGAGAAGCTGCGTAAATTACCGCTTACACAGAAGAACGCCAGAAAATTCACACGTTTCTTTATGGGTGGAGCAACCATGTGCGAACTGGACAAGCAGGGGAGAATTCTCTTACCACAGAACTTAAGAGAATTTGCGAAGCTGGATAAGGACGTGGTGCTGTCGGGAAACCTGAATCGTATTGAAATCTGGAACAAAGCAGACTGGACGGAAAACAATGCTTATGACGATATGGACGAGATCGCGGAGCAGATGTCAGATCTGGGCTTAGATATATAAGGCCATTGATTTGCGGAGTAAACCGACAGCGGGAAACAGGCCGCGGCAAGAAGGGCTGCCTGGGATGGCGTGATTTCCCTGGAAGACATGGTTTACCCGTAAGGGGAGGATTATATGGAATTTCACCACAGATCGGTACTTCTTTCCGAGAGCATTGAGGAACTGCGGATAAAACCAGATGGAATTTATGTGGATGGTACGCTCGGGGGCGGCGGCCATTCCCTGGAAATATGTAAACGGCTGACCGGAGGCGGACGACTGATAGGGATTGATCAGGACGCGGACGCGATCGAGGCGGCCACAAGGCGTTTGGATGAGTATATGGAACGCGTGACGATTATACGCAGTAACTACTGTTATATGAAAGACGAGCTCCGGAAACTCGGTGTGTTATCTGTAGATGGAGTCATTTTGGATCTGGGGGTCTCCTCTTACCAGCTTGACACG
>JAJQGP010000083.1 GCA_021200475.1 Lachnospiraceae bacterium
AATGATGTCAGCACTGCCCACGCCGCGAAGATTTACCGCACTTATGGAAATGAAAGCATAAGGATTGTCAAAGAAAATCCATACAAGTTAGCGGATGATATATATTGCTCAGCACGCAACAGGGTGCTGCTGCAGAGGCTGCCTGGAGAAATGGCACAGGATACCGAAAGGAAAAGAACTGACCGGGGAACAGCAGGAATATGTTGTGGATGTTCTGATGGCGTGGATTGAGAGACAGATGAAAGCGAATGAAGGGAGACAAAATCAGATATGATACAGCCGATTATGAAAGACGTAATTTTTCTGTCGCAGAAAGCGGAACCGGCCACTGCGGAGGATAAGCACGTCGCTATGGACCTGCTTGATACGCTAAAGGCACATGAGGGGGAATGTGTTGGAATAGCGGCTAATATGATCGGCGTGAATAAGGCGATTATAGCTGTGAATATCGGATTTATGAATCTGATCATGTATAATCCGGAGATTATAAAGAAAGCGCAACCCTTTCAGACAGAAGAAGGTTGTCTTTCGCTTGCAGGCGTCAGAAAATGCACGAGATACAAAGAAATCGAAGTTCGATATCAGGATGTCAATTTTAAACAGCAATGTCAGAAGTTCAACGGATGGACGGCGCAGATCATTCAGCATGAAGTCGATCATCTGCATGGCCAGATTATCTGACAGTCGATTATCAGAAAAACTTGTGTTTAAGATGGAGGTGCTGAAGTGGAAATTGCGGAGATGCTGGATGAAATCAGGAAAAAAGCACAGGAGGATGTTAATCTGAAAGAAGAACTGCTTCATACGAGAGAGCAGAGAAACCCGCTTTCCGCTTTCTGTGCGAAATGCAGGGAACTGGGATATCCTGTGACATGTCCGTGATTTGCGAAGCAAATCATGGACGTAGGCCGAGCCATTGCCGATAGGCAATTTCGTATGGCGAGGCTCTCCTTGCTGAGATGGATGTGATCGCTGCGGGGGAAGAGTCTTATGCGGCAATGAAACGCAGTACAAACGGCGGAGGCGAGAACTCTCCGATGCTGGAAGCGGAGGATGATTATTACGAGTTATTTTTCGCAGGATTATAGGGTATGAGGAAAAATAGCCGAAGCAAGGTAATGAAAGAAGATGGACGTAGAACAGGCAAAACATACCCTTGGGATTACAGAGGAAGATGATGGAAGAACAGCAAAGATGTGTTTTTAAGGGGAGGTTACGAATGGAAATTCTTGTAGATGCTGATGCCTGTCCAGTAGTTCGAATTGTAGAGCAAATTGCAGAAAAATATAGTATTCCAGTTACTCTTTTGTGTGATACCAATCATGTGCTAGAATCTGATTATAGTGAGATTAAAATCATTGGTGCCGGGGCTGACGCAGTGGACTTCGCTCTCGTTAATCAATGTAGTCACGGCGATATTGTAGTAACGCAGGATTATGGAGTTGCGGCGATGGCTCTTGGAAAAGGTGCCTATGCAATTCATCAAAGTGGACGATGGTATACGGACGCGAACATCGACCAGATGCTGATGGAACGTCATCTGAATAAGAAAGCTCGAAGGAGCAAGAATAAGAATCATTTAAAAGGTCCGGCAAAGCGCACACAGGAGGACGATACAAGGTTTGCAGAATCTTTTGAGCGAATGTTAACCATGGCAATTAAGAAACAGGGCGATTGAGAACCGTACCCTGGAGGCTGGAGGCGATATATGTTTCGATTTGTATCAACTGATTTTGACAACCATCTGGAGGAAGTCCTTTATCTGGAAAAGATCGCGAGTCAGACGATCGTGGAGGGACTTCGGGCGTGCTATCAGCTGAAAGCAGATGATAACTGCTTCTGGATGATGATAGAACCTTATTTTCCAGAGAACTTTTTCTCCGGTTTTGCTCAATACGTAGGGATGAAAGATGATACGGCAGCGGGCATAACATTTATCAGAGAAAAAGTGCGCCGCTATATGTCCGTGATTTGCAAAGCAAATCATGGACGCAGGCCGAGCCATTGCGCGTCAGCACAATTTGGAATGGCGAGGCTCACCGCTTATCGAGAAGATGGAAGATGAGGAGAAAGTTTACACCTTCGATGTTTTCGAGGAGCTTTTGTTTGCGATATCCATCATGTCAGCTAAGGATGAAGTGGATTTTCGCAGGGATGTTGGATATAAAAAGAAAAATCCGTATATCAACCGAAAACAGGCGACGGTTGTTGTAAATGAATTGATGGCGCACTTTGGCTATTCTGATCGGGAGGCAAAGCAGGCGGCAAATGAAGTCCTGCGGTTTGACAAGATGCTGCTAAGTGATGACGAAGATGATAATCTGTTTTTCTGGGACGATGATTATGCTTTTTTCTTCGAAAGAGGTTTTATTGAGGGGATCAACAGACTGAAAAGCTACGCCGGGGAACAGGCCGGATATGGGTATGACTATACGTGTGATATCTTCAGGGATATTGGGCTGAAACCACCGCTTCTCCTGTTGGGTACGAAAGAGGCAAACCGGATTGCGAATGAAGTGTCGGCGAAAAGAGCAATGGAAATGATGAACAAACTTGGCTCGAAGCTGCTTGGAACGGATGGGCAGGACTTGTATCTTCCGGATGATTTAGGGGATGAGGATCTGCCGTTCAGCTGAGATTCATATATATGGTTTTATTGAGGAAAGCGTGATTAATACCTGCGAAGGCAGGTAGAACAGCCACATTCCTATGTAACAGGCCTCGTACAAAGCAGTCGGAACCAGTGAAGGCACGTTATATGCTCCGACACAGATGTCGCAGCAAGCGAACAGGGTTAGACCGATTGCAAATAATGTATTTTTCCTGCCTGCCCAGGCTGAAATTGTGTTCAGAATAAGCTGCGTAAAATACAATGCCGCCAACAGGTTAATGGGGGTTATGAAACCTGCCATATAAAGGATTATGAATACGAACACAGGTGACAGGATGCGTGCTACTGCGAACCAAGGGCTATTCAACTGATGCAGCCTGACTGCGTAGATCATCTGCACGAAGAAAAACAGCAGCAAACCAAATATGTAATACTGATCAAGCACAAGCAGGAACAGGTCGGCCAATGCCGTAAGCGTCAGGGCAGCCGGAACCAGCTTGCCCTTGTTCTGGCAGGACAATGAAAAGAAGCAGCAGAGCAGAATACCGGCATATTTCCATCCAATGCTTGCCTGATATTGGCCAATCAGATCCAGTGACAAAAATACTACGTATAAAAAACTTTCTATAGCTAAAAAGAGCTTTATTTTTCGTTCCGCCATTATCCTGTCACTCCAATGAAAGAATATCACAAATGAGAGTATAATGATCCAGAGATAGGAAATATAGACTTCTGATCATTATTTGTTACTGGTCACAACCCGACCACGCACTTGCTGCAGGGTCAGGGTTGAAAACGTAGAGGTAGCAACCATTATTTGTCATATCGCAGGAAATCATTTTCGTGTTCCAGATGCCGGAAGCGGTATCCCTGTGCAGCTGGTCATGACCAAGCTCGTGAAGCAGTACAATATTTTCGAGAACCGGATTCATGTCTTCTTTGAAGAAAATAAAGCGGTTGTTCAGGATTACTTTGTAAGCGCCTTTTTGGGACTTAAAGGGTCGCGGCGGCATGATAATAACACCCAGGGCGTCCGCGAGCTCTCTGGGATTGCGTGTCTGATATTTCGTATACAGATGATTGGCAAGTTCAACAATTTTTGTGGTAGGTATTCCCATCAGCAGACAACTCCCCGGTTACTGGAATTTTTTTGGCGCATATTTCTGGTTATTCTTTTTGGCGATCCAGTAAGCATCCTGGATGGCTTTCATCATTTCATCTTTATCTTCTTCTGACAGTTCTCCGCCGGCGAAGCAGCCGGAAACTTCTTCGATTAATCGTTCTGCCTGCCGTTTTCCGCGGCTGCCGTACTGTTCCGCTGCTTCTGAAATAAAAGCAGTTTCTTTTTCCACGGCAGTTGGCTCAGAATCAACGATGAGCAGCTCATTTACATCACAGGAGAGTGTTTCCGCCAGCTTCTGGTAAGTCTCGCGATACCGTGGGTAGCTCTTTCCGGATTCATAGAACTGAATGGTTCGGGAAGTGACGCCGATCGCCTGAGCCAGCTCAACTTGCGACATCTTGTTTTCTTTCCTCAGTTTCCTTACTTTTTCTGCAAAATTCATTTTTTAACCTCATCATCTGTCTGAAATTTGCTTAAATGCGAATTTCATATTCATATTTTCCAATAAAATATCTTGACATAAGAAAATGAAATTCATATAATAGCAAGAAATAACGAAAACTAATTTCATGCCCAGTATAATGCGAACTTCGCATTTTGTCAAGCTTTTATGGAAAAACATCGTGAACAGTAATATGAAGGGAGAGTATTCAAATGGTTCCAGAACAAAACAGAATGTATATAGCGATTGATCTGAAGTCATTCTATGCTTCAGTGGAATGTGTGGAGCGAGGACTGGACCCGTTCCAGGTGAATCTGGTTGTGGCTGATCCGACCAGGTCTGTATCTACGATCTGTTTGGCTATTACTCCCGCAATGAAACAGTTGGGAGTAAAGAATCGCTGCAGAATACATGAGATTCCGCCGGATGTGAAGTACATCACCGCCATGCCACGGATGCAGCTTTACATTGATTATTCTGTGAAGATATATGGAATCTATCTCAAATATTTCAGTCCGGACGATATCCATGTGTATTCCATCGATGAATGTTTTATCGATGTGACGGCTTATCTGGAGCTTTATGGAAAGACGGCCAGAGAACTTGCGGTTTTGTTGATGAATGAAGTCATGCGGGAGACCGGGATATGCGCTACGGCGGGGATTGGTACGAATCTCTATCTGTGTAAAATTGCCATGGATATTGTGGCAAAACACGTGAATGATCATATCGGGTTCCTGGATGAGATGCAATACCGGGAAAAGATGTGGAGCCATCGTCCGCTGACGGACTTTTGGAGAATCGGACCGGGTACGGCCCGGACGTTAGGAAGATATGGGATTCTGACGATGGGGGATATTGCGCGCACCAGTTTAAAGCAGCCGGAATGGCTGCAGAAGTTATTTGGCATACTTTCACCTGTTGGCTGTGCGAAAACGCTGAGAAATCCACTCCGATGGAAACAATAAAGTATATTCAGTCTATTCTGGGTCATGCGGATGCATCTGTGACGATGAATATCTATGCGGAATGCAGACGGAAAAAACGAAACGAAAATCATGAAATGCTGAAACAGAAAGCTGCGTTATAGCGAAAGACACTCCGGTCAATTCCGGGGTGTCTTTTTTCACTGATAAACATCAAAAAATGGGTATCATTTCAAAAAAGGGTAAAAAAAGGTATGCGGTTTCGAGATGTTACACACTGCTCGTGGAAACCCGCGGATTTCCTGATATTTCACACATTTTTCACCTATTTTTTACAAATCCCTTACATATGTCATTTATACTTTCCGGAAATCATGATTTGGATCGAAGGGGTTCCGGAATAAAACGGACACCGGAAAGGAGACAACGACATCTATGGCGGAAGTACAGCACTCTTTTCAAAGGTATGAAAAAAAGTTCCTTTTGACGCCGGAACAGTATGAAGAAATTCTCCCGGCGCTGCAGATGCGGATGGATGAGGAAATATATGGCGTTCATACGGTTTGCAGCGTTTACTATGATACACACACCTATGATCTGATCCGCGCTTCGATTGACGCGCCGGTATATAAGGAAAAATTCCGGCTGCGCAGCTATGGGGTACCGGGACGCGGGGATTACATATACGCGGAGATTAAGAAAAAGTGCAATGGGATTGTCTATAAGCGTCGGGTGGAAGGCCATCCCGATGAGGTTCAGGAGTTTCTGGACGGAAAACGGCCGCTGCCGCATGATGAGCAGATTCAGGCGGAAATTCAGTGGTTTCTGCAAAGCTACCGGCCAGTGCCGAAGGTGTTTATCGGATATGAGCGGAGAGCGTTTCTTGGCAGGCAGGAGGCAGATCTGCGAGTGACCTTTGACTGGAACATTCGCTGGCGGCCGAATGGGCTGAACCTGATGTATGGGGATGAGGGAGCGCCTGTTCTTCCGGATGAACGGATTGTGATGGAGATAAAGATTGCTCATGCGATGCCGCTGTGGCTGTCAGAGCTTTTGAGTGCGCATCGGATTTATCCGAATTCTTTTTCAAAATATGGGACTTGCTATCAGCGGTACATTGCGCCCACGGTATTTACAGGAGGAAAAAATTATGCTGAACAGTATTATGACGAGCCCGATCACCTTACAGCCGCTTCTTATCTGTCTGGGAACCGCTATGGTTCTGGGCGTACTGACCGCGCTGGTGTTCTCGTATAAAAACAGGGAGAGCGCCAGCTTTGCCTTGACGCTGGCCTTGCTGCCGATGACAGTAGCGACGATTATCATGCTGGTCAATGGCAATATTGGAACTGGCGTTGCCGTGGCGGGGGCGTTTGCTCTGGTTCGGTTCCGCAGCGCGCCGGGGACGGGAAGAGAGATTGCGGCTATTTTTACTACGATGGCCCTGGGCCTGGCGCTGGGTATGGGATATGTCGGTGTTGCGGTTCTGTTTTTTGTACTGGTCGCAGTGTTTACGCTTGTGCTGACGAAGATCGATTTTGGCGCAGTGTCGCGGGCGGAGAAACAGCTGAGAATTACGATTCCGGAGAATTTTAATTATGAAGGGCTTTTCGATGATATTTTTCAGAAGTATAAGGTAAATGTACGGCTGGAACGGGTCCGCACGACAAATATGGGGACGCTTTATGAGCTGAGTTATCATGCACAGTTTGCGGATGCGCAGGTGCCGAAGACGTTTATCGATGAATTGCGGACGCGGAACGGGAATCTGAATATTGTCGTTGGAGATTTCGCAGATAAAGAGATGCTCTGATGGATTGCAATCATGGAGGTGAATGGTATGAGAAACAGGAACCGTTGGCAGAAAATCAGAGAGACAGGGAAGAAGGCTGGAATTGTTTGCCTGGCGCTGATTTTTGCGGGAGCATATGTCCTGGAAGGAAATGCGGCGGAGAATCTGTCGGAGACGGCAGAAGAAAGCGCGTCGGAAGAAACGGATGCGGGTGAGGCGAGTACCGCGGAGACAGCAAAGGAAAAAACAATAGATACTTATATGGAAGAGGGCAATGCGGCGAAGATTACGCTCTCGGATGATGGCTCGACGGTCTCGGGCAGCGGCGTGTCGGTATCTGAAAATGTAATTACAATCAGTGAAGGCGGTTCCTATTGGTTTACGGGGAGCCTGACAGACGGACAGATCCTGGTGGATGTGGATGGGGACGATACCGTGGTGCTGATGTTGGCGGGCGTGGAGATTACGAATACGACAGATGCGGCGATCTACGTGGAAAATGCGGATCGGGCGATTGTTTACCTGGTGGATGGCACGGAAAATCAGATCGTCAGTGGAGAGGATACCGGAAATTCAGCAGCGGACGGAGAAGCGGATGATACGGCCGAGGGCGGCGCGATCTGGGCGAAGGATGACCTGCTGATAGGAGGCAGCGGCGCGCTGCTTGTGAAAGGATTTATCAATAACGGGATTCAGACGTCAAATGATCTTACGATCGAGAGCGGAATCATCACGGTGGAGGCTGTGAACAATGGGATCAAAGGGAAGGATTCTGTGACGATTCTGGGCGGAACGATTACGGTGACGGCTGGCGGTGATGGCATCAAATCCAATGACACATCGGGGGATGGCTATGGCGTCGTGGTGATTGAGGATGGCGAGATACAGATCGAGAGCGGCGGCGATGGCATTCAGGCGGAGACGGTGCTGACAGTTTCCGGAGGAACGATCCAGATTACCTCGGGCGGCGGCAGTGCAGAGGCGGGCACGGCTTCTATGTCAGGCGGCTGGAGCGGTTTCTTCAGCGGCTGGGATATGGAGGATGAGGACACGGAGAGCATGAAAGGAATCAAGGCCGGAAGTGAAATGCAGATTGCAGGCGGCACGATTCTGGTGGATTCCTGTGATGATTCGCTTCATTCAAATGGGACGATTACCATTCTGGACGGCAGTATTATGGTTTCCTCCGGTGACGACGGGGTTCACGCAGATACCGGGCTGACCATTTCGGATGGAACGATTGTGGTATCACAGTCTTATGAAGGACTGGAAGGAAATCAGATCCTGATAGAAGGCGGCGAGATCCAGGTGACTGCTACGGATGACGGAATCAATGCCAATGGCGGCACGGACAGCTGGGGAATGGGCTGGAGCAGGATGAGCACAGGCAGCGGTATGGATTCGGATGGCGATACAGGTACAGATGTCTCAGAAGAAGCTTCAGAGGGAACGCCGTGGCTTTTGATTACGGGCGGAACGATCTGGGTGAATGCGCAGGGGGATGGTTTGGACTCGAATGCGGATCTGACGATCGAAGGCGGCACAGTTATTGTGGACGGGCCTTCTGACAGCATGAACGGTTCTATTGACTCTGGAACGGAAAACGGCGGAACCTGCACCATCAGCGGCGGCACGATTCTGGCAATCGGTGCGTCCGGTATGGCGGAGACATTCAGCAGCAGCTCGACGCAGTGTTCGTTTCTGCTCAGCCTTTCTTCGAATTATGCGGCGGGAAGCGTGATCACGATCTGTGATGCGGAGGGGAATGTGCTGCTTGAACATACTTCCGAGAGAGCCTTTTCTTCTATTATATATAGTTCCGCAGACCTGGAAGAGGGAGGCACTTATCAGATCATGGTGGACAGTGATGCGACGGAAATCACGCTGACCGCTGTGACGGGGAGCTATTCCTGGTCAGGGGAGAGCAGCGGAACGGTTGGATTTGGAAGCTTTGACGGACAGATGGGCGGTGGCCGGATGGAGAATGATTTCAGCGGCCGGATGGACAGTAATGACGACCGTTCACAGATGGGGGAAAGTATGGAGGAAGGTCAGTCCCCGGATGCGGGCGAGGGAGAAGATATGCCTGAGGATTCGGATGACAGCGACAGAGGCCGGCAGGCAGGAGGTTTATATAGCGGGGAGACAGATCAGCAGGAAGGTGATTCGAGCGATGACGATGAAAAGCAGGGACAGGAGGATGCGAACGAAAGCCAGGGCTCGGATGCTTCGGGATCCGGAAGCGGCGGAAATAGCAGTAAGTCGGGTTCTGGAGAGATGATCTGATGATGCAGAGACAAATGGTCATGAGGGGAACGTTCACGTTCCGGCGCATGGCCTTTTTCTTTGTCTTCCGGTTACGCTTATGACTCGCGTGAGACTTGTAAACAGTGATTGCTTTTTTGAACTGCTCGTGTTAAGATGTGACACACTGAGGTTATTGGCTGCAGTTTACAACCCGATCATGCACTGGCTGGATGGTCAGGGCTCCTCCTGCATGAAGTGTGGGATGCCGCATGTTGAGGGTTGAAAGTACAGTCATCCACTGAGAAGGCAGAGGAGGAATGGAAAAGATGGACAGATTGCTTTATGGCGCGGCGTATTATGATGAATATATGCCCTGTGAACGGCTTTCGCAGGATGTGGAGATGATGAAAAAAGCGGGGATTAACACGGTGCGGATCGCGGAATCCACCTGGAGTACCTGTGAGCCGCAGGAAGGCGTGTTTGATTTTTCACACGTGGAGCGGGTGATGGATGCGATGGAGGAGGCCGGGATGGGGGTGATAATCGGTACACCGACCTATGCGGTGCCGACCTGGATGGTGAAATCCTACCCGGATGTGCTGGCCGAGACGCGGAAAGGACGCGGAATCTATGGCCCGAGGCAGATCATGGATATCACGCACCCGGCCTACCTTTTTTACGCGGAACGCGTGATTCGAAAGCTGATGGAGTGCACGGCGCACCGGAAATGTGTGATCGGATTTCAGATTGATAATGAGACAAAGCCATACGGAACTGCCGGGAGAAATGTGCAGGAGAAGTTTGTCAAGTATCTTCGGAAAAAGTTCAATAACGATCTGGATGCATTGAATGCGGAGTTCGGACTGAACTACTGGAGCAACCGGATCAATGCCTGGGAGGATTTCCCGGACGTGCGCGGCACCATCAATGGGAGCCTCGGGGCAGAGTTTGAGAAATTCCAGCGCTCGCTGGTAACCGATTTCCTGCGGTGGCAGGCGGAGATTGTCAGTGAGTATAAACGGGAGGATCAGTTTATCACGCATAATCTGGATCTTTGCTGGAGGGGCTATTCCTATGGCGTTCAGCCGGAGGTGGATCATTACGAGGTGGCAAAGTGCCTGACAATTGCGGGTGTAGATATCTATCATCCGTCGCAGGATCAGCTGACCGGAGAGGAGATCGCGTTCGGCGGAGACCTGATGCGCTCACTGAAAAAGGATAATTATCTGGTGATTGAGACGGAGGCACAGGGCTTTCCGGACTGGACGCCCTATGACGGGCAGCTTCGGCTGCAGGCATTCAGCCACGTTGCATCCGGGGCGAACAGCGTGATGTACTGGCACTGGCATTCGCTGCACAATGCGTGCGAGACCTACTGGAAGGGGGTCCTCAGTCATGATTTGCAGGAAAATGCGGTTTATCGGGAGGTATGCACAATTGGAAACGATTTTAAACGGATCGGCAGCCACCTGGTAAATCTGAAGAAGCAGAACCGGGTCACGATTCTGGTGAGCAATGAGGCACTCACTGCTTTGAAGTGGTTTTCGATCCAGATGCATGGCGGCTCGGAGGACTACAATGATATTGTAAGGTGGATGTACAATACGCTCTATCATATGAATATTGAGTGTGATTTCATTTGGCCGGAGACGGAAAGTGCAGATATGGATGCCTATGAGGCGATTCTCGTGCCGGCGCTCTACGCGGCGTCCGATGCGGTGCTGGAACGGCTGAACTGCTATGTGGAGCAGGGCGGCACGCTGATCGCGACATTCAAGACTGGTTTCGCGAATGAGAAGGTGAAGGTCAGCCACGATGCACAGCCACATATTTTGAACCGCTGCTTCGGAGTCACCTATCAGGAATTTGCCTTTCCGAAACAGGTGAAGCTGACGGGAGAGAGTCTGGCTGCGTTTTCCGATAAAGACCGGGAGGCCTCTGTGTTCATGGAGCTTCTGATGCCGCAGGGGGCCGAGGTGCTTGCTTCTTATGAGCATCCGAATTGGGGACGGTATGCGGCTGTGACAAAAAATACTTATGGAAAAGGCAGTGCAGTTTATATTGGATGCAAGACGACGGAGAACATGCTGGAAAAGATTTTCCGGGAAACGCTGCCGGAGACAATCCTGACGGAAGAACCGGAAGAACGCTTTCCGGTCATTGTGCGTAAGGGAGTGAATGATCTGGGGCGGAAGGTATATTATTACCTCAACTATTCCGGGCAGGAGCAGAACGCCCGATATGCGGGAACAGAAGGGACAGAGCTGCTTTCGGGGAGACATGTCACGAACGGAGAGGCGCTTATCCTTCCGGCATGGGGATTTCAGGTGATAGAAGCGGTTTTTCCCTCGTAACTGTGAAGGTACTGAACAGTTACGACTGAATTTGTATATGAGACGAATAAAATAGAATCCCGCTTGCGGGATTCTCGCGCTGCCGCGCGTCGGCGTAAGCAGACAGTTTCCTCTGGCGCGGCATGTGCTCTACGCTCCGCTTCGGTCGGCGCTAAACAAACGTCCACTGGACGTTCAGCGCCCCCCGGAGGGTTTTTGTCCAATAGGGAAGTTCGGAGAACTTTCCTATTGGACAAAAAAGACATCCGTGCATTGTGGATGTCTTTTTTGTGTGCACACGGCCAGCGTTTCTCTCAATCGAGTTTCATATCTCCGTCTTTGACCCAGCCAAGCTTTCTGACCACGAGGTTGATCAGCGGGCAGAGGATGGCGGGAAGGAGGAAGCAGATGAAAAGCATCCCAACCCAGTCGGTGACTGTGACGGCTGATTTGGTTCCCACAGCGATGTCGCTCATCCAGCCGGTATAGACGCCGATTGGGCCAACGAAGCCGCAGGTGCCCATGCCGGAGGATACGGCGGTGCCGTTCATTTCCATGTGGAAAACACAGGTGGCGATTGGTCCGGTGATCGCGGAGGTCAGGATCGGAGCAATCCAGATGCGGGGATTTTTGACAATGTTGCCCATCTGCAGCATGGAGGTGCCGATGCCCTGTGAGATGAGTCCGCCCCAGCGGTTTTCCGGGAAGGACATGACAGCGAAGCCGACCATCTGTGCGCAGCAGCCAGCTACGGCGGCACCTCCTGCCAGGCCGGTCAGGCCGAGCGCGGCGCAGATCGCGGCGGAGGAGATCGGCAGGGTCAGTGCGATGCCGACGACGACGGATACCAGGATGCCCATCAAAAACGGCTGCAGGTTGGTCGCCCACATGATCAGGTTGCCGATTCTCATCGCGGCGGAGCCAAGGGCAGGCGCCCACCAGGCGGAAAGCGCGATGCCGACGCCGATGGTGACGAGCGGCGTAACAAGGATATCAATCTTCGTCTCTTTGGAGACGGCTTTGCCGATCTCGGAGGCGAGTATCGCAATAAACAGAACCGCGAGCGGACCGCCCGCGCCGCCGAGCGCGTTTGCCGCGAAGCCAACGGTGATCAGCGAAAACAGGACGAGTGGCGGACAGTGCAGCGCGTAGCCGATCGCGACGGCCATCGCCGGGCCGCTCATGGCGGTAGCGAGAGAGCCGACAGTGTAGTCCACGCCGCTGACGGTGGCGACGGTCTGTGTCAGGAATGGAATCTGAAACTGCGTCCCGATGGTGTTGATGATCGTGCCGATCAGCAGGGAGCAGAACAGCCCCTGCGCCATCGCTCCGAGCGCGTCAATGCCGTAGCGTTTCAGGGAAATTTCGATGTCTTTTCTCTTCAGGAATGCCTTCAATTTCTCCATAATTTTTCTCCTTCGTTAAAGTTTTGCCATATTCTACCCCTTTTATCTTTGATTTACAATAGAAGATTTTACTGAAAAATACCAGAACCGGAGGGATGCGATTAGCGGGTATAATATGGCAATCACAGCTTTTCTTAAATTCTTACAAAAGGCACTATCATACAGGGAAGGAAGTGTGGTAAAATAGGCCGGTTGGATTTGGCTGTGTTGTGTTTTTAATAAGGAGAGAACAGCCGGGGAAGTGAGGAGAAAAATATGCCAGTTTTTGATTTCAGTAACAGCGCTCCCAAACAGGAGAAGGCTGCGGAATGTACTTATACTGTTTTTTGCTCAAATGAATCAGAACCATCTGCCGAGCGGCCGATTCTGGTGCTGGATAACAGCCGCCGGGCGTGGAAGCACCATTCGAATGGTATTTTTTCGAAACCCGATCAGAAGACCGCGTTTGAATTTGATGAGGAGGACGGTACGCAGTCTGCGGATATCCTGCAGCTGGACGCGCGGTTTGTCAGTCTGCTTCGCTGGCTTGGGGAGAGTCATATCCGTGTGCGGCTTTCCGGGGCGAACCGGGAGGACGGATACGCGGTTTACCGGATTCGGGAGATTGCATATGGCGGCGGGACGAAGCTTTCCGCGGAGGATGGGTTTCTTCAGTTTATGATTGAGCGGCTGCTCGCAAGCGATGCCCCGCAAAAGGAGCCGGAGGAGGACGAGCAGGAGGAGGCCGGCGATGAGATGAAGCTGACCAGCCTGCAGAGTATCACGGATTTCCTGAACTGCGCGGGACGGACGCTGCCGGACAATATTCGTCTGTGGGCGCGGCGGAATCTGGCGGTCGCGCGTTCTCATGAGGTGACTGCGGAGGAACGGCGGCATGCGCAGAGAGCGCTCTCGATCATGCTGAATATCCACTGGAAGAGCAATTATTTTGAAGCGATTGACCCGCAGGAGGCCAGACGGATTCTGGATGAGGAGCTTTACGGGATGGAGCGGGTGAAGCAGAGAATCATCGAGACGATTATCCAGATCAACCGCACCCACACGCTTCCGGCCTATGGTATGCTGCTTGTCGGTCCGGCCGGGACGGGAAAGTCGCAGATTGCCTACGCGGTGGCGCGCATTCTGAAGCTGCCGTGGACGACGCTGGATATGAGTTCCATCAACGACCCGGAGCAGCTTACGGGCAGCTCCCGCATTTATTCGAACGCGAAGCCGGGTATTATTATGGAAGCGTTTGCCGCAGCGGGCGAGTCGAACCTGGTCTTTATTATCAATGAGCTTGATAAGGCGGCTTCCGGAAAGGGGAATGGCAACCCTGCGGACGTCCTGCTGACGCTGCTGGATAATCTGGGATTTACGGATAATTACATCGAATGCACGGTACCGACCGGCGGCGTCTACCCGATTGCGACCGCGAATGATTTAAGCCAGATCAGCGCGCCGCTGATGTCGCGTTTTGCTGTGATTGAACTGCCGGACTACACGCCGGAGGAAAAGAAAATCATCTTTTCCCGGTTTGCGCTGCCGAAGGTCCTGCGGCGTATGAGTATCCGCGAGGAGGAGTGTGTCATGCCGCCGGAGGCGGTCGATGCCGTGGTTGAAAAATACGCTGACACGACGGGGATTCGTGATCTGGAGCAGGCGGCCGAGCACATCGCTGCGAACGCGCTCTATCAGATCGAGGTGAACCATGTCACATCGGTGGTGTTTGACGCGGAGGCGGTGCGGGCGCTACTGGCATAGAGACTGGAGATAGGATAAATCGAGTAGGAGGCGGCTTGCCGAATCCTACTCGCCGCAGATGTCACTCACATAAAGGGTACTTAGAATTAGGATGCAGAGTCACTTTTATTGTTCGATAATGATTCTTCAGTATGCTTCGTAATTTGTTCCTCTGTATGAAGAATCTGTTCTTTTAATTCTTCGTACATACTGATTGCTTCTGCGATATCGTCGCGTACAGAGACCGGGGAATCGTCATATCTGCTATGCGCTTCCCATCCGGTGATGTCGTTGGCTGCGTTTATTAGTCTTTCTGGTACTGAAAAGTCAGAATGATCAGAAACAATATTGATTAGCGTCATAATATCATGCGTACGGTAACCTCTGTAAGTTTCATCTAATCCGCAGATTGAATGAAGGGCATATTTCAGAACTTTTTTCGATGCCTTGTTGTACATGGCAGGCTGCCATGTCGTTAAGAAGTTCATCGTTAGAAGGATTTCCAGTAGAGCTAATCAGCCACTTCGCATTGTAGATGTCCCTGTCGGCTCTGTCAATTAACATATACTTCTACTCCTTTTGAATCAATTTCTTTTTTTTAACTTATCGCCCAGTTTGTGGTAAAATAAAATATCACAGTTGAAATCACAGGCTTCATTTAAATCATACATTGGACGGCGTAGTCTTTTATCGCTGGTCTCGCAATTAACATCAAGACATATATCTACATCACTTTCCTCACGGCATTCATCTGTTACGGTACTTCCAAAAATGATAAGACGCCGTACCACACCAGTTCTTTGGGCGATTTGGATTGCTTTTTCAACTTCTTTCTTTTTTAGATGATTTACTTTGGAGGTATCTATCATATTGTGCACCGCCTTTCGTAGAAGGAAATCGTTTATCATTTTTATATAGTTTATCATATCATCTTTGGGGCTGCAAGGAAAGATTTTCACTATTGTTTTTCCTGATTTTTACAATTGCCTGACTTTTTCTTTAAAAGAGCTTTACCGGCAGTTAAACACTTTGGAGAGGTTTGTACCTCTCTTTTTTGTTGTAAA
>JAJQGP010000132.1 GCA_021200475.1 Lachnospiraceae bacterium
CTCAGAGGTGAACTTTGTTCCCGAAAATTTCAGCGTTAACTTCTGAAGACGGGGAACAGGCTTTCTGATTTTATAGGGCGACAGCCCGTGCACCGCCGAAAGACGCGCAGCGGCTTTTGGCGGGGACGGCTCGTAAAACCATCAGAAAGATACGCAGCAAACTTTGGCATGGACGGCTCGTAAAAGCAAAAAAGAAACTACTTGCCAAAAAGCTTCCGATATGATAAAGTATCGATGTAGAGAACGTAAGTAATGTATACAAAAAACGAAACCCCAAGGTGCTGGCACACCTTGGGGTTTCTCCCTCTTTATTGGAGAGGTAATCCTTCTGACTTTTTACTTCCGTTCATTATTTCCGTCAATCCACTTACCTATGTAGATTGCTACAACGTTCGCGGTAACAGAAATCAGAAACGTAAGTAGTGTATACATCTTTATCACCTCCTATCCGTACCGTTTTCGTGATGGTAACATTGTCAGTATATCATCCCTTATTATATTTGAAAAGTATTATTGTATATCGTTTTTTTAAAAAGAGCGTTCATATTATATGAACGCTCTTTTCTTTATAACCTTATTATCTAATATTCCTGGTCTCTTAGCAACATTACAGCTGCGGTCCCGCCGCTACAAGTGCCTTGCCAGCCTCGTTGGTGGTGTACTTGTCGAAGTTCTTGATGAAGCGGCCAGCCAGATCCTGTGCCTTTGTCTCCCACTCGGAAGCATCCGCATAGGTGTCGCGCGGGTCAAGGATTGCCGGATCTACGCCCGGAAGCTCGGTCGGTACTTCGAAGTCAAAGTGCGGAATCTTCTTGGTCGGTGCGTTCAGGATGGAGCCATCCAGAATCGCATCGATGATGCCACGGGTATCCTTGATGGAGATACGCTTGCCTGTGCCGTTCCAGCCGGTGTTTACCAGATAAGCCTTCGCGCCGCTCTGCTCCATTCTCTTTACGAGCTCCTCTGCGTACTTGGTCGGATGCAGCTCAAGGAATGCCTGTCCAAAGCATGCGGAGAAGGTCGGGGTCGGCTCTGTGATGCCGCGCTCAGTACCTGCCAGCTTCGCTGTGAAACCAGACAGGAAGTAATACTGTGTCTGCTCCGGTGTCAGGATCGATACCGGCGGAAGTACGCCAAATGCGTCTGCGGAGAGGAAGATTACCTGCTTTGCAGCCGGTGCGGAAGATACCGGGCGTACAATATTCTCAATATGGTCGATCGGATAAGATACACGTGTATTCTCTGTCACGCTCTTGTCCGCGAAATCGATCTTGCCATTCTCATCCAGAGTCACGTTCTCAAGAAGTGCATTTCTCTTGATCGCGTTGTAGATATCCGGCTCAGAATCCTTGTCCAGGTTGATCACCTTTGCGTAGCAGCCGCCCTCGAAGTTGAACACGCCGTTATCATCCCAGCCGTGCTCGTCATCCCCGATCAGCAGACGCTTCGGATCCGTAGACAGAGTCGTCTTGCCGGTACCGGACAGACCAAAGAAGATCGCAGTGTTCTCACCGTTCATATCGGTATTTGCAGAGCAGTGCATGGAAGCGATGCCCTTCAGCGGCAGATAGTAGTTCATCATAGAGAACATACCCTTCTTCATCTCGCCGCCGTACCAGGTATTCAGGATCACCTGCTCACGGCTCGTGATATTGAACGCAACACAGGTCTCAGAGTTCAGACCCAGCTCTTTGTAATTGTCAAACTTTGCCTTAGAAGCGGTGTAAACGACGAAATCCGGCTCGAATGTCTCAAGCTCTTCTGCGGACGGCTTGATGAACATATTCTCTACAAAGTGTGCCTGCCATGCTACTTCCATCATGAAGCGGATCGCCATACGGGTGTCCTTATTCGCGCCGCAATACGCATCCACGACAAACAGTCTCTTGCCTGAAAGCTGCTCCTGCGCCATCTTCTTTACTGCGGCCCAGGTCTCTTCGCTCATCGGGTGGTTGTCATTCTTATAGCCTTCGGTCGTCCACCAAACGGTGTCCTTCGAGTTCTCATCCATAACGATATACTTATCTTTTGGAGAACGTCCGGTATAAACACCTGTCATGACGTTTACCGCGCCCAGCTCGGAAACCTGACCTTTGTCATATCCGGTAAGCTCCGGCTTCATCTCTTCTTCATACAGGAATTCATACGAAGGATTGTGAACAATCTCCGTCACACCATTGATACCATACTTTGTCAAATCAACGCATGCCATAATACTCTCTACCTCTTTCTTTCATGCTTCTTGTCTTCATACCGGCTGTGCAGATCTGCATCGAGCAGCACAGTCATTTTGAATCATTTTGAATGGTTACAAAATTCCATCCCTATTTATATAATACAAATCGGATTCTGTCAAGAAAAGTCCGTGTAAAAATCACTGATTTTGTTAAAAATTTATTTTTATAACCATTCCGCATATAGCCCGCTGTCCCGAACAGGCAATTTATCTGTCCCATTTATCACAGAGCGCATTGATCTGATCGGCGAACTTCGCGAGATGTTTCCTCCCTTCAGGCAAAACGTTTTGGACGCAGTACGACAGCGAGTATCAAACTCGCTGTGAATCATAACCGCACTTTACCTCTCTGAAGAATATACTCTTGTTTTTACTTCTGTCAGGACATCCCCCGCATAGCTCAGTTTCATCGAAAAGAACCCCTCATCCTCATCCAGGAGGCGAAAGAATTCCCGGTCTCCCTCCCATAGCTCCAGCTTCCATATCTCATCTTTGGGAATCCAGGCCAGATCCCCCTCATCGCAGGGAATGAGCTCTCCTTCATAAGAGGAGGCCGTGTATAAAAACATATATTCCGTCTCACCATCTGGCACAAAGGTGATAATCCCCCGCAAACGATAGGAAAGAAGGGTCAGTCCCGTTTCCTCCCGGACCTCTCTCAGCAGGCACTCCTCCGGCGTCTCCCCAGGCTCAAATTTGCCGCCCACACCAATCCATTTGCCATGATTGATATCCTTTTCTTTTTTGATCCGATGAAGCATCAGATAAGCACCATTCTGCTCAATGTAGCATAAAGTCGTATTTCGCATTTTCTTTCCTTTCCAAAAATATATATTTGCCGAACCATTGCCTGAACCAGTTCCCTTCCGCATCCGCACCGATTCTCAGAAGCCTCCGCTCATTCTTTCCTGTCATCTTAATCTATTTCCAGCCGAAATGGAAGCTTTTCTTTTTCAAATATGCAAAGATTCTGAATTATATATTGACAAATCGTTTGGTCGCACTATAATAAGAATATACATATGAACGATTGTTCATTTGTTCATTCAAAAATTCAAAAATTGAAAGAGAAAGGAAACCAGGAAAATGAAAAAGACCTACAAAATCGATGTGGACTGTGCGAACTGCGCAAACAAAATGGAGGAAGCAGTGAAAAAAACTGCTGGCGTCAAGGACGCAACCGTAAACTTCATGGCACTCAAAATGATCGTTGAGTTTGAAGACGGGCAAGAGCCGAAAGCGGTCATGAAAGAAGTTTTGAAAAACTGTAAAAAAGTCGAGGATGATTGCGAGATCTTCCTGTAAACCGCTCTGCAGGGAAGCTGTTAAATTCCGCTCACACTCGTATACAATCGGATAGCAGGCGTTCTCTCACCCCTATCCGTCCAGCACGGGACACGGCAGCTAAGCTGCCAAAATTCCTCCCGCGCACCTGTGTACATAAAAAATACAGACATCCTTTTGACTCCTGCATTCCTTAGACAGGGTAGATTTTCGTTTCCCTGTCTGCCATGCATACAGAATATTTTTGATAACATACAAGGGAGACACGGTTATGAATAAAAAGCAGAAAAAAATGTTTCTTCGCATCCTCATCGCGGCAGCATTGATGATTCTGTTCTCTTATCTGCCAGTCGAGGGATACCTTCGTTTCGGACTCTTTATGATCCCCTATCTTGTCATTGGGTATGACATCCTGAAAAAGGCCGGAAAGGGCATCCGCAACCGACAGGTTTTTGATGAGAATTTTCTGATGGCAGTTGCGACGCTGGGGGCCATCCTTCTCGGCGACTACAGTGAAGGCGTAGCCGTAATGCTCTTCTACCAGATTGGGGAGCTCTTCCAGAGCTATGCGGTCGGCAAAAGCCGCCGGAATATCAGCGACCTGATGGATATCCGTCCGGATTACGCGAATGTGGAGCACGATGGTACCCTGGAAAAGGTCGACCCGGACGAGGTGGAAATCGGCACGATCATTGTCGTGCAGCCGGGGGAAAAAGTACCAATCGACGGCATCATCCTGGAAGGAAAAACCTCGCTCAACACCAGTGCGCTGACCGGAGAGAGCCTGCCCCGAGACGCTGCTGCCGGCGATGAAATCATCAGCGGCTGCATCAACCTGACCGGCATGATCCGCGTGCGCACAACAAAAGAATTCGGCGAGTCCACGGTCTCAAAGATTCTGGAGCTGGTCGAGAACTCCAGCTCGCGCAAATCCAGATCCGAGAATTTTATCTCAAAATTCGCGCGCTATTATACTCCGGCAGTCTGCTACGGCGCGATCGCACTGGCCATCCTGCCGCCGCTGGTACGGATGCTGCTTCTTGGGCTGTCTCCGGAATGGGGCGACTGGATTTACCGCGCTCTGACATTCCTCGTCATCAGCTGCCCGTGTGCGCTGGTAATCAGTATTCCGCTCAGCTTTTTCGCCGGGATCGGCGGCGCAAGCAACGCAGGCGTACTGGTCAAGGGTTCCAATTACCTGGAAACCCTCTCGCAGACAAAATATGTCGTGTTTGACAAAACCGGCACCATGACCCAGGGCGTCTTCGAGGTGAGCGGTGTTCACCACAACAATATAGAAAAGGAACAGCTGCTGGAATATGCGGCGCTCGCGGAAAGCGCCTCCTCACACCCGATCAGCAAAAGTCTGCAGCATGCCTATGGAAAACCCATCGACCGCTCCCGCGTCACAGATATCGAGGAAACCAGCGGCAACGGCATGACCGCAAAGGTGGATGGAAAAACCGTCGCAGCCGGCAATGCAAAACTGATGAAGCGGCTAGGCATTGCCTATAAAGACTGCCATCAGGTCGGCACGGTCGTACATATCGCCATCGACGGACAGTACGCCGGACACATCCTGATCTCTGATATTGTAAAGCCAACCGCAAAGGAAGCGATACAAAGCCTTAAAAAAGCAGGTGTCGCCAAAACCATCATGCTGACCGGCGATTCAAAACGTGTCGCAGAGCAGGTAGCGGCGGAGCTTGGATTTGATGAAGTATACAGTGAACTGCTCCCCGCAGACAAAGTAGCTAAGGTTGAGGAGCTTCTGGAAAAGAAAAAGAATTCTTCTGAAAAGCTGGCATTTGTCGGCGATGGCATCAATGACGCCCCGGTGCTCTCCCGCGCGGATATTGGTATTGCGATGGGCGCCATGGGCTCTGATGCAGCCATTGAGGCCGCAGATATTGTATTGATGGACGATGACCCGCTCAAAGTGGCCAAAGCCATCCGCATTTCCCGCAAATGCATCCGCATCGTCTACCAGAATATTTATTTTTCGATCGGCATCAAAGTGATCTGCCTGATTCTCGGCGCGCTCGGCATCGCCAATATGTGGATGGCCATTTTCGCGGATGTTGGCGTCATGATCCTCGCCGTGTTGAACGCGATTCGGGCGCTGTTTGTGAAGAAGCTGTAAAACACATCCTTGAACGGGACACCATCAAGCCACGGAAGGAAAGTGAGAACCTTATGTCTGAAAAAATAAAATTATCTGATAAGCCTGCCGACTGCTGCGGCTGCGACGAGTACGAAGTCCATGAAAATCTGCTTCAAATCGTAAATGAAACTCTGCCGGACGAGACGACACTCTACGATCTGGCGGAGCTGTTCAAGGTTTTCGGCGATTCCACGCGCATCCGCATCCTCTATGTACTGTTCGAGGCGGAGGTCTGCGTCTGCGACCTTGCCTCAGCGCTGAACATGAATCAGTCCGCGATCTCCCACCAGCTGCGGATTCTGAAGACAAACCGCCTGGTAAAAAGCCGCCGGGAAGGAAAATCGGTCTTTTACTCCCTCGCGGACGATCATGTTAGAACCATCCTCGCGCAGGGTGAAGAGCATATTAATGAGATTTGAGGTTTACAGGAGGAAGCGGCCATGATCAACCGGGACGATATGCTGGAATTAACCAGAAGAATGACTCTTGCGAGGTCCTCCATCGACCGCATCGCGGGGGCTTATTTCGATGAAGAAGGCTATGCAGACGGAACCTTCAACACCCACTTTCTGAAGCTGGAGGCGCCGGAGCGGGGCAGGCACTTAAAAATCGCGAAAGATATCCTCTTTTCCGAAACAAACGTCTGTCTGAAGGATTACCGCATCCAGGCAGCCGCGAAAAAACCGGGCAGTCTCTGGCAGCTTCTGGATGGGATCAGGGAGAGCGGCCTGAAAAACGACGCATTTCTGGATATCCTGTATGAGCTGATCGGGGAAGCCTGTCACCCCGGCAGGCCGTTCGCCTTTCTGGTCTTTCACGGGCGCTATGATGTCCCGCAGAAAGGAACGGATCAGGAATGGCTGGAGGGTTCGGAAGAGGTCTACGAGTATCTGATCTGTACGCTCTGTCCGCTTTCTGGCGACTACGAAGCCGGCCCTCCGGAATATGGCTTCCTCTATCCGGCCTTCCGGGGGCGAAGCTCCGATGAGCGATATGTCAACATTTTTGAAGCAAAGCCAACGCAGCCGCATACCAGTCTAACGCAGCTTCTATTATAAACCGCATTGCATCCAGGCCTGAAATCGCGCTTCCATACGTTTTCGCAAAATGCAAAAACGCCGGAAGCGCGAATCTGTGATCAGCCTTATCAGCCTTGTACTTCTCATTTCTGTGTTTCTACAAAGATGATCATTTCTTCTCTAATCCTCTTTTTACCGCCGGAGCGATGGATACGGACGGTTCATAATATGGGATCAGTGTCGCCTGCAGGGCGTGGTAGATGTCGGATTTTCCTGGCCAGACGGTGCCGATCACCTGATTATTCCGGTCAAGCTGGTGGAACCAGGAACCATTCACATGATCCAGCACCGATTCATCCAGGTAACGCATGAACTGCGCATAGTCCTGTGCGTACTTTTCCCTGCCAGTCGCGCGGTAAAGCACCGCCGAGGTATTGATCGCCTCAGCGAGCGTCCAGTGCATGCGGTCATGTACGACCGGCTGCCCGTTCCAGTCCGTCGTATAGACAATCCCCGGCGCACCGTCTGCGTTCCAGGCATCCTCTACCGCCCGATTGTATAATTTTTCTGCCGCATCAATATATTTTTGCGGCTGGCGCCAGTCCTCCTCCTCTGTCCCAATCCGTTCCTCAAAAGCCGGAACCGACAGGGCCCACTGTGTGATCAGCCGCGCCCATTCAATACCATGGCCTGGTGTCGCACCATAAGGCTTAAACTGGTCGTCCGGACGATCCTTATTGCACTCCAGGTCTGGCGTCCAATCCTTTGTAAAATGCTCTGGAATACGCCAATTGTTTGCCCCTGCCCATGCTAACACATGATCGATAATCCGCTCTGCCCTCACGCGGTATACATCATTTCCGATCACGTCCGCCGCAGCCAGAAAAGCCTCGACCGTATGCATATTCGCGTTCAGGCCACGGTAATCATCGAGAACCGTCATTTCGGTATTCCAGGTATCGCAGGCCAGTCCCTCTTCCTCATTCCAGAAGTGAGAATCATAGAAAATCAGCGCCTCTTTTAAAAGTTCCTGCGCACCCGGTCTCCCGGCAAGTATCGCGGAGGACGCCGCCAGAATCACAAACGCGTGCGCGTAGCACTGCTTGTCCGGCAAAATCGCCCCGTCCGCTGTCAGTCCCGGATACCAGCCGCCATATCTGGCGTCATGCAGTTCTCCGGTAAGCCCTTTCAGCGCTGCGTCAACCAGCGCTTCGCTGCCTTCATGTCCCAGCAGTGAGCCAATGCTGTAGACGTGCGCCATGCGGCAGGTAATCCAGGTCTCGCGGCTGCGCTCCTTCCACGGCGTCCCATCATCTCCCAGATAATAAGAGCTTCCTCCCGGTGAAGGAAACTGATGGCCGAACCGGAGAAGATCCTCACGGATAGCAGCCAGAAAAGCCCGATTTTCCTCTGTGTCAATCTGGTATTTTGCGTTTTCTTCGCTCATGTTATTTCTTACTCCTTCTTTATTACTTACTATAATTCAGCGTAAAAACATTCGGATCATCCGATCGTACAGCTTCCGGTACGGCTGATAGCGCACCGGCAAATCTATCCACAGCTTTTTATCTACGATGCTTTTCTTATGGGAAAAGGTATCAAACCCCTCTTTCCCATGATACGAACCCATTCCGCTCTCGCCAAAGCCGCCAAATCCCATCTCGCTGGTCGCCAGATGAATAATCGTATCATTGATACAGCCTCCGCCAAAGCCACATTTTGCCGTCACCATGCGGGCAGCGCCTTTGCTGCGCGTAAACAGATACAGCGCCAGCGGATGCTCCATCGAATTAATCTTCCGGACAGCCGCGTCCAGAGATTCATACGTAAGCACCGGAAGTACCGGGCCAAAGATCTCCTCCTGCATCACCGCATCGTCAAAGGTAACCGCATCCAGCACCGTCGGCTCAATCCGCAGAGCATCCGCATCCACGCGTCCGCCAACAACGACCTTTGCCGGGTCAATCAGCGCCCGGATCCGCTCAAAATGCTTTTGATTAATAATTTTACCATAATCCTGATTTTTCAGCGGTGACGCACCGAATTGTTTCCGAATCTGCCCGCGAATCTCGGCAATCAGCTCGTCCTTAATCGCCGGGTCACAGTAGATATAATCTGGAGCGACGCAGGTCTGACCGCAATTCAGAAACTTACCAAATACAATCCGTTTCGCTGCAAGCTTCAGATTCGCGGTACGGTCCACGATACAGGGGCTTTTTCCTCCCAGCTCCAGGGTCACCGGCGTCAGATGGGCGGCCGCCTGCCGCATCACTTCCCGCCCTACGGACTTGCTTCCTGTGAAAAAGATATAATCAAACTGTTCCCGCAACAGATACTGGTTTTCCTCACGTCCGCCAGATATCACTGCGACATAGCGCTCATCAAAGCACTCCTGAATCAGCTTCGCGATCAGAGCGCCTGTATTTGGCGAGTAAGCGCTTGGCTTTAAGACAACCGTATTCCCGGCTGCGAGTGCATCCACCAGCGGTTCCATCGTGAGCAGGAACGGATAATTCCAGGGACTCATGATCAATGTCACGCCATAAGGGGAGGGCTTCGTAAAGCTGTGCGAACAAAACTGCGCCAGAGGCGTCCTCACCGTCTTTTCTCTGGCAAAGCCTCTGGTGTGCCTTTGCATATAACTGATCTCACTTAAGGTCAGCCCAATCTCGCACATATAGCTTTCCGACTCACTTTTTCCCAGGTCCTTTTTCAGCGCCTCACCAATCTGAGACTCATATTTTTTCATACAGGCTTTCAGCCGACCGATCGCCTTCAGTCGAACATCCACGTTCAGCGTCGCGCCGGAAGAAAAAAACGTGCGCTGCTTCTCCACGATCTCCTGAATCTCTGTCCCGGTCATGTCATCGCTTCCTTTCCATTCTGTAAATCAACAGCGTTACAGGTCACACCCTGACCAATTTACGTTATCTTTGCCACTACATGTGTGACCTATAACGGCATCCGGCCAATGAAATCGCGTCTGCGCTCCGCTTCGGTCGCGCTAAGCGAACGTCCACTGGTTCTACGCTTCGCTCCGGTCCTTCCTAAACGCGTGCCACTGGCACGCAGGACCGTTCAGCGCCGCGATGGAGCCGGATGCTCATTTCTGCAGCACTTTATAATAGAACCGTTCCAATTCTTTCGCATCCATCAGCACCGGTACCGGATAGAGCGGATTCGCTTCCTTATCCGCGTAATGGGCCATTTTCGGAATGTCTTCCTTCCAGATCTCCGGAATCGTATCGCCAATGCCAAAGCGCTTCTTCATATCCTTAATCGCCTGGATAAACGCCTTTGCTGCCGTCTCCTCTGACGCACTCTCTTCCGCGACGCCAGCCGCCACAGCCAGCCGCGCCAGTTTTCCATACACACAGGAGCCATACTCTTCCAGAACAATCGGCAGTAAAACCGCGTTCGCCAGCCCGTGCGGAACATTGTACTGGCCGCCAAGCGAGTGTGCGACCGCATGGACATAACCGACATAGGATTTTGTAAACGCACAGCCCGCATAGTAAGAGGCATGCAGCATATTCCTTCTCGCTTTTACATTCTTCCCATTTGTATAGGCTTCATCCAGATTTTCAAAAATCAGCTTCACCGCCTGTTCGGCTTGTCTCCGGGTTCCCCTGGTCGTCGTATTGCCAATATATGCCTCAACGGCATGGGTCAGAGCATCCATCCCGGTCGTCGCCGTGACAAAGGGCGGCAGACTTAACGTCACATTTGGATCGAGTACCGCATAGCGGGGAATCAGGCAGAAGTCATTGATCACATATTTGTGTCTCGTCTCTGCGTCCACTATGACACACGCCAGCGTGGTCTCACTGCCGGTTCCGGCGGTCGTCGGTACCGCTATCAGAAGCGGAAGCCGTCCGTGTACGCGCAGAATGCCCTTCATCTTTGCCAAAGACTGCTTCGGCTTCGCCACCCGCGCACCTACAGCCTTGGCGCAGTCCATGCTTGAGCCTCCGCCAAATCCGATGATCGCCTCACAGAATTCGGCATGATAAAGCTCCAGCGCCTCTTCCACATTCGCCGTCGTGGGATTGGCGTCCGTTTTATCATACATGGCATAGAAGATCCCGTTCTCTGTAAGCGCCCGCTCCAGTTCCCCGGTAAGTCCCAGCCTCGCAATCCCGGGGTCTGTGACGATCAGGACACGGGTACATTTTTTCTTTACTAACAATTCAGAGAGCTGATCTGCCTGACCGATGATTTTCGGGTTCCGATAGGGCAAAAACGGCAGGGCGATTTTAAAGACAGTCTGAAAAGCACGGCAGTATAGTTTTTTCAGCCGATTCATAGGGCAGGACTCCTCTCCTTCATCAAACGTTTTATTATCGTACCAGTAAAATCTACAATTGTCAATAAAGCAAATAATAATCGAGCAGGAGGCGGCTTGCCGAATCCTGCTCGCTGCGCGAGCTGCGTCCGGCGACAGCCGGAAAATACCTCTCGCAGCCCTGTGCATCAAAAAGAAAAAGGATAGAGAACGCCAGCTTGTCTCTATCCTTTCTCATATTTACTGGAAACGAAATACGTCGTTTTCTGATCCGTTCTCTGCCGTACTGTGCTGCTTTCCCGCTATACTCAGGACGTCTTCCGGCTGGATACCACGTCAAAGATAACCGCTACGAGCAGAACCGCGCCCTTCACGACATACTGCCAGGAGTCGCCGATGCCCATGATGGACATACCCATGTTAATCACGCCGAGGAGCAGGGCGCCAATGATTACACCGCCGATCGTACCGCTGCCGCCGTATGCGGAAGCACCGCCGATAAAGCAGGAGCCGATGGCGTCCATCTCAAAAGAGTTACCGGTGGAACCGTTTACTGAGCCGACACGCGCCAGGCAAAGCAGGCCGCACAGACCAGCCAGAAGTCCCATATTCGCGTAAGCAAAAAAGTAAACCTTATTGGTGTTGATACCCGAAAGCTTTGTCGCTTTCTCATTACCACCCACCGCATAGAAATAGCGGCCAAATGCAGTCCTGGATGTAATGAAGTTATAAATCAGGCAAATCGCTACAACCCATATCAGCATGACGGAGATGCCCTTATACTGGCAGAGCAGATAGCAATACCAGAGCAGTAACAGTGAGATAACTGCTGCGCTGCCAAAATCTGCAACAGCACTGTTCTGACGATAGCCCTTCTTCGCCTTATTCGCGCGGGAAGAAATCTTGCTATAGAAGATAATGATGACCGCGATCGCGCCGATCACCATCGGGGAAAGAATGCGGCTGTCCGTGTCCAGTCCCGGGATCTTGATATAAGCAGTAAAAATATTCAGGAATGCTTTGTTCTGAACTGATACAGTTTTGCTATTGAGAACCAGACGGCCAAAACCGCGGAACATAAACATACCGCCCAGTGTCGTGATAAACGGCGGAATCCGCATATAGCCAATCCAGAAGCCCTGCCAGACGCCGGCTGCCAGGCCGATCAGGAGACAGAGAATAATCGTCAGATAAATGTTAAAGCCCATATTGGAAATCAGCACCGCAGCAACGCCGCCGACCAGACAAATCACAGAGCCGACAGACAGGTCGATGTTGCCTCCTGTCAGGATGCACAGCAGCATACCGCAGGCCATAACCAGCACGTAGCCATTCTGCAGCAGCAGGTTTGACATATTCTGCGCATAAAGCAGACGGCCGTCCGTCATAAAATAAAAGATAATAAATACGACAACCAGGGCAATTACCATCGTATATTTGCGGATAAAAGTCATCACATCAAGCTTGCCCGCGCCCGACGTTTCATTCTTATTTTCCATGAAAACACGCTCCCTTTTTCAATAATAAAGTTTACCGAAAACTGCGTCAGTTCGCAGCGCTCATGATATATCCCATGATCTCCTCCTGCGTGGTGTTCTTTGCCTCCACCTCGCCGCAGAGTTCGCCTTCGTTCATGATATAGATCCGGTCGCACATACCGATCAGTTCCGGCATTTCCGAAGAAATCATGATCACAGACTTCCCATTGTCAACCATCTGATTGATCAGGCAGTAAATATCATACTTTGCGCCGACGTCAATGCCACGCGTCGGCTCATCGAGGATCAGAACGTTCGGTTCTGCGAACATCCATTTACCCAACAGTGCTTTCTGCTGGTTGCCCCCGGAAAGGTTGCCGATGATCTGCTCAACAGACGGAGTTTTTGTACCCATCTCCTCCGTCATATCCTCCGCCGCCTTTTTTTCGGCCGTCGTATCAATCACGCCGTTGTTGCACACCTTGTCCAGACGGGCAAGCGTCGTATTGAAGCGGATGGATTCACCGAGAATCAGGCCGTTCGTCTTGCGGTCTTCTGTCACGTAGGCAATCTTGTTTTGAATCGCCTGCTCCGGCGTCTTCAGGTCAAGCTTCTTACCTTCCAGATAAATCTCGCCCGAAATATCCGTCCCGTAGCTTCTGCCGAAGATAGACATCGCCAGTTCCGTCCGCCCCGCGCCCTGCAGGCCAGAGAAACCTACCACTTCTCCCTTATGTACCTTAAATGAAATATTGTCATCCACAATCTTTTCCGGATACAACGGATGGTGTACCGTCCAGTTTCTCACTTCAAGACCAATCTCGCTGCTAACCTTGTGTTCCCGCTCCGGATACCGGTCATTCATCGCACGTCCTACCATGCCCTTGATGATGCGGTCTTCGCTGAATTCGTCCACGCCCTTAACCAGCGTCTCAATCGTAGACCCATCACGCAGAATGGTCGCTTTATCCGCACAGTAAATAATCTCGTTCAGCTTGTGAGTAATAATGATGGACGTCAAACCATCTTTTTTGAACTCCATCAGAAGATCCAACAGCATCTTTGCATCTTCATCATTCAGTGAAGAGGTCGGCTCATCCAGAATCAGCAGCTTCACGTTCTTCGAGAACGCTTTCGCGATCTCGACCAGCTGCTGCTTGCCGGTACCGATATCCTTAATCAGTGTCTGCGCGGATTCATGCAGTCCAACCTGCCGCATATGCTTCTCTGCTTCGCTGTAGGTCTGATCCCAGTCAATCACGCCGAATCGGTTCTTTTTTTCATTTCCCAGGAACATATTCTCACCGATCGTCAGCAGCGGAATCAGCGCCAGCTCCTGATGGATAATAACAATTCCCTTTGCCTCGCTGTCTTTCAGTGTTTTGAACTGGCAAAGTTCTCCATTATAGTAAATCTCACCTTCATAAGTCCCTGCCGGATAAATGCCCGACAGCACATTCATCAGCGTCGATTTTCCCGCGCCATTCTCGCCGATCAGCGCATGAATCTCGCCGCGCTCTACGACCAGGTTCACATCGTCGAGCGCCTTTACTCCCGGAAACTCTTTGGTGATAGATTTCATTTCCAGAATAGTGTCACCCAAAAGACTTCCTCCTTTCCAATCACATCTGAAACCGGATGGTCAGCCTGCACAGCCGCAGGCTGTTTTGCCCATCCATGAACCGAAAGGGCGGGACAGCCGCGCCCCGCCCTTCTTCAGGTTATAGTAAACATCGTATCTCGTTTACTTTTCTTGTTGGATTTTTCCAGTTTTCAAGAGAAATTCCGATTACTCTACCGCTGTCAGATAGCCATCCTCGCCCATCTCATACAGTCCGGTGTCGACCAGCTCATCAAGATTGTCCGCTGTGATAACACTCGGAACAAGCAGGAAGGACGGGCATACATTGCCATCCGAAGTCTCATAGGACTCAGTGTCATACGCACAGTCAATCTCGAAAGTATCACAGAGAGATTCATCAATGGTCTCGCCATTCAGGACTGCCTCTGCAAGAGCCAGTGTAACGATGGACTCATTGCTCACATTCTTATAAACGGTCATGGTCTGGATGCCGTCAACGATGTTTGCAAGGTTCGCAACATCGCCGTCCTGACCGGTGATGATCACGCTGTTATCTCCCGCATAGTCAGAGGTAATGCCCTGCGCTACGCCGAGAGCTGTGGAGTCGTTAGAGCAAAGCCATACATCAAGCTGTGTGCCGTCTGCATAATAAGAACCAAGGATGTTCTGTGCTCTCTCAAGAGCGGTCTGGGTACCCCACTGATCCGTTGCAACAGAATCAAAATCGGTCTGGCCGGAAACAACGACTAATGTACCTGCGTCAATGTACGGCTGAAGGACGTCCATTGCACCCTGATAGAAATAGCCTGCATTGTTATCTGCCGGGTCGCCAGCGGTGATTTCCATATTATAAGTGGCATCGCCAGCATTCTCCAGATCCAGAGTCTCAACAATGAACTCGCCCTGCAGAGTACCTACGGTATAGTTATCAAACGATACATAATAGGATGTCGCGTCATTCATGATCAGACGGTCATACGCGATCACCGGAATCTCACTCTCAGCCGCCTCGTCCATAACCGTGTTCAGCACTTCGCCATCAACAGCCGCGATAATCAGGATATCGACATTGTCTGCCAGAAGGTTCTGGATATCACTTACCTGCTGAGAAGAATCGTTATCGGAATACTTCAGCTCAACCGTATAGCCGGCATTCTCAAACTGTTCCTTCAGATACTCACCATCACGGTTCCAACGCTCCAGAGACTGGGTCGGCATGGAAATACCGATTACCTGCTCCTCTTCCGCTGCTGCCGGTACGGAGATCGCCCCGAATGCCATCACTGCCGTCATCGCAACTGCCAGTTTTCTAAATTTCATGTTTCTACCTCCATTCATTTTGATGGTTTTTCGCATATGCTCGCCATGCAAGATTTTCGCTGCCTGTCTGTCGAATTCATGTGCAAAATGACCATGTTTTTTGATGTCTGTATCATACCACATGTACAGATTGGCGAAAATGGAATCTCTTGTCCGAAAACTGTATTTTTTTATAATGTTCACCGGACG
>JAJQGP010000143.1 GCA_021200475.1 Lachnospiraceae bacterium
GTTTTTTCTGCGGTCTGCTCACAGACCTCTTTTTCGAAAGCACAATTGGCTTTAACGCGCTCATCTATCTTTGGGTGGGATATTTTGGCGGGTATTTTTATCGGATTTTTTACGATGATGACATCAAAACCCCTCTCCTGCTGATTTCTGTCTGCGATCTGGCATACGGAATTGTTCAGTATATATTTCGTTTTCTCATGAGGGGGCGCCTTCGGTTTTTCTTTTACCTCGGCAGAATCATCCTGCCTGAAGTAATTTATACATTAATACTGACGATCCTCTGCTATCAGATCTTCTACCGGATTAATCGCAGGCTTGACCTCACAGTCGGTTGAAAATGATAGCGGCAGCAGGGGCTTCCATGGCCTCATAACTGTGAATAACATACAAGCCTTTTTTTGCATAACAGGAGGAATGGAGCATTTTGTTTCAAACGTTTAGAAAAAAATTTCCAAAAGCATCTCTAAATTCGCGTGTGATCATTCTGGTTGTCATTGCCGTTCTGCTGGCAGCAACGATGATCCAGCGGCTTTTTTACCTGCAGATTGTGATGGGAGAGTCTTATCAGGAAAACTTTTCCCTGTCCATTCTGAAGACGAAAACAATCAATGCGGCCCGTGGAAACATCTACGACCGCAATGGCGTCGCGATTGCCTATAATGAGATATCAAACTGTGTGACCTTTGAGGATAGTCTGACTTACGACTCTACCAAAGAAAAAAATCTTTCGATTAACAGTACCCTTTACCATATCATTAAACTGATTGAGGAGGAAGGAGACTCTGTGGATTCTGTGGTGGAGGATTTCGACATTTCCATTGCGGATGACGGCAGCTGGTATTATTCATCCAGCGGATACACGCTGAACCGCTTTAAGGCCGATATTTTTGGTGAATCAAACATCAGTGATCTTGAAGCAAATCAGCTGAATATTGAAGCGGAAGATCTGATGGAAGTTCTATGCGGCGGGTATAATTCAGAATACGGAATTACCGGCTATGGAGTACTGGACGACTCGATCACGGAAGAAGAGCGGGAAGAATATGACTTACCGGAATCCTATACCCAGCAGGAAATTCTGCAGCTCGTAGCTCTGCGGGCGAGTATTGCGGCTTACAGCTATCAGCGTTATCAGGCGGTTACGATTGCCGAAGGGGTCAGTGACCAGACGGTCGCGCGTATTCTGGAAAATATCTCGGATTATCCGGGCATTGATATTTCGGAAGAATACATTCGCATCTATGACTATGCCGAATGTATGGCTGGTCTGATCGGTTATACAGGGCAGATTTCCTCGGAAGAGCTGGAAGAATTGCAGGAAGTCAGCAGCGATTATTCCGCGACTGATATTGTCGGCAAATCCGGACTGGAAAGTGTTTACGAGACGACTCTTCAGGGGACAAAGGGGTATCAGACACTCTATGTAAACTATGTCGGACAGACACAGGAAATCGTTGAGGAGGTCGATGCCCAGGCCGGTAATGACCTTTATCTGACGATTGATGTAGAGCTGCAGCAAGCGGCATACCAGATGCTGGAACAGGAAATTGCCGGGATTCTTTATTCTAAAGTCATCCCGGTCGAAGAGTATAATACGGAAAACCTGACTTCCGCAGATGAGGTTTATATCGCGTATTATGATTTATACTACGCATTTTTTGAGAATAACATTCTGAGCGTCAGCCATTTAAAATCCTCTGACGCCTCTGAAAATGAGCAAACGGTTTACCAGGCATTTCTCACAAAGGCCTCTGAGATTTTTGAAGTCATCCGGCAGGAGCTTCTTTCAGACGATCCGACCGTTTATAAGGATCTGGACGAGGAATATCAGGTATACGTTTCCTATATTGTGAACGATATGCTCATGGAAGACACCGGAATTCTGAATGAAGACGCCATTGATAAAACGGACGCCACTTATATCGCATGGACAGAAGACTCGAGCATCAGTCTGAAGGAATATCTGACCTATGCGATCTCACAGAACTGGATTGATGTCTCTAAGCTGAATGTAGAAGAGGAATATCTGGATTCAGACGAAATGTATTCCGTGATTGCAGATTATATCGCTGATTATCTGTATGAGGACGATGATTTCTGCCGGCAGGTATACCGCTACATGTTGAAGGATCAGCGTATCTCTGGTGAACAGATTTGTATGCTGCTCTTTGACCAGGGCGTCCTGGAGATGAATGAAAGCCAGTATGAACGGCTCGAAAGCGGTTCCTTAAGCGGCTATACATTCCTGATGGACAAAATTTACAATCTGGAGATCACACCATCTCAGCTTGGTCTGACCCCGTGTTCCGGCACAGTCGTGATTACAGATGTGAATTCCGGGGAAGTACTTGCCTGTGTCAGCTACCCGGGCTACGATAACAATCGCCTGGCCAATGATATGGACGATGACTATTATTATTCTCTGCTGAACAACAGCTCCTCACCGTTTTACAGCCGCGCGACACAGGAAGCGATCGCTCCCGGATCGACATTTAAGATTGTCTCCGCGACAGCCGGAGTTTCAGAGGGAGTCGTATCGATCGATGAGAGTATTTATTGTACAGGAACCTTTGACCTGGTCTCCCCGGAAATCAATTGCTGGAATACAAACGGACATGGTGCACTCACATTGTCAGAGGCGATTACCAAATCCTGCAACTATTATTTCAACACCGTCGGGTACCGTCTCAGCGCGATGACCGGCACCTACAGCGATGATGCTGGCATCGAACTGTTGAAAAAATATGCCGCCATGTTTGGACTGACAGAAAAGTCTGGCGTAGAAGTTTCTGAGACTTCCCCACACTTTGCAACATCTGCTACTCCGCAGGCAGCAATGGGACAGTCCGACCATACCTACACTGCGACTCAGCTGGCACGCTATGTCAGCACCATCGCCAATGGGGGCACCAGCTATTATCTGACCCTCGTAGAATATACCGCAGATTCTTCCGGTGCTATCCTTGAGGAAAATGAGCCGGAGGTGGGAAGTACCGTAGAAATCAGTGATGAGCTATGGGACGCAATCCACTCCGGTATGCGCGGCATGGTGCAAAACAGCAGTGCATTTACCGGTTTTACCGGCGTTGCCGTAGCCGGTAAAACCGGTACCACGCAGATCACAACCAGCATACCAAACCACGCGACCTTTATCGGTTACGCACCCTATGACAATCCGGAAATCGGCATTGTCGTCCGCATCGCAAACGGATATACCTCTGCAAACGCTGCCGCGCTTGCCAGAAATGTCATTTCATACTATTATGGAATAGAAGAGGAAGACACCCTGATTACCGGCAAAGCGTACGACGTCGACACCGGAATCGAAGTAAACGACTGAGAAATGGTATTCATGAGTGATCGGCCTGCCGAAAGCGGGCAAAGACAGGGGTACAGGAAATAATTCTGCAGCATAACAGACAGATGAGAGGAAGAGAGTGTTATGGAGCCGCAACACAGTGCAGTGATTTTAAAAAGCAATCCTCATGGACTGATCATCAGTCTTTCGCCAGAGCTTCCCTTTGACGAGCTTGTTGCCGCGGTGGAAGAGAAATTTCGAACCTCTGCGGATTTTTTCAGAAACGCCCGTCTGGCCCTGACATTCCGGGGAAGAAATCTGACCAGAGATGAAGAAAACCGTCTGGTAGACGCAATTGTGGAGAACGCTAAGATACAGGTTGTGTGTATCGTGGATGAAGAGAAAGAATCCGCTGAATATTACAAAAAAGCTGTGATAAACGCCCAGAGAAAAAAAGAAGAAGGAGATGGCTTTTTTCATCGTGGTACGCTTCGCTCCGGACAAACGCTCGACAGTGAGACAAGCATTGTCATATTAGGAGATGTCAATCCGGGTGCGCAGGTAACTTCCAGAGGAAATATTGTCGTTCTTGGCTGCTGCATGGGGACCATTTATGCCGGAGCGGGCGGAGACGACAGATGCTTCGCTGCCGCGCTCACCATGAAACCGGCATTGATTAAGATTGCCGGCTTCGCTGCGCGCAGCGCGATCATTAAAAAGAAAGACACCGGGGATTATCCGGTTGACCCCAAAATCGTATACGTGAAAGAGGGCCATCTTCAAATAAAATCCATTACAAATGAAACGCTGTGTGAGTATCTGGCGTAAACATTTCGTTTGCGAACCGCGCAAATCTGTGATTGGAGGATCTGTTATGAGTGAAGTGATTGTGATTACATCAGGGAAGGGCGGTGTAGGAAAGACCACCTCTGCCGCAAATATTGGAGCCGGCCTGGCGCGTCTGAACAAAAAAGTGGTTCTGGTTGACACCGATATCGGTCTGAGAAACCTGGACGTTGTGATGGGATTGGAGAATCGGATCATCTACAATCTCGTTGATGTCATTGAAGGAAATTGCCGCGTAAAGCAGGCTCTGATTCGTGATCGCCATTATGCGGGGCTATATCTGCTGCCTTCCGCGCAGACACGCGATAAGAGCGCAGTGACACCGGAGCAGATGATCAAGCTCGCAGAGACGCTAAAGCAGACCTTTGACTACATTATCATGGACTGTCCGGCAGGAATTGAGCAGGGCTTCCGCAATGCTGTTGCCCCGGCTGACCGCGCGATCGTTGTCACGACACCGGAGGTTTCCGCGATCCGTGACGCAGACCGGATCATTGGCCTTCTCGAATCTTCCGGACTCAGAAAAATTGACCTGATTATTAACCGGATTCGCATGGATATGGTAAAGCGAGGCGAAATGATGTCGGTAGAAGATGTTCTGGACATCCTCACAGTAAATCTGATCGGCGCAGTGCCGGATGAGGAAAGTGTCGTTATTGCTGCGAACCACGGGGAACCGGTACTGGGCAGTGATTCACAGGCTGGTGAAGCATATCTGAATATTTCCAGACGGATTATGGGAGAGACGGTTCCTTTGCTGCACCTGCAGGAACGTACTTCTCTGTTTCACCGAATTGCGGATCTGCTGGGGAGAAAATAGTCAATGGGAGGAGTCAATGAATCGATATAGGAAAAAGCTTTTCTTACGTCGAGAGAAATTGCAAAGGCACGGACAGAACTGACCGTTTCCGCCGATCGTCTGGACAGTAATCCGGATCTGCTTGTGCAGATGCGGCATGATGTCGCGGAAGTTCTGTCAAAGTATATCAATACAGAGGAAGAGAACCTGGAGATACGCATAAGTTTTCTTTGCAGATGGAAACGGGGAATTTCGGATGTTAAGACAATACAAATTAAGTAACTACAATTTTCGCCTGATCCTGTGGGTGACGCTTCTGTCCATACTGGGTATTCTGGTGGTAGGCAGCGCGGACTCTGACTATATGACGAAACAAATCCTGGGATTTATCCTGGGTATCATTCTCATGGTTGTAGTTTCACTTATGGACTACACCTGGCTTTTGAATTTTCACTGGATCATCTACCTGGGAGCAAATCTCCTGCTGCTGCTGGTTATCGTCAGCAGCCTGGGATCTTCCGGGGGAGGTGCAACACGCTGGCTGACGATCGGAGGGTTTCGTTTTCAACCATCTGACATAGCAAAAATCATGCTGATTCTGTTCTTTGCCCGTTTTTTTGAAGACCGGGAGGAAAAAATCAACACCTTTCGGACCATCCTTACATCGGTGGTTCTGATTGCGGTTCCTCTTTTTCTGATCGTTGAAGAACCGGATCTCTCAACGACGATCGTGGTCGCACTATTATTCTGTGCGATGATATTTACGGCCGGTCTGAGCTATAAAGTCATCTTTGGAATTATTGTGGTCTGTATTCCGGTTGGTGTTATTTTTATCAGCCTGATTACACAGCCGGATCAGACCCTGATTCAGAATTACCAGCTGACCCGCGTTTATGCCTGGCTCTATCCGGAGGAATATCCGTCTGATTCCATGCAGCAGCAGAATTCCATAAAAGCGATTGCTTCCGGGCAGCTTTATGGCAAGGGACTGGACAATGATGACGTGGAGTCAGTCAAAAACGGCGGTTTTATTTCCCAGGATCAGACCGACTTTATATTCGCGGTTGCAGGAGAGGAACTCGGCTTTATCGGATGCTGTATCATCGTGCTGCTGGAATTTCTGATTGCCTTTGAATGCTTTATGACCGGCCGGAGGGCGAGCACACTGTCGGGGACTCTGATTGCGTGTGGGGTCGGCATTCTGATCACATTTCAAAGCTTTATCAATATAGCCGTGGCAACCGGACTTTTGCCTAACACCGGACTGACGCTGCCTTTTGTCAGCTATGGGCTGACTTCTCTGGTAAGCTTCTGTATCGGGATTGGATTTGTTCTGAATGTAGGTCTGCATCAAAAAAATTATTAGCTGTATGGAAGCGTAACGGCAGATGCCGTTTCCTATAACTACTAAAAAGGGGGTATTATCAAATGAATGTAGCGTTTATCGCGCACGACGTCAAAAAGAAGCTCATGCAGAATCTGTGTATCGCCTATCGCAGTATTCTTGTAAAGAATCAGCTTTACGCGACCGGCACCACCGGGCGGCTGATCGAAGAGGCGACAGGATTGAATGTCCATAAGCTGCTCGCCGGCCATGTAGGAGGGGAGGAACAGCTTGGCGCCATGATTGAACAGGGACAGATTGATCTGATGATTTTTTTCCGGGACCCGCTTGGAGCCAGGCCGAACGAACCGGACATTAATAAAGTCATACGGCTCTGCGATGTCCACAACGTTCCTCTTGCTACCAATATTGCATCCGCGGAAATGCTGTTGAAATCACTCGAAAAAGGAGATCTTGAGTGGCGTGAAATGTACAGATGAAGAAGCCCGCATTCGTCTTGGATATTCCGAACGGGAATGGGCAAGGCTCCTGGAACAGGAAAAACAGGAAAAAAAGAAAAACCGAAGGCTGGCTTTGATTCTTGCCGGTCTGCTTCTTCTGGCTGTCTTTATGGGGTTCCTGGTTTATTATCTGGTGTTTCGCTCCCATGATTACACGCTGTCTTATCCCTACGAAAGTACAGACACGGTATTTGGCATAGGGACCATCCTGGACGATCCTGATGTGGAAGACGGGTTTGCCTCGAATCTCTGCGTGGCCACAGGAGACGTCAACAGCTCCGCGCTCTCGCTGGATTCTTATTCAGCTGCCCTGTTTGACATCAATGACCAGAACGTGCTATATGCAAAAGATATGTTCACGGAACGTTCCCCTGCCAGTATCACAAAAATCATGACCGCACTTGTGACACTGAAATATGGCAATCTGGATGATCAGGTGACGGTTACATCCACCATATTAAACATAGAAGAAGGCTCTTCGGTCTGTGACCTCAAGGTGGGAGATGTTCTGTCTCTGAAGCAGATGCTCTATGGAATGATGATCGCCTCCGGCAATGACGCGGCAATGATGATTGCAGAGCATGTAGCCGGAAGCGTGGATGCCTTTGTGGAACTCATGAATGAGGAAGCGGAAGCCATCGGCGCAACCAGCACCCATTTTACGAACCCGCATGGACTGACAGATTCCGATCATTATACAAGCGTATATGACATTTATCTCATTTTCAATGCGGCAATGCAGTACGATACCTTCCTGGACATCATCAACCGGGAAAACTACTACGCAGAATATACAGACGCGGGCGGCAACGCTGTAGCTGTCACGTGGGACTCTACAAACCATTACTTTACCGGGACAGCCACAGCTCCGGATGGGGTAGTGATCTATGGCGGCAAGACCGGAACGACCAGTGACGCAGGATATTGTCTTTCCCTCATGACGAAGGATCTGTATGGCAATCCCTATATCGCCATCATTCTGCACGCAGATTCTTCAGACTCTCTCTATACAGAGATGAATTCGCTGCTGTCATTGATTACAGAGTAAATTTTCATGCGGATGCGGATACCGTTCTAAGCTGGTGGTTTAAAAAGGTGTTGTAATTTTTTACGGAATAGTCTATAATGCATCTATAAAATAACGACTGACGTCGTTACTATAATTATCCGCTACTAAAGGAGGAGAAGCCCATGATACAGTTAATTTTAGGCAACAAGGGGAAAGGCAAAACAAAGATATTACTGGACAAGGCGAATACGGAGATTAAAACAGCACACGGCAGTATCGTGTATCTTGACAAAAGCGCAAAACATATGTATGAGCTGAACAATAAGGTAAGGCTCATCGATATTTCAAGCTTTGATTTGAAATCCAGTGAAGAATTTATCGGCTTTATTTACGGCATCCTGTCACAGGACCATGATCTGGAGCAGATGTATCTGGATAGTTTTCTTACCATCGCCAAGGCAGAAGACGCCGCAACGACAAATGCCGTTCTTGAAACGCTTGGCAAGATCGGTGAAAAATTCGATGTTTCTTTCATTATCAGCATTTCCATGCAGTCCGGAGATATCGATCCTAAATTTAAAGAGAATATAATCGCTGAATTATAATTACATAACGATGGTCATTTCTGACCGAAGCGGAGCCGGAGTATTACAGCCTGCCGGTTTTCGCTTCGGTCAGTGCTTTTTATTCCCGCTCACCCATAGACAATACCCGGCCATACAGACTCAGCAGGTATAGTCCGGCCAGGCCAACAAGAGCATATATAATCCTGGAAATCCAGGTCAGATTTCCAAATATCAGATTTACGAGATCGAATTGAAAGAATCCGATCAATCCCCAGTTCACAGCACCAATGATGACCAGCGTGAGCGCCGTATAATCCAATCCTTTGCTCATAGCAGTTACTCCTTTCCATTTTATCATCAGATAAACGAATCACCGGATTCGTTTGTTCTAGGATAACCATTCCCTGTATTTTTTATTCAAAATAGCTTGTATCCGCCTTCAGAACATGGTAAAATATGACTTATGCTTTAAGAATGCCATGTACGTTGAACTGCATCGCAGGAATGCTTACATCGTTTACTATTACAGGAGGCCTACTTGAATATACGCGGGAACAGTAAAAAAATCACAAAATACAGACGATATTCTTTTTTTAATATCGGAACCTTGTTGTTTACCCTTGTATTTATTTATATGGTCATTATGATGGTGATGTATCTGACCCAGACGCACATTACTGCTTATGAGGTTGTCAAGGGTACACTGACCGGAAATTATCGCTATGAAGCACTCGCGCTGCGTGAGGAGACGATCGTCACAGCCACACAGTCCGGCAGTGTCCGGTATTTTGAGCGTGAAGGTGCGAAAACCTCCGCGGGCAGCACGGTCTGTGCACTTGATGAGTCTGGCAGCACGGTTGTACAGTCCGTCAGTGATTTTTCTCTGTCCTCAGACGATGAGGACCGCTTACGCGATCTTCTCTCCAGCTTTACAATTAATTTTGCTGCTGACAGTTTTCAAAAAACCTACGATTTGAAATCCAGTGTAGAGGGACTGATTTCAGAGGTGCTTCAGGAAAACTCAAGCGAGACGCTGACGACGCGGAATGCCTGCTATGCACCGGTTTCCGGTTTTGTTCTTTATAAAATCGACGGTTTTGAGGATACACAGGAATCGGATCTGACTTCCTCCATGTTTTCTCAGAGCAATTATTCCGTTACCAATCTTCGCAGCCAGAGTACAGTAAAAGCAGGAGATACACTGTTTAAACTTGTGACAAGCGAGGACTGGGCGCTTTATTTTCCTCTGGACGATAGTCTCGCCACAGAGCTGGCGGATTCCAGCACCATCAAATTCCGCTTTCTGAAAGATAATGTTACGTTTACTGCCTCTTTTTCGATTGTGACGAACGGAGAGGAATCCTTCGGCAAAATCACGCTGACTAATTCTCTCGTTCGCTATGTGACAGAACGTTACCTGGAAATCGAGCTGGTCATGGATAAAAAATCCGGACTGAAGGTGCCGATCTCCGCTATTTCCTCCCGCTCCTTTTATATGATTCCGGAGGAGTACGCGATTGTAAATGGCAGTACGGACGATGAGATTACCCTTAAAGTGGAAAGCTTTGCCGAAGACGGTTCTTCCAACATCAATTACGTAACAGCTACTGTATACAGCTATTCGGACGGATACTATCTGGTAGATCAGGAGTTGCTGACAGAAGGGGACTATCTGCTGACTGAGAATTCGTCTACCAGAAAACGTCTTTCCGAAAGCGATGTGGAAACCCTTTACGGCGTTTATAATATCAACAAAGGATACGCAGTTTTCCGCGAAGTCACGATTATCGATCAAAATGAGGAATACTGTATTGTAGAGAGTAATAATGCCTATGGACTGGCCGCTTACGATTATATCGCTCTGGATGCTTCTCAGGTAACAGACGACCAGATTGTATATTGATATTCAGAAAACAGTTAGAACCGCATCAACTGAAAAAGCAGAGATAGGCACGATTTCAATTTACTGTGACAGGTTAGGAGAGAGGAAATGCTAAAAGACAATTTACAGGAAGTGGAAGAACGGATTGCGCATGCCTGTGCGCGAGCTGGAAGAGACCGCGACGAAGTTCTTCTGATCGCGGTCAGCAAAACAAAACCGGTCGAGATGATCGAAGAGATATACCAGGAAGGAATACGGGCATTCGGTGAAAACCATCCGCAGGAAATTCGCGAGAAGTTTCCACTGCTCCCTGCAGACATCCAATGGCATATGATCGGACACCTTCAGACCAATAAGATCAAATATGTCATTGACCGTGCCTGTATGATTCACTCGGTTGATTCTCTTCATCTGGCTGAGGCGATCAGTAAGGCCGCGGTCAAAAGCGACCGTGTCATGCCGATCCTGATTGAAGTCAATATGGCCCGGGAAGCATCGAAATTCGGGGTCTTACCCGAAGAAACGGAATCCCTGATCCGGCAGATTGCACCGCTGCCAGGGATTCACATTGAAGGTTTAATGACAATCGCTCCTTATACGGATCAGCCAGAGGAGAATCGGATATATTTTCGCGAGATGAAGAAATTAAATATTGACATTGGAGCAAAAAACATTGATAATGTGTGTATGCGCCATTTGAGTATGGGGATGACCGGCGACTATGAAGTAGCCATCGAAGAAGGCGCCACGATGATTCGCGTAGGCACCGGAATTTTTGGCGCGAGATCCTATGCGCGATAAACGTCTGTGCGAAAGAACAAGTATTTATATTGCCAAACAGGAGTGGGAGATTAGAATATGAGTGTTATTGACAAGTTTCTGGATGCGATCAAAATGAATGATGATGTTCTGGAGGACGATTATCTCGATGATGAAGAGGAAGAGGACTACGAAGAACCAGAAGAAGAGCGCCCCAAAAAGCGAATTCTTCGCAGGAACGAGGAGGAAGAGTTCGGGCGGCGCCGTACCGCGGTAAAGGAGGAGGATTCCGCTTCTGAGGAACCCCGTTTTCAGTCACAGACGGCACAGAAACAGACTCGTTCTCGTACAGCCTCTGCAACACGCACAAGCAGCAAGATATCCCCTATGCGCACACCAGCCAGTAAGCGTTCCGGCGGAATGGAGGTCTGTGTGATTAAACCAAAGAGCATCGAGGATTCCCGTGAGGTGACGAATACTCTGTTAGATGAGTGTACGGTCATTTTAAATATGGAAGGCATTGATTTCGAACTCGCTCAGCGCATCATAGATTTTGCCTGTGGCTCCTGTTACGCGATCCATGGCAAGCTTCAGAAGGTGAGTAATTATATCTTTATCATTACGCCTCCGAATGTTGATATCTCCGGTGACTTCCAGGAGATGGTTGGCGGCTCCTATGATATGCCGTCTTTCGGTACTTCTTTCTAGCAGAAGAAGTGAAGCGATCAGTGAAACAATATGGAGAAAGAAGAATTACTGATAAAAAGGATTCAGGAGCTTGCAGCTCAGGCTGACCGCAGGGGATGTATTACTTTTACGGATTTTCTGAATCTGAATGAACAGAATATTTTACATCAGACCATACAAAAGTTTTCCTGGATTCATGGGGAAACTTTTGGTGGTTATGAGGGAGCAGAGCGCTGTATTGCCGCCTTTTGGGCCGATGATTCACATTGGAACAGCAGTGAAAAGGATGAATCCTGTCTGCTTTCTCATTCTGGCGTTGCCTATCCGATTCATTGCGTCCGCATCCATCCGCGTGCGGTGCGGTTTGCAGAGGATTTCAGTCACAGAGATATTCTGGGCGCACTGATGCATCTTGGCATTGATCGGTCAAAGACAGGAGATATCGCTGTCTCTGAGAAAGAAGCGTATCTTTTCTGCTCCGCCTCTTTTTCGGAGCTGATCAGCCGCGAACTCACACAGGTCCGCCACACACTGGTGACCTGTGAGCTTTGCAGTATGGAGCATTTTCACTACACGCCAGCCACACAGACGATTCGCGGCAGCATCGCTTCTGTGCGCTTAGACTCTGTCATGGCGCTCGGCTTTGGTGCGTCACGCAGCAGCCTGCTGTCATTGATTGAGAGCGGCAGTGTTTTCGTGAATGGAAAGCTGATAACGACCAATGCATACTCCCTGAAGGAAGGGGATATCGTTTCTGTCCGCGGTATGGGGCGTATTCGTTATACCGGCACGGGAGGTACCACCCGAAAGGGACGGCTTTATGCGGAAGTGCAAAAATATACATAAAAGGAGAAGCATAACCATGAAGACAGGAACATACAGGACAGGCATGGAGATTACCGTTCGAACAGAGGGAAATGCGCCTTACCGGATATGCATGCAGGATTCATTTCGAAAACTGAGTACTTATCTGAAAGATATTGGCTGCGTCGGACACCGCATTTGTATTGTGACCGATTCCAATGTGGCACCGTTATATTTGGAAGAGGTATTGCAGGCTTCCAGAGCATGTTCGGACACGGTTCTTTCATTTGAACTGCCGGCTGGTGAGGCAAATAAGACTCTGGATCATGTCCGCGAACTGTACGAAGTATTGATTCAGGCCGGGTTTGATCGTCACGATTATCTTCTGGCACTGGGCGGCGGCGTTGTCGGGGACCTGACCGGATTTGCAGCCGCAACCTATCTGCGCGGCATCCGCTTCATTCAGGTACCGACGACTCTGCTTTCCCAGATTGACAGCAGCATTGGAGGCAAGACAGGCGTAGACTTTGACTGTTACAAGAATATGGTCGGTGCATTTCATCAGCCCGCCCTGGTTTACATTAATATCAAGACGCTCCAGACACTTCCGGATGAGCAGTTTGCCAGCGGGATGGGGGAACTTCTTAAGCATGGTCTGATCCTCGACGCGGATTATTATGAGTGGGTAATTGACCATATGAGTGACATTGAGGAACGCAAGTTTTCCATTCTTCTGATTATGGTAGCCAGAAGCTGTGAACTGAAACAGTCCATCGTCGAAAAAGACCCGAAAGAGACGACGGGAGAACGTGCACTGCTTAATTTCGGTCATACACTGGGGCACGCCATCGAAAAGCTGAAAAACTTTGAGCTCCTGCACGGACAGTGCGTAGCATTAGGTAGCGTTGCTGCTGCTTATATTTCCTGGCAGCGCGGAATGATTGATGAAGAAGAATTCTACGAGATTCGCGATATGAATGTCGGTTTTGACCTTCCAATCTCCTTTGAAGGTCCGACCGCAGAAGATATTGTCGCCGCCTCAAAGAAGGACAAAAAGATGGATTCCGGCAAAATCCGTTTTGTTTTGCTGGATCGAATCGGACATGCCGTCGTTGTCCCGGATGTAACCGACGAAGAGATGACAGAAGCGCTGAATTTTATCCGTTATGAGTATGAGGCAGACTGATAAGGACTGGAAAGCGAGTATGAAAACAAGAAAAGGAATGTTAGCGGCAGGCGTTGCTTTTACGCTATTTTTGCTTGCTGTAGATCAGTTCACGAAATATCTTGCCAGCCGTTTTCTTGCAGGCACCTCCGGACTCATACTGATTCCGGGGGTATTTGAATTCTACTATCTTGAAAATCGCGGAGCTGCTTTCGGCATTCTGAACAATCGGCAGCTGGTTTTCGTTTTTATTGCGCTGCTGATCTCTGCATTCGCAGTTTACGTATATGTGCGGCTTCCTTTCGAAAAAAGCTACCATCCGCTGCGTTTTGTCTGCTCCCTCATTACAGCCGGAGCCATCGGGAACATGATTGACCGCCTTGCACGCGGCTACGTAATTGATTTCCTGTACTTTTCGCTGATTGATTTCCCGGTATTTAACATCGCAGACGATTATGTTTGCATCGGCGCGGGACTGGCAGTTCTTTTCCTGTTTACCATCTATCGCTCAGAGGAATTTTTGTTTCTGAAAGTTCGAAAATAAACAGGAAACATCTGATCCGAATCTTGAGTCATAACAAAAAAGCAGAGGAAAACGAAAGCGATGCAGACAATTTGTAAAAATACAGCAGAAACCGTGGAGACCGAAGGTGAGCTTTTGCTCTCAGACGCGCCTGCAGGCGAATTCCGGGTCTTAAAGGAAGAAGAAGGACAACGTCTGGATGTTTTGCTTGCGTCCCGCTATGAGGCATATACGCGTTCCTATCTGCAAAGCCTGATCAAAAACGGCTCCGTAACAGTAAACGACAAACCGGTAAAATCCGGGCAGAAGATGACAGAAGCCGATCAGGTTCGTATCGCGTTTCCTCCCGTACATGAGCTGGATGTGCAGCCGGAAAATATTCCTCTTGATATTTTATACGAGGATGATGACCTGATCATCGTGAACAAGCCGAAGGGAATGGTTGTCCATCCGGCGGCAGGGCATTCCAGCGGCACTCTGGTAAATGCTCTGCTCTTTCATTGTAAAGACAGTCTCTCCGGTATCAATGGCGTCCTGCGACCAGGCATCGTCCATCGGATTGATCAGAACACGACAGGTTCTCTGATCGTATGTAAAAATGACCGGGCACATCAGGCCGTAGCAGCACAGTTAAAGGAACATTCCATTACCCGAAAATACCGGGCGATTGTACACGGAAGGCTCACAGAAGACGGAACGGTAAATGCCCCGATCGGCCGCCATCCGCAGCGGCGAAAAGAGATGGCTGTGAATGTTCCGGGTGGAAAAGAAGCGATCACGCATTATCATGTTCTGGAGACCTTCTCACAATTTACCTACGTGGAATGCCAGCTCAAGACCGGGCGCACACATCAGATTCGCGTGCATATGAAAAGCATCGGCCATCCGGTCCTCGGCGATGATGTGTATGGTCCGGCGAAATGTCCATTCCCCGGTTTACAGGGACAGACCCTTCATGCAATGACGATCGGTCTCATTCATCCCGGAACAGGAAAGTACCTGGAAGGCGAAGCGCCGCTGCTGGACTATTTTAAAAAATTGATGACGAAACTGAGACTGCAAATGTAACGGTTTGCTGCCTTCCCAGTTACACGGAAAATAAAACGACTCCGTCGTTTCCTATTCGTATACATCGATCAGGAGGATTGAAAAACAAATGAAATTTGTCATTCAGAGAGTCACCGAAGCTTCCGTAGAAGTCGGAGGCAATACAGTCGGGAAAATTGAAAATGGATATCTCGTCCTGATTGGCGTTGGCCAGACCGACACTCGTGCTG
>JAJQGP010000128.1 GCA_021200475.1 Lachnospiraceae bacterium
CATCATTGCAGAAATCCAGATTAATGTGCGTAAAGGTACCGCGCACATACCAGGTCTTCCCACTGCCGGAGCCTGCCCGATGCGGATCCACAGACGCCGCCAGAGCTTCCCCTTCCCCATCCGTTTTTTCTTCTGAAGCCGCCTGCGTGCGCAGCTCAACAAAATGCTTAAACTTCGGCATAATCAGATCATAGCTGCCCTTTCCGTTCCGGAATGGACGCATGTAATCATGCACCTCGGGACGGCCGTCAATGCTGAGCACTACATTCGCCATTTCCCGGTTCAGAAATTCCATGATCTCATCATTCAGCAGGACGCCATTCGTCGTCATCGTGAAGCGGAAGTTTTTATTATATATCTTTTCCTGTTTCCGTCCATAGGCGACAAGATCCTTAACCACCTGCCAGTTCATCAGCGGCTCTCCGCCAAAGAAATCGACCTCCAGGTTTCGCCGTGAGCCGGAATTCGCGATCAGAAAATCCAGCGCCTTTTTGCCGACCTCAAAGCTCATCAGTGCGCGCCGTCCATGATATTCGCCCTCTTCCGCGAAGCAATAGCGACAGGCCAGATTGCAGTCATGCGCAATATGTAAGCAGAGCGCTTTGACTACTGTTTTGCGCGCCTTATAGTCCGTAATTGCCTTTTCATAAATATCTTCCGTAAAAAGCACGCCAAGCTCAGTCAGCTGGGCGCACTCATCCAGGGATTCCATAATCTCCTGTGCCGGATAACGTGAAACAAGCTCATCAGAAATCTCATCCCTGCTCTTTCCCTGATCCAGAAGCGCGATCACATCATAGGTCAGATCATCTACCAGATGAATTGCGCCGCTGTTCACATCCAGCACAATGTTGTATCCATTATTCTTATACTGATGGATCACAGCATTACACCTCTCTCAAACATAATATAATAGTAGTAACCGTTGCGGGCACCGGCCAAAGCAAGGTGCAGCCCTGCACCTGCTGCTCTGAATCGTTCCCTTTGATAACAACAGATAAGCCCCGCCATTGCGCGTTCGCGCAATGTTACATGCGGGGCTTTCCTCACTCAGGTCTGAAAATTATTTCCCATTCTCGCAGGTCTGATTGCCTACGGTGCAGCTGGTCTTGCACGCCGACTGGCATGAAGTCTGGCACTCACCGCAGCCACCCTTTTTCAGCGTATTCTGCAGCGGCTTGGTATTCAATGTCTTGATATGTTTCATAGCCTCGTCCTCCTTATAAAATCTTTTGTACGGAATGATCCCGCACAGCTTTTGACAGTTTATCACACCACCAGAGAAATTTAAAGTATTTTTTTCTATTACTTATCACTTCGCATCCGGTACTGGCTCGGTGTCTGCCCGGTCCGTTTTTTGAACAGGCGGCTAAAATACTGCACATCCGGAATTCCCGCCTTTTTGGCGACCGTCTTGATCGGCTCCTGGGTCGTCAGCAAAAGATCTGCCGCGTAAGAAATCCGCTGCGCAGTCACGTATTCCGTCAGAGTAACGCCCACCTCTTTACTAAACAGGTTTGAAAGATAGGAGCTGTTGACATTCAGTTTTTTTGCAAAATCCTGCAGTGTCAGTGGCTGGCTCAGATCCCGGTCGACGGTCTGAAGCACGGTCTGTACCAGTAAAGAATAACGCTGTATCTCCTTCAGGGAATTCATATGACAGAAGCGAACTGCCATCTCTTCCAGGATGCGGCGGCATTCCCGCACATCTGCTGCCTGATAAATCCGGTCGTCCATCTCCACATTCACATCTTCCAAAGACAGTTCCGGTACGCCGATATCCCGAAGACTCTGAATAATCAGAGCCTTCTGCCGAACCAGATCAAACTTCCACTCCGTCAGCTCATCCGGCAGCTCTCCCTGTACGCCCAGCTTCACCCAGGCGCGAACCGCTCTTACGGTCTGAAATTCATTTCCAATGCAGACGCTGTAGCAGATGCGGTCCATCAGCTCATAGCGCCGCCGTATGGTCTTTTCATCCATAATCCTACTCAAACATGCTATCCCTCTGTATATCCGACAGTCTTCCCTGCCTCTGCCGATAAACGGTTCCTCCATTTTCGTCCCCGCCCGCGCAGCAAATGCACGGGCAGGGACGAACCGTAAGCAGAAGGATCATTCAGACAGTCCGCTGATATAATCAATCATACAGTCCCCTGCCACGATCCCGCTGGTAAACGCAGTCCCCAGAGCCGCGCCTTCATTCTCATAGTATGGACTCGCGTAAATACTTCCATTATCTACACCCGCCACATACAGACCCGGGATCGGCTCCTGTGCCTTTGTCAGGGCACGGCAGTACGCGTCTGTCTTCACGCCGCCAAAGGTGCACCAGATCGAAGGAATATACTCCATCACATAATAGATATCTCCGGTCAGAGCCTTGAGAAGATAAGAGGATTTGTAATACTGTCCATCCTCTCCCGCCTCGCAAAGCGCATTGTATGCATCCACCGTCTCTTCCAGACTGGTCAGTCCAAAGAACTCCGCACACTCCGAGAGCGTACCTTTCACCGCCCAGCCCTCAGAAATAGCTGTCTCCATATCCTCATCCAGCGCATCCAGCGTCGTGCCATCCAGGCCGGTCGCGCCTACATACCAGTCCTCCGGGCTGCCATAATATGCAAAAATTCCCTCATCACGGCAGGTCTCAAAAGTCTCCTCATCAATCACCGCGAAGAACTTTCCTTCCCGCAGCACCATCTCGCCGCCAAGTGCCAGCGGGCGGTCAGCCATATACTGTTCATTCATAAAGCGCTCACCCGCTTTATTTACCAGAAGCCCGCCATAAATCGCGAACGACTCCGCCGCATTCGCTTTCGCCATTCCAGAACCGGACGCGCCCTGGATTTTGGGGTTCACTCCGCCAAATTCATTGCAGCACAGAGCCCAGTTGCGATCCGCGATGCCGCCGGCGGCAATGACCATGTCATATCCCTTGCCATCCGAAAGCGTACTGCACAGCGGATAAATCTCCATATCACCAAAATGCTCACGCAAACGGGTATCATTTCCCGCATAACCGCCTGTCGCAATCAATACTGCCTTCGCGTTGTACTGGATGTAGGCATTATCTTCCAGATTCTGTACGATAATACCGGTCACGGTATCACCGGTCTTCACCAGAGCAATTCCCTCGCGCAGCGCCTCAAAAACACCTCCGTCCGCCTCAAACTTATCAATCAGCGGCTGGAAGCGATCGGTCCCCTTGAGCTGTGTCCCCTCCGTATTCGCGAAATTGTGCCGGGCACGGAATCCCATCCCGTACGCATCGCGGCGAAGTCCCATGTTCACACCGTTATCCATAAAATTTGAAACAACACGCTCGCCCTGCTCGATGCATTTTTTCAGCAGAGCGCCGTTGACGGTACCATTGCTGAAGCCATATTCACACTCATACAGAGTCTGAACTGAAACAGTCGCGTCCTCCGCTTCCTGCACTCTCGTCTCCGCCAGAGCCGGACCACCCGCCTGAGAGCCATTCGAAACGCCGCAGCTGAGTCCCTTCTCCAATAAATATGTATTGACGCCGCCCGCCTGGAGCGTAAGCGCCGCCTGGATCCCGGCCGCGCCGCAGCCGACTACTACCGCATCCGTCTCAATGATCTCGCTGATCTCATAGCTGCCGGAAATCCCCTGCTCCGTTCTCTCAATCTCCGTCTGCGGCTCCGCCACGGTCTCCTCTGCCAGAGCACTCAGAGTCGTACCGGAACCGAGAAGTCCGACTGCTGCCACGCCAACCGCACTGGTCGCTGTCCCTTTCAGAAAATCGCGACGTGAAAGTCCTCTCCCGCTTTCCATTTCATTTTTCTTAGCCATAATGTCCTCCTTATCCGAAAAATGCTCCATTTTTCGCGTAATTTTTGACCAGTATACCACAAATATTCCGGTGCGTCCAGTATGCCATTATGATCTTTCTGTTTGATATTTTTTCTTACAATTGCGATCTGAAAATATGAGTCCCTATTTTTCTGGTTTCGGCAAATAAGAATATTCCTCCGGATACTGAATCCTGCTCCAGTCAACTTTTCCTGCAATGTATATCCGTTCTGTATATTTCTTTTCTCCCTGATTCTTCCGGTATACTGCAATTACACGTTTATAATCCGTTACATTCTTTCGTATATCCTCTTTTACCACCGTATTCGGAACGTATTCGCCGCTCAATACATCCTTCACGAAACCGATATACGCTTTCGTGCCGCCTGCAACCTTCTCTGTATATAGCTTCGGATGAAACGAATTAAAATCCCCGACCATATTTGCCGACAGATTCCTGCATATGACAAACGGCAGGACATCCAGTTTCATCGGCGTCGTACCATCAGGTGCAAATACCAAATCATCCGTGCTTAATTTGTGTCCCAGGCATCTCCTGTAAAAATCAGTTGCAGTAAGCCCGTCATAAGCAGGCTTAAGCCCAGTCAAATGCATGTAATTGTAATCATGGAACGCAAACTCTATGTATGAGACAGCCTTATGCTTATCCACGCAAAGAAACAGCAGATTTCTGCCATTTAATTCTTTTTCATAAATCTCAGAATACTTCGTCACTATTCTAATTGCGTCATCCTTGCTGTAATTCATATTTACCCCTGTATTTTTTCAGTAAGAATAAGAAATGGGAAAACCGCCAACGCCGCAGCGCCACCCGGCTTTCCCATAAATGACTGGTTTTTCTGTCGTCCGCCGACTCTCGGTTCCATCCAGCTTGTTTGCTGTTCTACCGCTTAGCTTCAGGTTTTTCTGTTGCCTGCCAACTCTCCGGTCCAAAGCCCGGCTTAAATATCGGATTTTAGGTGCCAGCCGCACCAACAGGATGTCGCCTGTTTTCCTGTTTTTATTATATGCGAAACCAGCAGGAAAATCAACCATTTCTGCAAAAAAGAAACGTAAATTATTGGGTGTCATTCGGCCAAAATAGATATCTCAAAAATGCAAAATCTTAACCCCATTCGGCGACTGTAGAAATTCATCCGGAAAGACAACCGCAAAATCAATGCTGATTCGGAGAATCTACACTGCAAAATCAAAAGTATCTCATTTTCATTCGACGGATATACGTGCAAAACAGCAGAAAATGAGTTTTATTCGGAGAAAATACAAGTCCAGATTCTGCAAAATAAGTACAAAAACATATGGTTCGGATGCGTCCCATTCGGCGAAAATAGCATTCGGCGACTGTAGGACCGCAAAATATCAACTGTCATTTTTTTACAAATAAGGATTTTTTAATTTTATTCATTTGCACAAAAAAATGCAAAAAAAACAAAAGATTATGCGCTGAAAGATGACAAAAAACCTGTTATTCTATGGGAGGTGATTTACAGGAAAGCAAAACATTTGGGTTACGCTTTCACTACCCTATAGAAAGGAGGACAGATATATGAAAATCGGCGCGACAGAGATGATGCTCATATTCGTAATCATCTTATTTGTAGCTGGTCCGGATAAGCTGCCCATGTACACAAAGAAAATCGGTGAGGTACTGAAGGGCTTTAAGGATGTCACAGCCGACGCAACGAAAGAGCTCCGTGAGACTGTTGTAGAGCCTCTCGCGGAAGCACAGAAGCCTTTGCACGAAGCGATGGAGCCAATCACGGATATTACAGATGAAATCAATTCGGATATGAACGACATCAAGAAATCTTTCAGCGATGTCACGAAACCGTTAAAGCCTACGCCGTCAAGGAAGTCGAGAGCAAAGAAAAATGCGGAAGAGGAAGCTGCGGCAGCGGAAGAAAATGCGGATGAGTCTGCAGCTGATGCATCGGAAGAATTAACAGATTCTGCGGATGCAGAAGGTACCGCTACTGACGCGGAAGGCGCACAGAGCTCCGCGGATAGCGCTTCGGCAGAAAATCCGGATGCGAATGGCTCCGATACGGGCAGTACCGTACATAAAAAGACCAGCTCATCCAAGGCAGACCCGGAAAAGATAAAAGCAGCCAGAGAAGCCAGAGCGGCCAGAGCAAAAGCAAATGCTGAGCGGGTTCGCGCGGCCAGAGAAGCCAGGGAAAAAGAGAAAAAGGCCCAAGCAGAAGCGGCCGCACTGAACGCACAGGCAGAAGCTGCTGACACCGTCGCAGACACGCAGACAGAAGCAGTGAAAGTCGCTGTGGATGTAGCAGCACAGACGGCTGATACCGCTGCGGATGCACCGGCACAGACGATTGATCCTGCTGCAGATGTACCGGCAGCAGAAGCAGCCGCAGAAGCATAAACCAAAACGATTACCCTATTCCGGCAGACCGGAAACAACACGCAGCCATGAGAAGCTGCACAATCTAAGGAGGAACAAATCATGAAACTTGGTACGACTGAATTACTGATTATCCTGGCAATTATTCTTCTGCTCTTTGGGCCGAGCCAGATTCCGAAGCTGGGCAAGATGTTCGGTAAGGCAAAGAAGAATTTTGATGAAGGCGCGCAGGAAGGCGAAGCAAAGAGTGCTACCACCAGTGAAACCAAATCTGAAACTACGGAGCAGTGATGAAAAAAGATCAAAACGCAGCAAAACAGCCTGCTTCTAAAAAAAAGCAGGAAAAAGATAAGTCAGAAGATGGCAAAATGACGATTACCGGTCATCTGAAGGAATTCCGGAATCGACTGACGGTATGCCTCGTTGGACTGGTAATTGCGTTCCTGATCGCCCTGTATTTTTCTCAGGATATCATCAATTTCCTGACGGCCATGGGTGCGAAATACGATTACGTATTCGTTTACATCGCCCCGCAGGAGCTGCTGATGCAGCAGTTTACGATCTCACTGGTCGTTGCCATATGTGCAATGCTTCCGCTTTTGCTTTATGAGATCTGGGCATACGCCAATCCTGCCCTGAAGAAAACCGAGAGCCGGCTGTTCATCGGAGTTATCATCTCCGGCCTGATCTGCTTTGTAATCGGTGTCATCTTCGCTTACAAAATCATGTTGCCGTTTATGCTGAGATTTTTGATTGAACTCAGTTCCGGCACCACCATTCAGGCCTCTATCAGCGTAGAGAAATACCTGAATTTCGAGATTACGATTTTTGTCGTAATGGGATTCATCTTCGAATTGCCAGTTGTAGCTGTTCTTCTGACACAGCTGGGTCTGATCAAGGTCGAATGGATGAAGAAAGGAATTAAGCCAGCCATTATTGTGATTTTCCTGATTGCCGCAATTGTAACACCGCCGGATATCGTATCACAGAGTATGGTTGCAATTCCGATGTTTGGCCTTTATATTCTCAGTATTTATCTCTCCTCATTCCTGCTTCGGTTTAAAAAGAAAAAGCCGGAAAGTGAAGAAGAAAAAGACGAGGGTGATGATGACTAAGCTCTGATATGTACTTAAATTAAGATGCATTTATAATTCCTGTGGCCGCATATGGAGGCTCTTCTGCCTCCTTTTGCGGTCATTCGGCAAGTTTAGGCATACTTTTATTTGCTATTACAAAGATTGCATTAGTAAATGAATAACTTTCATTTACTTTTTGTGTTTTAAATCAAAATTTTTTTAGGGAAAGGAAGGAAAATATGGGTAAAGAAACAATTTCTCGTACGACCCTCGTGAAGGGAGTGACAGCCTGTGTGGTGGTTGCCGCCAGCCTTGGTATCATTCAGATCGGTGAGTATTCCATCAACTCCTCTGAGGAAGCCGCAAGTACTGCCGTATCATCTTCCACTGGTACTGCCTCCTACACACCAGGTACCTATACCGCTACTGCGGCCGGGATCCAGAGTGACGTAACCGTCTCCTGCACCTTTGACGAAGGAAGCATCACCTCCATCACCGTGGATGTGTCCGGTGAGACAGCCGGTCTCGGCGCGGATATCGGCGATGAAATGATCGAGAGTTTTCTGGCAGCACAAAGCTCCAACGTAGACGGAGTCTCTGGTGCTACCATTACATCCGATGCGCTGAAAGCGGCGCTGGAAGACTGCATCGCGCAGGCGACGGGCGGCTCCGGCTCCTCTGATGAAGAGGATGCGGCGGCGACGGAGGACTCCAGTGAGTCCGATGAAGAAGACGCAGCTGCGACAGAGCAGGAATCTGCAGCCGAGGCAGACACAGACGCTGCCGTTGATACCGAAGCGGACGAAACAGAGGGAGAATCCGAGGCAGCGGCAGATAACAGCGAGACAGAAACGGAATCCGAGGCGGACAGTGAAGTCGCTGCCGCAGCTTCCGACAGTACTGCTGCTTCTTCCGGAAGCGGTATCTATACACCGGGTACATACACCGCAACCGCCGCCGGTATGGAAAGCGATGTCAAAGTCACTGTCACTGTGGACGAGACCAGCATCCTCTCTCTTGGAATCGATGTCTCCGGCGAGACGGCCGGGATCGGCGCAGATGTCGGACCGGAAATCAGTGAGCAGATTCTGAATGCGCAGTCCGCGAATGTGGATGGCGTATCCGGCGCAACGGTTACCTCCACGGCAGTAAAGACTGCTCTGGCAGATGCGCTTGATCAGGCCTCCGGCGGTTTCTCCGACTCTACCGAAGATACAGCTGCCACCGTCGCGGAAGCTGAGGCAGAAGCTGCCCAGACCGAAGCCGCAGAAGTCGTGACTGAGGCACCGGAAACGGAGGCTGCAGAGACTGAATCTGAGGCGATCGAAACGGACGCGCCAGAAACCGAAACCGAGGCGATCGAAACGGACGCGCCAGAAACCGAAACCGAGGCGTTGGAAACAGATGCGGCAGAAACCGAAGCAATGAATGAAGCCGCTTCGAATGAGAATGGAAGTAGCTTCGTTCCCGGCACCTACACTGCTTCTGCTGCCGGTATCAGCAGTGATGTAACAGTTACCTGTACCTTTGATGAGACTGGTCTGGTTTCCATTGAAGCTGATGTTTCCGGTGAGACCGCCGGCATCGGCGCAGACATTGGGGACACCATGATCTCCAGAGTCTTGGAAGCGCAGTCCAGTGAAGTAGACGGTGTCTCAGGCGCTACGATCACCTCTGACGCCTTCAAAGCCGCTGTAGCAGACTGCATGGAGCAGGCCGGCTTTGTTGCCGAAGCGGCGGAAGAGGAAACAGAAGCGGAATCTGACACAGATGCAGAAAACTCTGCTGACGGCAATAGTGACTCTGTTCTCGCCGCTGCCGCTGACGCTCCGTTTACCCCGGGCACTTACACAGCTACCGCGCAGGGACTGGAAAGTGAAATTACCGTCAATGTGACCTTTGACGAATATAATATTGTTGCCGTTGGTACCTGGCTTGAGGGCGAGACCGATGGGATTGGCGCGGATATCGGTGAGGAAATCAGCAACCAGATTCTGGAGGCGCAGTCCGCGGAGGTAGACGGCGTATCCGGCGCTACCGTTACATCCACGGCCGTCAAAGAAGCCGTTGCGGACTGTATCGCACAGGCCAAAGCCATCACGGAAGAAGAAACGGAAGAAATCACGGAGGCAGATACCGAGGTGATGACCGAAGCACCTGCTGAGACAGAAACAGATACCGCATCGGAAGAAATCACAGAAGCAGATACCGAGGTGATGACCGAGGCACCTGTTGAGACAGAAGCAGAAACCGCATCGGAAGAAACAATAGAAGCGGATACCGAAGAGATGACTGAAGCAGAAACAGAAAGCGCAGCTGCGGCAGATGGCTCCCGCTTCTTTGCCGGAGTGTACACGGCCTCCGCAGAAGGTATCAGCAGCGACGTGACAGTTACGATCATTGTTGATGAGAACAGCATCCTCTCCATCGGCTATGATGTATCCGGAGAAACCGCCGGAATCGGTGCAGATATCGGACCGGAAATCAGTGGACAGATTCTGACCGCTCAGTCTGCGGAGGTTGACGGTATCTCCGGTGCCACCATCACCTCCGACGCATTCAAGGCAGCTCTGGCAGACTGTATTGCACAGGCAGAGGGTTCAGAAAACGCAGAAGCTGAGTCGGAAAGCGATGTCGAAGAGGAGGAATCAGAAGACACCGATACCGCCACAACAGAATCCGTGGATGACGGTGCAGAAGACACATCAGAAGAAGCATCCCTCTCCTCTCTCTATACGGCTGGCGTATACTCCTCTTCCGCCGCCGGCATCAGCAGTGATGTCGTTGTCACAGTATCCTTTGACGACAACAGTATCACGGCCATCGGCTATGATCTTACCGGAGAGACCGCAGATATCGGCGCGCTCATCGGTCCGGAAATCAGCGGACAGATTCTGACCGCTCAGTCTGCGGATGTGGATGGTGTTTCAGGCGCAACGATTACTTCTGATGCGTTCAAAGCGGCAGTCGCGGACTGCATTGCGCAGGCACAGGCTGGCAGCTCGGATCTGGTCATCATTGGCGGTGCGGACGGTCCGACTTCGATTTTCCTGGCAGGAACGGCTGGCGAAGAGGAAACCGAACAGTCCGAAACGAATACAGCCGAATAACCACCCCTTACCACACGAATGGAGGTTTCTCATATGAAGATAAAAACATTCCGGGGTGGTATCCATCCCGAGGAATACAAGGAGCTTTCCCTCGGCGAGCCGGTAAAACCGTATCTCCCGAAGGGTGACCTTGTCTTTCCAGTCAATCAGCACATAGGCAAACCGGCAAAACCCGTAGTCGCAAAAGGCGACCTGGTAAAAGCAGGACAGATCATCGCGGAAGCAGACGGATTTGTCTCAGCGAATATTGTCAGTTCCTGTTCCGGCAAGGTAAAGGCCATTGAAGAACGTCCTGTCGCATCCGGGGCAAAGGCGATGTGCATTGTCATTGAGAATGACGGCGCATATACCTTAGCGGACGGTGTTGGCAAAAAGCATAAAGCCGGTACGTTTTCTAATAAAGACATCCTGGACGCGATCCAGAAGGCCGGAATTGTCGGCATGGGCGGGGCAGGATTTCCGACGCACGTAAAGCTGACATCCAAAAACCCGGAATCGATTGATTATATCATTGCGAACGGTTCTGAGTGTGAACCTTATATCACCTGCGACGACCGCCTGATGCAGGATCAGAGCCGCGGCATCCTCGATGGACTCCGTCTGGTACTGCAGCTCTTCCCGGACGCAATGGGAGTGATTGCGATCGAGGATAACAAGCCGGAAGCAATCAAAGCCATGGAAGCTGTCTGTGCCGGCGAAAAAGGCGTCATGGTGCAGCCTGTCCAGACCAAATATCCCGAAGGCGGCGAGCGCAACCTGATCTCCGTCGTCAGCGGACGCGACCTGAAAGCAGGAATGCTTCCCGCAGATGTAGGCTGCATCGTATGCAACGTTGCCTCTCTGCACGCAATCTACCGGGCAGTGTATTACTCCGAGCCGCTGATGCAGCGCTACTTCACGGTATCCGGCGACGCAGTGGCACATCCCGGTACCTTCCGCGTCCCGATCGGTACCTCCTATGAGGAGCTTGCCGATGCCGCAGGTGGATTAAAGAGCGGTGTTACGTTGAAAAAAGCGTTGAGCGGCGGTCCGATGATGGGCATCGCCATGCCCTCTCTTGCCACTCCGATCACAAAAGCCAGCAATGCGCTGACTCTGCTCGCCGAGGACGAGGTCGAACTGGCCGACGCGCAGATGACGGCCTGTATCCGCTGCGGACGCTGCTCCCGTGTATGTCCGATTCACCTGATTCCGCAGATGATGGCAGACGCCGCGCAGAGAAAAGACTACGAGCAGTATGAACACCGCCTGTATGGTCTTGACTGCATTAACTGTGGCTCCTGTACCTGGGTCTGCCCGGCAAAGAGGCCTCTGATGCAGCTGTTTAAGCAGACGAAAGCCGAAATCATGGCTTCGAAAAGAAAGTGAGGGATGAGACATGAATGAGAATAAGCTACTGAACATTTCTTCCAGCCCTCATATCCGAAGCAGGCTGACGACCGGACAGGTCATGCTCGACGTGGTGCTGGCTTTGATGCCCGTTACCGTCTTCGGTGTCATCCGCTATGGGCTGCACGCACTGCTGGTCATCCTGCTTGCAGTCGCCACCGCGGTTCTGGCTGAGTATGTATTTGACCGCATTGCCAAACGCCCAAATACCATCAAGGATGGAAGCGCGGTTGTAACCGGCCTGCTGCTGGCGCTCTCTCTTCCGCCGGAAGCACCCCTGTATCTGCCGGTTCTGGGCAGCCTTTTCGCGATTCTGGTCGTGAAGTGTTTCTTTGGCGGACTTGGCAAAAACTTTCTGAACCCGGCGCTCACGGCGCGCTGTTTCCTGCTGATCTCCTTCGGAACGGCAATGACGAACTTCAGCGTCGACGGCGTCAGCTCCGCTACCCCACTCGCTGCTCTGAATGCAGGGGATACCATTAATGTCGCGAAGCTCTATCTGGGTACAACGAACGGCGTCATCGGCGGCTCCGCAGTCGCTTTGCTGATCGGCGGACTGTACCTGTGGGCGGCCGGCGGCATTACATTGGAGATCCCTGTTTCCTGTATTGCTGTCTTTACCCTGTTTATGGGACTCTTCGGGGAAGGCGGCTTTGCTCCCGCATATCTGGCAGCTCAGATCTGCGGCGGCGGACTTCTGATGGGTGCCTTCTTCATGGCGACAGATCCAGTCACCAGCCCGGTGACTTCCCGCGGACACATTCTCTATGGCGCGATCATCGGCCTCCTGGCCGGCCTGTTCCGCGTCTACGGTTCCTCCGCGGACTCCTTCAGCTACGCCATCATTATCTCGAATATGTTTGTCCCGTTCATTGACAAGCTACCGATCCCGAAACCGCTGGGCTACAATGGCGGCGAATATAAGGAACGGGAATTCCCGAAATCAGCGATAAACCTGACGGTCATCACGCTGATCGCCGGTCTCCTGTTAAGCGGTGTTTACGCTATGACAAAGACCAAAATCGAAGAACAGGAAATCGCTGCCAACCAGGAATCTTACCTGGAGGTGTGCCCGGATGCAGATTCCTTCCAGTACGACTCTGATCTGGATGCTGCAGTTGAAGCGCTCGCTGGCGAAGCATATGACTCCTCCTCTTTTGGAAAGACCTACATCAACGACGTACTGGTTGGCTATGACGCGAACGATGAGATCGTCGGCTATGTGATCAGTGTCACCAGCGGCGATGGCTTCGAGGGAGACATTACCCTTTCTGTTGGTCTTACCACCGATGGTACGGTCATCAAGATCGCATTTACGACCCTGAATGAGACCGCCGGCATGGGCATGCGGGTAGACGAAGACGCATTTAAGAGCCAGTTTGATGGCGTCAATACCGATGCATTCATTCTGAACAAATCCGGCTCTTCTACGGAAGAAAATGAGATCGACACCGTATCCGGTGCATCCACTTCCTCTGGCGCCGTTGTCAACGCTGTCAACACCGCTCTCGCGTTCTACGCGGAATACATTGGGTAAGGAAAGCCACGCCATGCAAAATTGCCTGACGGCGGTGCTTAAAGCCAGTGGCGCTCGTTTAGCACAAGCCAAAAGCGGCAGCAGAAAAGGCGTAGCCTGTGTCCTGCGTCAAAAATCGATGCAGGACAAATAAAGGAGGTTTTTTTACATGAATCAATACATGGAACGAATCTATAACGGCGTGGTCAAAGAGAATCCTTCCCTGGTTCTGATGCTCGGTATGTGCCCTACCCTCGCGGTAACCACATCCGCCATCAACGGCCTCGGCATGGGCGTCTCCTCCATGATCGTACTTATTTTTTCAAATATGATTATCTCGGCACTGCGCAATGTCATCCCGGATGAGGTGCGTCTGCCGGCTTACATCGTAATCACGGCTTCTCTGGTGACCATCGTAGACCTGCTGATGCAGGCTTACACACCGGGACTCTATGATTCACTGGGCATCTACATTCCGCTGATCGTGGTAAACTGCATCATCCTCGGCCGCGCGGAAGCCTATGCCAATAAGCATACCCCGGACCTCGCCGCATTCGACGGCATCGGTATGGGCCTGGGATTTACCATTGCCCTGACTGTGATCGGCCTTGTGCGTGAGCTTATTGGTGCAGGAACCGCATTCGGCTTCACGATTCTGCCGGAGTCCGTGCCGCCGATCGCCATTTTCGTAAAGGCACCGGGCGCTTTCCTCGTAATCGCGTTCATCATTGCCATCATGAATGGTGTACATATCCACACAGAAGCGAACAAAAAGGTCGAAGGCTGCGACGGCTGCTGCGCGACCTGTTCCGTCAGCCACGATTCCGGCTGTTCAGATAAGGAGGCAACGAAAGCATGAATTCATCCCTGATGTTAATTATTATCACGACCGCCCTGGTCAACAACGTCGTCCTGAGCCAGTTTCTTGGCATCTGCTCATTCCTCGGCGTGTCCAAACAGATCAAGACCTCAGCCAGCCTGGGAGCGGCGGTAATCTTCGTCATTACAATCGCCTCTGCTGTGGCAAATCTGCTCTATACGTTTCTTCTGAAACCGCTGGACCTGACTTACCTGAATACCATCGTATTCATTCTGGTCATCGCGACCCTGGTGCAGATCGTAGAAATGTTTTTAAAGAAAGTCGCTCCGCCACTGTATCAGGCACTCGGCATCTATCTGCCTCTGATTACCACAAACTGCGCGGTTCTCGGCGTAGCTCTGACAAATGTACAGGATGAATATAACTTCCTGGAAAGTGTGACCGCAGGCTTCGGTACCGGTGTCGGCTACACGATCGCCATCGTGCTGCTGGCAGGCATCCGCGAGCGCATCGACGAATCGGCTATCCCGGCACCGTTCCGCGGAGCGCCGGTCGTACTGCTCTCCGCTGCCCTGATGTCCATCGCGTTTATGGGATTCAGTAGCCTGTCGCTGTGATCTGAGCAACAGGAGCAGGAATCAAAAAACAGTGGTTTCTGCCCGACTCAATTAGGAATGAGATTCCGGCAAGGAGGTTGAATATGTATCCAGTACTTGTCGCCACAGTAGCAGTGGCGGTGATCGGCTTTGTGATGGGAATGCTCCTCATCACGGTCGGCAAAAAATTTAAAGTAGAAGTAGATGAAAAACAGCTGGCGGTGCGTGAATATCTGCCCGGCAATAATTGCGGTGGGTGCGGTTATGCCGGCTGCGATGCGATGGCCGAAGCGATTGTAAAAGGGGAAGCGCCAGTCAATGGCTGCCCGGTCGGCGGCGCTCCGGCAGCGGAAAAAATCAGCCAGGTCATGGGCGTGAGCGCGGGCGAACAGGAAAAAATGGTCGCGTTCGTCAAGTGCTTTGGCACCTGTGAGCATACCTCACAGAAATGCAACTATGTCGGCATCCACGACTGCGCTGCAGCTGCGGCGAGCGGTCTCTCGCCATGGGCGTGCGATTACGGCTGTATGGGACTGGGCACCTGTGAGAAGGCCTGTCCGTTCGGCGCCATCCACGTCATAAACGGAGTCGCGGTCGTTGACCGCTCGCTCTGCAAAGCCTGCGGCAAATGTGTATCTGCCTGCCCGAAGCACCTGATCGAGCTGATCCCGGACAAGGCGACCTATGCCGTGCG
>JAJQGP010000172.1 GCA_021200475.1 Lachnospiraceae bacterium
AAACGTATATAATTCTGAGATATGCCCCCTCGCCGGGTGGCATCCCATCTAAAAACCAGATGGGATATTCCTCGCCGGGTGGCATCCCATCTGAAAACCAGATGGGATATTCCTCGCCGGGTGGCATCCCATCTGAAGACCAGATGGAATATCCCTCGCTGGGGCATGCCATCGATGCTACTTCACGCCATAGATTGCCATGAAGGTACCGGCTGCCACGGCTGTACCGATTACACCGGCTACGTTCGGTCCCATCGCATGCATCAGCAGGAAGTTTGTCGGATCCTCCTCCGCACCGACTTTCTGCGATACACGGGCCGCCATCGGCACCGCGGATACACCGGCGGAACCGATCAGAGGATTGATCCTGCCATGTGTCAGCTTACACATCAGCTTGCCAAGAAGCACACCGGCTGCAGTACCGATCGCAAAAGCAAGCAGACCAAGAACAACGATCTTGATGGTATCCATATTCAGGAATGCTTCCGCGCTGGTGGTCGCACCTACCGAAGTACCCAGCAGAATTACAACAATGTACATCATCGCATTCGCCGCGGTCTCCTGCAGCTGCTTTGTGACGCCGCACTCGCGGAAGAGGTTGCCGAGCATCAGCATACCTACCAGCGGAGCCGTGGTCGGCAGAAGCAGACACACTACAATCGTGATGATAATCGGGAAAAGAATCTTTTCCAGTTTCGACACCGGACGAAGCTGCTGCATCTTGATGCTGCGCTCTTCCTTTGTGGTAAGCGCTTTCATAATCGGCGGCTGAATGATCGGAACCAGAGACATATACGTATATGCTGCCACCGCGATGGAACCCATCAGCTCCGTCTGGCCAAGCTTACCAGCCAGGAAGATGGAAGTCGGGCCATCTGCACCGCCGATGATGGAGATCGCCGCTGCCGCTTTTCCGTTAAAGCCAAGCAGGATTGCGAAGAAATACGCCGCATAGATACCAATCTGCGCCGCCGCACCGAGCAGAAAGCTGATCGGGTTCGCAATCAGCGGACCGAAGTCGGTCATTGCCCCGACGCCCATGAAAATCAGCGATGGAAGAATACTCCATTCATCCAGCGTATAGAAATAATACAGAAGTCCGCCTGCATGAGAAACGCCCGCCGCATCCACATAAGGCTCTGCCATAATATCCGGATAGATATTTACCAGCAGCATACCAAACGCGATCGGAACCAGAAGCAGGGGTTCAAAATCATGTCCGATTGCCAGATACAGGAAAAAGAGCGCTACAATGATCATCGCATAGTTGCCGACGGTCAGATTCATAAAGGCGGTCTGCTCCCATAAGTTTGACAACGTATTTACAACATAGGCCATTCTATTACCTCCCTAATGCATGTCCTGCATTGCCTTTTATGCAGAACGTAGGCCGCGCCATCGCAAAACAGCTTCATATGGCAAGGCTCTCCTTATTGTCAAAAAACGGTTTGTTTAGTTCAGGGAAGCCAGAACATCGCCATTTTCTACTGACTGGCCAACCGCTACATCCATGCTTGCCACTGTGCCGTCCTGCGGAGCTACAACCGGAATCTCCATCTTCATTGCTTCCAGGATGATGAGGTTCTGCCCTCTCTTTACGGCGTCGCCCACCTTTGCTTCCAGGCTGAGTACCTTGCCTGGTACAGAAGCAGTCACTTTCACAGAGCCTGCCGCGCCGCCCGCTGCCGGAGCTGCCTTTGGAGCCGGGGCTGCCTTCGGTGCCGCCTTCGGAGCTGCCGCTGCCTTCGGTGCCGGAGCTGCTGCCACTTCTGCTCCTTCGCCTTCTTCCACTGTCACATCATATACATTTCCGTTTACTGTAATGGTATAAGTTTTCATGATTTTCCTCCTGTATTCAGGCTCTGCGCCAGTTTCTGTTATTTACTTTTTTAATCGAGCGAACGACATATGCGTCGCCGGTATTTACTGTAGTCTCAGACTCGTGGAAGGCTGCAATTGCCGCTGTGATCACCGCAACCAGCTCCAGGTCGTCTTCCGGATTCACTTCCTCCTCTGCAACAGGAGCAACCGGTGCAGGCGCAGGTGCAGGAGCAGGTGCCGCTGCCGGAGCAGGCTCGTCTTTCTTCTTCCTCGCCTCAATCGCTTCCGGGATATAATGAATCTTACTGATCAGGAAGCTTAAAAACGCCAGCATCAGGAATACGATGCAGACACCCATCAAGGTATTCATCGCAGCCTTCTGCATCATCACACCCAACGTATATTCCACATCCCAGGTCAGGTCTGTCAGGGTCATCACATACTGACCGTACGTGGAAGAATACGTGTACTCATAATCCATCGTGACCGTAACGGTACCGCCCTTGCTGACACCTTCATAGCTCGCGAGCGCCGAGATACTTCCGCCATATCCGTCTGACGTCATCTCCGAACCGGTAATCTCGGTCACTTCCACATAATTGCCCACCTCGGCCTTCACGGTATTCCAGTTGTACGCGATCAGGGCTGTGACTGCGTCCTCACTCTCCATGTAAGAGTCCACCTGTTCGTCCGTCCACGCGTCAACCTGAAGCAGATAATTGTCAATCAGCTGGAGGTAATACTCCTCCGCCGTCATCTCTTCTGTCTCTGCCTCGGTCTCGCCTTCGGCCTCATCAGAAGTCTCCTCCTCCGCAGCAGCGTCTGCATCCTCTTCGGCTGCCTCGCTCGCCAGATCTTCTTCCCCCACCGTCTCCACGGCGGACGAATCTGTCTCTTCCTCCGCGAGAGCGCTCACAGAAAAGGCGGAAACAGTAAGTCCAAGCGCCAGCAATATCGCCTTTAATCTAACTTTCATCTGTATCACCTCGCTTATACTGTTCCATGTTTTCTGGACGGGCCGTCCTCTCTCTTTGTGTAGAGCATCTCAAACGCACCGATCACGTATTTTCTCGTATCCTCCGCCTCGATGATGTTGTCTACATATCCTCTCTTTGCCGCAGAGAGTGCGCTTGACTGCAGGGAAGCATACTCCGCAGTCTTCTCATTGATTACCTTACTGTCCTCATCCGCATACATGATCTTCGCTGCAAGCTGCGCATCCATCATACCGATCTGCGCGTCCTTCCACGCAAAGGTCATATCCGCGCCGATCGCCTTGCTGTTCATCACAACATACGCGCTGCCAAATGCCTTGCCGATGATCACATTCACCTTCGGCACTGTCGCGTTGGCAAACGCTGCGGTCAGCTTCGCCGCCGCTTTCGCAATCTTCTTCTCAGAGCACTTACATGCCTTGAAGCCGGTTGCATTCGTCAGAGTCAGAACCGGAATCTCAAACGCATCGCAGAAGGAAACGAATTCCGCCGCTTTTTCCGCACCGCGCGCACTGATCACATTGTCAAAGGAAGCCTTCACTTCGCCATCCTCGCCATAGACTTCCGTGCGGTTCGCCACAGCGCCGACCGTCGTGCCGTTCAGACGAAGGAAACCGGTCACCATATCCGGTGCATAGGCTTCTTTCAGTTCAACGAAAAGATTGTTATCCGCAATATTAGACAGTAAAATGGAAGTGTCGCCGACTGCATTCGCCAGGTCCTCACAGGCGCGGTTCAGCTCATCGGTGCACTCCTCATAGGAAAGGTCATCCTCATTGTTTGCCGGAAGCATACATACCAGCGCACGGATGTGATTCAGAATCTCATCCTCAGAGCCGACAAAATCAATCAGACCGGTCTCCTCGCTCTGGAACTTCGCAGCAGATGTATCGCACTTCTCCTTTGTATTGCCCGGAAGTGCGTTCGGTGAGTTCACGAACAGCTCCGCCTTCGATCCCTCCATAAAAGTAAAGTCAGTCAGACCCGGAATCAGCGCCATACCGCCGCCGCATCTGCCAAAGACTGCCGTGATCTGCGGAACTACGCCAGATGCGAGCGCCTGCTTCTGATAGATCTCTCCAAAAGCATTCAGAGCGTCCGTCGCCTCCTGAAGCCGCAGACCGGCGCTGTCCAGAAGTCCGATCACCGGAGCACCCGTCTTAATCGCCAGATCATACAGTCCCGCAATCTTCTTCGCGTGCATCTCGCCAATCGATCCGCCGAGAACAGACGCATCCTGGCTGTACACATACACCAGATGTCCGTCGATCACACCATAACCGGTGATCACGCCGTCGCCGGGCGTCTCTGTCTGCGGCAGGTTGAAATCCGTACTTCTGGCTGTCACATACCCGCCGATCTCTACAAAACTGTTTTCGTCAAGCAAAGAAGCAATTCGTTTGCCTGCCAAGTTTTGTGTTGTAATACTCATTATTCAGCCCTCCATTGTTAAAATTTACGTAAGCGACCCTCGAATCACTTACATCGCGCCGACCGCTGACTGCAGAAACAGCCTTTTTCAACGCAGCCATACGCTTTTTTTAAGATAAAATTTCACTGCCCCTAATACATCTCGTTTATCTTAGCGTGTTTCGCTAAAAATTGCAAGTCCTTTGTCACACAATATCTTGTAGATTTTCGTCCGAAATGTGGCGGATTTTTGGTAACAATGCAGAATCGGTGCAGATCGTTCCGCCCCCCGCAATGTAATCTCCGTCATAAAACACCACGGCCTGTCCGGGCGTGACAGCGCGCACCGGTTCATCAAACTGCACCTCTGCGCAGTCGTCACCGATCCGCCGCACAATTGCCGGCGCTCCGGCGTGATTGTAACGGATTTTCGCTGTCACACGCATCCCATCTGTAAAAGCCGGCACACTCATATAATTCAGATGGTCACAATACAGGTGATCTGTAAAAACATCCTGCGCTTCCCCGATGACGACCTCATTCGTCTCCGGCCGGATTTCCGTGACAAAAACAGGATACCCCAGCGAGAGGTTCAGGCCCTTTCGCTGGCCGATCGTGTAATGCGTAATGCCCCTGTGTCTGCCAAGAATCTCTCCTCTGGCTGTCACAAAATTGCCCGGCGGCGGCACCGGGCGGGTACTGTTTTTTTCAATAAATCCGGCATAATCCTGGTCGGGAACAAAGCATATCTCCTGGCTGTCCGGCTTGTGAGCGACCGTCAGCCCGATCTCCTCCGCGATCGTGCGGATCGTCGGCTTGTCGTACGCCCCGACTGGCATCAGCGTGTGCGCCAGCTGCTCCTGTGTCAGGTTATAAAGGGCGTAGGTCTGATCCTTCGCGGTGGTCACCGACCGCCGGATCGCATAACGGCCGTTCGGAAGCTGTTCTATGCGCGCGTAATGCCCGGTTGCAATATAATCCGCGCCAATCTGCAGGCTGCGGTGAAGCAGAGACTCCCATTTCACATAGCGGTTGCACGCAATACATGGGTTCGGTGTTCGCCCGGCCAGATATTCCTCCATAAAATAATTGATCACTTTTTCACGGAACTCCTCCCGAAAATTCATCACATAATGCGGGATTCCTATTTTTTGCGCCACACGCGCGGCATCCTCTGCCGCACGCATTCCGCAGCAGCCGCCCTTCGCACTGGCCTCTTCTTCCGTATCCCTGGGCCAGATCTCCATGGTCACACCGACCACATCGTACCCCGCCTCCTTCAGAAGGTAAGCAGCCACCGAAGAATCCACTCCGCCGGACATGCCGACGACAACTCTTTTTTTATTTATCATATTTCCTTTCGCCTCTGCATGCATGACCTATCGTGGGATCCGCCTGCGAAAGTCTTCGTACTGAGGCGACATCCCCCGCAGCCGTTCTACAATCTGTCTGATCTTCTCTACTGTAATATCAATCTCTTCTCTTGTCGTCTCCGCACTCAGGGTCAGCCTTAAAGAGCCGTGCGCAATGTCCTCGGGAAGCCCCATGGCCAGCAGCACATGGGACGGGTCAAGCGAACCGGACGTGCAGGCAGAGCCGCTGGAAGCACAGATCCCCTCCATGTCCAGCATGATCAGCAGAGTCTCCCCCTCAGCAAACTGGAAGCTGAAATTCGCGTTATTCGGAAGCCGTCTGGTACGGTGGCCATTCAGCCGCGTATACGGAATCTCCTTCAGCACGCGGTCAATCAGGTAATCGCGGAGTCCGGTCTCCCGGGCGGTGCGCTCTTCCATGGTCTCCGCCGCCTCCTTCGCGGCCTGGCCAAATCCCACAATCCCCGGAACGTTCTCTGTCCCGGCGCGGCGATGCCGTTCCTGTGCGCCGCCGTGCAGGAAGGAGCGGAGGCGCAGATTTCTTCGTATATATAAAAAACCGACCCCTTTCGGGCCATTCAGCTTGTGCGCACTCGCGCTCATCAGGTCAATCTGCAGCTCCTCCACATCTATGGGCAGCTGTCCATAAGCCTGCACCGCATCCGTGTGAAACAAAACGCCATATTTTCTGGCGATTTTTCCAATCTCGCGGATCGGCTGAATCGTACCGACCTCATTGTTCGCAAACATCACAGAAATGAGAAAGGTATCCGGGCGGATGGCCTGCTCCAGCTCATCGAGACGTATGATCCCATTCTCATCCACATTCAGATACGTGACTTCGATTCCGGCCTTCTCCAGATATTCACAGGTGTGTAAGACCGCGTGATGCTCGATTCTGGTTGTGATCAGATGCTTTTTCGCCGTATTTTCCGCACCGGCCCTGCAAAGCGTCCCTGACGCCTCCCCTCCCGCACGGACACCACAGAACATCTCTGCTGCTGCCTTTAATGCCCAATTGTCCGATTCCGTGCCTCCAGCGGTAAAATAAATCTCCTCCGGCCTTGCTCCGATCGTGGAAGCGATGATCTCGCGGCTGTGGTTCACCGCTTCCCTGCTTTTCACACCGATGCCATAAATACCGGAGGCGTTGCCATAATACTCCGAAAAATACGGCAGCATCGCCTCCACGACGGTCGGGGAGGTCTTCGTCGTCGCCGCATTGTCCAAATATATAAACTGATCCATAACGGATTCGTCTCCTTTTATTATTAATTACCATATTTGCAGCCATTCAGAACAGCAGACCACTGACCACCTGCTATGCCTGCACCCGCAGCTATCCATTGCAGTGCTTCCCACTGTACTCTTCCGGATGCTCGCGGCTTTTTTCCAGCATTTTCCGGCTCTCTTCCACCAGCTGACTGATATAAATATCATCCATCGCCGCGTCAATACTCTCATTTATCCGCTGCCAGACATACTTGGTCACACACAGATCCGCGCCCTCGCAGCCTTCTTCATTAAAAGCAGAGCAGTCTACCGCCCGCATATCACCCTCCAGCGCACGCAGTACATCACCCACCGTGATCTGATCGGCCGCACGTGTGAGTCGATAACCGCCCTGCACACCGCGCGTGCTTACCACCAGCCCGGCTCTGCGAAGCTTTGCAATCAGCTGTTCAAGATAACTCTCTGAAATGCCCTGCCGCTCCGAGATGCTGCTGATCGAGACAGCTTCTGTCTCACTGTTTAATGCCAGATCCACCATCGCGCGCAGGCCGTAGCGCCCCTTTGTAGATAATTTCATGTTTCCTCCCATTTCCGCTTTCGCCCTGCCATGTGATTTCCTTTCTGGTTCTCCTCCACGCAGCTTCAGAAAACGATTTTTTTGAGATATTCCCATCCTACCATATTTTTTTTTCATCTTCAACCGCAAAACTGCATATGCTTAGACAAAACCCCCGGATGGGAGTCCCGCCATGAACCAGAAACGCTATCTTATCAAAGGAACTCTCCTGCTGACTGTCATGGGGTTACTGACCAGAGCCGCGGGGTTTTTTTATAAAATATTCCTCTCAAGGACCATAGGTGCGTCAGAAATCGGCCTTTATCAGATCGCCGTTCCCATTTTATCCCTTTGCACTGCGCTTTGCGGCGGCGGTATTCAGACTGCCCTCTCCGGGCTTGTTGCCCGATCCCTTGCCAGACGCAGCCGGCATGGGGCAAAACAGGCTCTTTTTGCCGGACTTTTTCTGTCTCTTTCACTGTCCATGGTTCTCTCTGTCACACTCTATTTTGGAGCGGAGCTGCTCGCGGAGCGCATTCTGCTTGAAAAATCATGCGCAGGCCTGCTGAAGGTTCTGGCATTCTCTCTGCCATTTGGCATGATTCACAGCTGCATCTGCGGCTATTTTATGGGAGCAAAACAGATTGTACCGCCGGCACTGGCTCAATTTGCCGAACAGGTCATTCGCATTTCCTTTTTCATCCTTGCCTTCACGCTCTTCCGGAAAAACGGCATTCCGGCAGACGCACGGCTCATGGCCTGCAGCGCACTGGCCGGAGAAGCCGCATCCGCCCTGTTCTGTGTATTGTCCTTTTTTCTTTTATCTGAAAAAAAGGCACACAAAGAAAATCCGGATTCCGGTCAGGGAAATCATTCTGCCAAAAACCGGTGCTTCTCCATGTGCAAAAAATGGCTGTCCTTCCGGCACGGCCTCCTTGCCTCCATCCGGCAGATTCTTTCTGTCTCCGTCCCGCTTAGTCTGAACCGTATGCTGATGTGTCTCCTCCAGACAGTTGAGGCCGCGCTGCTCCCGCAGATGCTGCGGCGGTCTGGTCTGACCCCGGCCGAGGCGCTCTCTTCCTATGGGACACTGACCGGCATGGCGCTTCCGATGATCCTCTTTCCCACCGCCGTCACTTCCGCTCTTGGCATGCTCCTGCTTCCGACCGTTTCAGAAGCACAGGCACTTCACCAGAAAGATCAGCTTTCCAGTACAGCCAACGCTGCTTTCCTTGGAGGTCTGCTGCTTGGCAGCTTCTGCCTGGGCGGATTTCTGCTCTTCGGCGGCGCCATCGGCAGCCTTCTTTTCCACAACCGCCTCGCGGGGAGCTGCATCCGCCGGCTCGCGCTGATCTGTCCGCTCCTCTATATCAGCACCACTCTGACCAGTATCCTGCATGGTCTGGGCAAATCCGCCTCGCTCCTGCTCTGGAACCTTGCCGGATTCGTACTGCGTCTGCTCTGCGTCATCTGCCTGGTGCCCACATACGGTCTTTATGGCTATCTCTGCGGAATGATTCTTGACCAGCTCCTGCTCACTGTCTGCATCCTGTACTCTCTGCACCGCCAAAATCTGCTGACCGTCTCCATTCCCCGTGCGCTTACGCAGATGCTGCCGCCTGCCGTCCTCGCCGGCAGTATCGCTTTCCTTTTCCTTACCCTTTCAGAGCAAAAAATTCCCGCCCAGATCAGTCTGATCACAGGCGGGGCAATCTACGGTGCCATTTTTATCCTCAGCGCGGCACCGGCGCTTTCCTTAAAGTATAAACCGCATCGCATACTTTAAAAATAACAGGCATCCTCCCAATATCAGGAGAACTCCGAGAATATTCAGCGCAACCGCCAGAATATACATCGGTTCTTTTCCAATCAGGCTGTAATTCTGCGGCTCCTCCGGATCGTAAGAAAGCCTGACACGCTGGTTAATCTGGTAAGGACAGGGATATGCGTCCTCGGTATCAACAATCTTGATCAGCTTTCCGTCCGCAAAGAACTCAAAGACTGCCGCCTGGCGGTTGCGAAATCTGGCCTGTGCATAGCGATCCCGCTCAACAGGTATGATAGCTACCACTTTTGCCTCCGCATAGCCGGTATAGGAGCGTTTCGAAGCATTCACGACTTTCAGAACGGAGCCGGCAATTTCCGAAATCAGGCCAAGAATAATTAAGACAATTCCCCCGATCCACAGGCTATTCCCCACCAAAATACTCCTTCCCGGATAAAATATCCCGTTCCATCTGTGCTTTCAGTTCTTCAACGGAAGTAAATTTCTGTTCCGGGCGTCGAAAGGAACGCAGCAAAACCCTTACCTTCCGCCCGTACAGATTCCTGTGTACCCCATACAGATACGTCTCCACACCGAGAAACGTACCGTCTACCGTCGGCTTATAGCCGATGTTGGTAATTCCATGATAAATGGCACCGCTTTTCCGGAGACGGCTCTCTGCCGCCGGTCTGCCCGGTTCTTCCCCGCAAAGCTGCGCAGCAGCAATCGAAGGTTTCTCTGATTTCCCAAATGGATCACCGCCGTCTCTTTCTGCGGCAGCCAGCTGCGCAGACACTGCGCTCTCATCCATGCAGTTCGACGCCTGCTTCATCATCTCCACATCACTGTAATAAACGCCTGGCGGCGGCAGCAGCTTGTACTCGTCCGGCCGCAGGTTGATGGTCGGCATTCCGATCGTCCGGCCGAGCTGATGGCCATGCAGAATCGTCCCTTCCACCGGATACCAGTCTCCCATCAGATCGTGAACCAGCTCCATATCCGCACCTGCAAGAGCCTCACGAATATAAGTGCTGCTGATCTCACGGTCGCCGTAGCACTCTTTCTCAACCACGGTAAGCGTATAACCATATTTTTTCTGAAGAGCTTTCAGAGTGGCCACATCTCCGCTCCGCTGAAAGCCAAACCGAAAATCCGTACCCACCACGATCTGTTTTGCGCGAAGCTGCCGGCATAAAACCTCCGAAATAAACGTTTCCGGCTCCATACCCAGAATCTCCGGAACGAACGGGCAGCGGATCATGCAGTCAATCCCCTGCGCCTCCAGCATATGCCGTTTTTCCTCCGGCGTAAACAAAACCGTCCGGTTCTCCGGCGCAATGGCGAAGACAATCCCGTAATATCCGGCCTTCTGCAATCGTAAAATCTCATGCAGCAGCTTCTGGTGCCCCCTGTGCAGTCCGTCAAATTTTCCGAGTGTTATCGCGGTTCCCTGCGCGGTACCCGGATTCTCTTCTATATAAAAATCAGTTGTATCATGTATATATCTCATTCGTCTGCAGAAGATCCTTTTCGTTATTGGTCACAACCCGACCATGTACCTGCTGCATGATCGGGTTGAAAACACAGGCCTGCGGCCTGCCGTTATGAATCATTGTCAGATTTCACAGAAACATCTTCTCCGCCCGCCAGCGATCCTTTTCTCCTTCATAACCATAGACTGCCAGAAATTCTCCGTTCGGCGCGTACAGGCGCAGCTGATCGCTCCGGTGTGGCGGTCCGCCATAAGCATCCCCAAAAAAGGCTGCACTTTCGGCACGTCCGGCAAGCACCATCCAATTCTCATACGCCATGCTCTGGCGATCCGAAAATCTCTCATTCAAATCATCGACTCTCCGGAAGCTTTTCATGATACCGGCAGAGAGCGGATTCCCATTCCGGACCAGGCGCTCTGCATCTGCCGTCAGCCACACGGCGTCCAGATTGGTAAACGCGCAGTCTGTAGAAAAAATGCATTCCTCCAGACGATTGGCATCCCGCAGCTCTTCAATCTCCGACAGCCGCCACGTATCTCTCAGGGCAAACGGCCCCACTTCCGTGCGGCAAAGCAGGTCCATACAGCCGCCGCACCCCAGCTTTTCCCCGATGTCATGACATAGCGTACGGATATATGTCCCCTTCGAACAGCGAACCGTCATCTCCACCCGGATCATAGCCTGCGCCCCCTCCAGATCGTACCTGGCGATCTGCTCAATTCTGATTTCATCAATATGGATCGTGCGCGGCTTCCGTTCTACCTCAATGCCCTGGCGCGCCAGCTCATACAGTTTCTTTCCATTCACCTTCAAAGCCGAATACATCGGGGGAATCTGCTGCTGTTCCCCTGCAAAGCCGGCAATGCACCCCCGGATTTCCTGCTCTGTCAGATACATCGGCCCCGCTTCCGCTATACCTGCATTCCCGGCAGCCGCCCGCTCCTGTTTCACAGCATCCGGACGGTCAGCAAGAAAAACCGGGCATTCCCTCAGAACCTTCCCGGTCATATCCTGCGTATCCGTCGTCCGCCCCAGCAGCAATTCCGCCCGGTAGGTCTTATTCCAGTCGGTCAGAAGCTCGCACACCTTCGTCGCCTTCCCCAGGCAGACTGGCAGAACCCCCGTCGCCTCCGGATCCAGCGTCCCCGTATGTCCGATTTTTTTCTGCCGTAAAATGCCCCTCAGCTTCGCCACCACATCATGCGACGTAAACCCGGGCTCCTTATACACAATCAAAATACCATCCACACCATATTCCTCCGGTCAAAGCGCAGATTTCAAAACGCTCTGAACAGCGAGAGCGTGTCCGAGGGCATCCTATGGCTGGCTCTCGCGTCCGTCCTTGCACGCTTTCTCATTAAATTGTTTCTCCATCAGCAGGGTAATATTGTTGACGACGTCATGCACGCTCCCCTGCATGGTACACCCTGCCGCGCGTACGTGTCCGCCGCCGCCAAAGTAGCTGGCGATCGCGCTCACATCCAGGATTTCCTTAGAGCGGAGGCTCACCTTGTATTCATGTACCCCTGTCTCATAAAGGAAAATCGCCGCCTCTGTGCCAGAGGTCTGAAGCAGATTCTCCACAATGTCTTCCATATCCGATGAAGTCACATTATAAAACTTCATATCCTTCGCGCGGATTGTACAGAAAATTACCTTTCCTTCCATCAGCAGCATGCTTTCGAGGAGCGCCCGCCCCAGAATCTGCTTCTGGTAATAGGTCTTATCAAAGAAAGTTGCGCTCAGGATCGCCGGATGATTGATTCCCTTTTCCATCAGCTTTGCGGCAATCCGCATTGTATCCGGAGACGCGCAGGAGTAGCGGAATACCCCTGTGTCATGCGCAATGCCCATATAGAGCGCTTCTGCCGCGTGAAGCGGGATTTTCTCATCTTCCAGCAATGTATAGACAAGCTCACAGGTGGAGCTGGCATCCGGAACAATATAATTTGCATCCGCATATCCCCGATTGCTGACATGATGATCCACGCAAAGCGTCCGTTTTGCGCGCAGACGGTATTGATCAGCCGGGCCAAGGCGCGCCTCGTCTGAGCAGTCCAGGCAGAAGAAAAGATCATATTCCTCTTCTTCACTGAAGTCTGTACAGATCTCATCCGTGCCATACACGGACGAAAAAGCCACCGGCACCTCTTCCAGATAAATCTTCGCCCGTATCTGCGGATAATTTTCTTTTAGATAGAGATAAAGGCCGAGGCAGGATCCGATCGCATCCCCATCCGGACGAATGTGTCCTGCCATCGCCACCGTGCTCACTCCCTGTAGTTCATTCGCAAGATTGATCATATCGCCCCACCCTTTCATTATTCTCCGCGCTCCTCCGCCGCCTGCTCATCCGCCTCAATCACCGCGTCAATCTTTTTGGTCATATTGACGCCATACTCGATGGACTGGTCAAGTATAAATTCCAGTTCCGGCGTATTGCGCAGATTCAGGCTGCGCGCAAGCTGACGGCGAATATATCCTACCGCGCTGTTCAGTCCGGCAAGTGTCTCTTCCGCCGCCTGCTCATTTCCAAGTACGGAAATCCAGGCCTTGCAGGTTTTCAGATCCGGAGCGACCTCCACGGATACCACCGAGGTCATCGGTGCGATCCGCGGGTCCTTTACCTCTGTCCGGATAATCTCTGACAGCTCCTTTAATACCTCCCCATTGATGCGGGTATTCTTGATACTGTTTTTTCTCATCTCGGAACCTCTACCATGACATAGGCTTCTACCTTGTCTTCCTCTTTAATATCATTAAACTTCTCAAATACAAAGCCACACTCGAAGCCGGCGCGCACTTCCTTTACATCGTCTTTGAATCGCTTCAGGGAAGCCAGCGCACCCTCATAAATCAGCTTATCCTCACGTGTGATGCGTACCTTGCAATTTCTCTGGAAGATACCATCCAGCACATAAGAGCCCGCAATCGTGCCGACACCGGATGCCTTGAAGAGCTGTCGGATCTCCGCGTGGCCAATGACCTTCTCCTCGTAAATCGGGTCAAGCATTCCCTTCATGGCCGCTTCCACATCCGCGATCGCGTCATAGATGACACGGTACAGACGCACATCCACATTTTCTCTCTCCGCAGTCGCCTTGGCCATCACATCCGGACGGACGTTAAAGCCTATGATAATTGCGTTTGACGCAGAAGCGAGAATCACATCGGATTCGTTGATCGCGCCAACGCCGCTGTGGATGACCTTGACCACCACTTCCTCGTTTGACAGCTTCAGGAGACTCTGTTTTACCGCCTCTACGGAGCCCTGAACATCCGCTTTTACGATCAGATCGAGCTCTTTCAGCTTGCCGGCCTGAATCTGAGAGTACAGATCATCCAGGGACATCCTCATCTTGGTATCCTCGATCATACGCTCTCTGCCCTCGCTGATAAAGGTCTCCGCAAAGCTTCGCGCTTCTTTTTCATTGTCCATACAGATGAAAATCTCGCCCGCGTTCGGTACATCCGACAGACCGAGTACCTCTACCGGAGTCGACGGACCCGCCTGCTTTACCCGGCGTCCCTTATCATCCATCATCGCGCGGATCTTGCCGTAGCAGGCTCCTGCCGCGATCGGATCGCCAACATGCAGCGTCCCCTTCTGTACAAGAACGGTCGCCACCGGACCCTTGCCCTTGTCAAGCTCTGCCTCGATCACCAGGCCGCGCGCCTTACGGTTCGGATTCGCTTTCAGTTCAAGGACTTCCGCGGTCAGAAGAATCATCTCCAGCAGATTGTCAATTCCCTCGTGCGTATGCGCGGATACCGGTACCATTACTGTGCTGCCGCCCCAGTCTTCGGGGATCAGCTCATACTCAGAGAGTTCCTGTTTTACGCGCTCAATATTCGCGCTCGGCTTATCAATTTTGTTGATCGCCACAATAATTTCAATTCCGGCCGCTTTCGCATGGTTGATCGCCTCAATCGTCTGCGGCATCACACCATCGTCCGCTGCAACGACCAGAATCGCGATATCCGTCGAATTCGCGCCGCGCATACGCATTGCCGTAAATGCTTCGTGCCCCGGTGTGTCAAGAAACGTAATCTTCTGTCCGTCGATCGAAACCACGTATGCGCCAATATGCTGGGTAATTCCTCCGGCCTCTTTGTCAATCACATGTGTATGGCGGATTGCGTCGAGCAGGGACGTCTTGCCATGGTCAACATGCCCCATGACGCAGACCACCGGCGGACGGGGGATCATCAGCTCCTCTTCCTCTTCCTCTTCCTTCAGCAGCTCGCCGATCACATCAACCTTTTCTTCCTTTTCACAGATACAGTTGAATTCAAGGGCAATCTCCTCGGCCTTGTCAAAATCAATCTCCTGATTCACCGTTACAATCGTCCCCTGCAAAAACAGCTTTTTGATAATGGCGGACGCCTGCATTTTCATCGCTTCCGCCAGCTCAGAGATCGTCATCTTCTCCGGAAGCGTCAGCGTACGGATGGTCTCCGCCGGCTTCTCCACCGGCTTTGGTGCCGGAGCGGTCGGCTGACCTTTCTTCGAAAGATTCTTCTGATTGTTTCGCTGATTGTTCTTCTGGCCCGGACGTACATTTTTCTCCATCCGGTCAAGCTTCTCGCCCTTATCTGCACGATTGCGGTCGCCGCGCTCCGTACGCTTTCTGCTCTCCTTCTCTAGCGGCTTGG
>JAJQGP010000085.1 GCA_021200475.1 Lachnospiraceae bacterium
ATCTTGAACACAGAGCAGGCAAAGATGCCGAGGGAAAAACAGGTGATGGCGTAGGGATTATGCTTCAGATTTCGCATAAATTCTTCTCCAGAGCGTGTTCCGACCTTGGCATTTTTTTAGGTGGTGAGAGAGACTACGGCATTGGTATGTTTTTCTTCCCGCAGGACGATCTTCAGCGCAATCAGGCGAAGAAGATGTTTGAGAGTATTGTTAAGAAAGAAGGATTAAAATTCCTCGGCTGGAGGAAGGTTCCGACTGTACCGGAGGTGCTGGGACACAAGGCGCTGGAGAAGATGCCTTACATCGAGCAGGGCTTTGTAGAGCGGCCGAAGGATGTCAATAAAGGACTTGATTTTGACCGCAGGCTGTATGTTGTACGCCGGATTTTTGAACAGTCCAATGAGACAACCTACGTGGTATCGTTTTCAAGCCGGACGATTATTTACAAGGGCATGTTCCTGGTAGGACAGCTGCGTACGTTCTTTACCGATTTGCAGAGTGAGGATTATGAGTCTGCGCTGGCGATTGTGCATTCCCGTTTCAGTACGAACACGAATCCAAGCTGGGAGCGTGCACATCCTTACCGCCTGATGGTACATAACGGCGAGATCAATACGATCCGCGGTAATGCGGATAAGATGCTTGCTCGCGAGGAAACCATGTCCTCCAGATACATGGAAGAGGATATGCACAAAGTGCTGCCGGTGATCAATGCGAAGGGATCGGACTCCGCAATGCTGGACAATACGCTGGAGTTCCTGACCATGAACGGTATGGATTTGCCTCTGGCGGTTATGATCACCATCCCGGAGCCGTGGGCGAACAACGCAGTCATGTCTCAGAAGAAGAAGGATTTCTATCATTATTATGCGACGATGATGGAGCCGTGGGATGGCCCGGCGTCGATTCTGTTTTCAGACGGAGATATCATGGGAGCTGTGCTTGACCGCAACGGTCTGCGTCCGTCCCGCTATTATGTGACGGCGGACGGTTATGTGATTCTGTCTTCGGAGGTTGGCGTACTGGATATTCCTCCGGAAAAGATCGTCCAGAAGGAACGTCTTCATCCGGGTAAAATGCTGCTGGTGGATATGGTAGAGGGTCGTCTTGTCGATGACGAGGAGCTTAAGAGCCGTTATGCGGACCGTCAGCCGTATGGAGAATGGCTGGACCGTTATCTGGTGGCCTTAAAGGATCTGAAGATACCGAACAAAAAGGTGGAGACGTATTCTGACGAGATGCGAATGCGTCTGATGAAAGCATTTGGCTACAGCTATGAGGAGTACCGCACTTCGATCAAAAATATGGCTGAGACAGGCGGCGAAGGCATCAGCGCGATGGGTATTGACACGCCGCTGGCGGTGCTTTCCAGCAAGCACCAGCCGTTGTTTAACTACTTTAAGCAGCTGTTCGCGCAGGTGACGAACCCGCCTATCGACGCGATCCGTGAGAAGGTTGTGACATCCAAGACGGTTTATGTCGGCGTGGAAGGCAATCTGCTGGAGGAGCATCCGGAGAACTGCCAGGTGCTGCAGATTCAGAATCCGATTCTGTCCAATACGGACATGATGAAGATCAAAAATATGAAAGTCCCCGGCTTTAAGGTGGCAGTCGTCTCGATTACCTATTATAAAAATACCGGTCTGGAGAAAGCCATCGACCATCTCTATCTGGAAGTAGACCGGGCATTCCGCGATGGAGCGAATATCCTGGTGCTGAGCGATAAGGGTGTAGATGAGTTCCGGGTACCGATCCCGTCGCTGCTGGCGACTTCGGCCGTGAACCGCTATCTGGTCAGCACAAAGCGAAAAACCTCGATCGCTGTAATTCTGGAGACCGGCGAGCCCAGAGAGGTGCATCACTTTGCGACGCTGCTCGGCTATGGTGCAAGCGCGATTAACCCGTATCTTGCTCTGGATACGATCCATCAGCTGATTGACACCAATATGCTGGAAAAAGACTATTATGCGGCAGTGGAAGATTATACGAATGCGATTATCAATGGTATTGTAAAGATTGCATCTAAGATGGGAATTTCCACGATCCAGTCCTATCAGGGCTCACAGATTTTTGAGGCGATCGGCATCAGCGAAGAAGTAATCGACAAATATTTTACCAACACCGTGAGCCGCATCGGAGGCATCACGCTGAAGGATATCGAGGATGACATTGATTACCGCCACTCAAAGGCGTTTGACCCGCTTGAACTGAAAGAGGATCTGACGCTGGACAGCATGGGCTGGCATAAATCGAGAAGCGGCGGGGAGCATCATCGCTACAATCCTTGTACGATCCACCTGCTGCAGGAGTCGACCCGTACCGGCAATTATCAGATGTTCAAGGAATTCACTGAACTGGTCAACCAGGAGGAATCCGGCTGCATCCGCAATACGATGGATTTCGTCTACCCGGAGAAGGGCGTGCCGATTGATGAGGTCGAGAGCGTTGACTCGATTGTGACCCGCTTCAAGACCGGTGCGATGTCCTACGGCTCGATTTCGCAGGAGGCGCATGAGACGCTGGCGATCGCTATGAACATGCTTCACGGCAAGTCCAATACCGGTGAGGGCGGCGAGAGTCTGGACCGTCTTGTGATCGGGCCGGACGGAAAGAACCGCTGCTCAGCGATCAAACAGGTCGCTTCCGGCCGTTTTGGTGTGACGAGCCGCTATCTGGTCAGTGCGAAGGAAATCCAGATCAAGATGGCACAGGGCGCAAAGCCGGGCGAGGGCGGTCATCTTCCAGGCAAAAAGGTATACCCGTGGATTGCCAAGACCAGGCACTCAACGCCGGGGGTCAGTCTGATCTCTCCGCCGCCTCATCATGACATTTATTCCATTGAGGATCTGGCACAGCTGATCTACGACCTGAAAAACGCCAACAATCAGGCAGATATCTCCGTGAAGCTGGTATCAGAAGCTGGCGTCGGTACGGTTGCGGCCGGTGTGGCAAAGGCGGGTGCGCAGGTGATCCTGATCTCCGGCTATGATGGAGGCACTGGTGCGGCGCCGCGCAGCTCCATCCATCATGCGGGACTTCCGTGGGAGCTGGGTCTGGCGGAGACCCACCAGACACTGCTGATGAACGGTTTGAGAAATAAGGTTCGTATTGAGACAGACGGCAAGCTGATGAGCGGCCGTGACGTGGCGATGGCGATTTTGCTGGGTGCGGAGGAATTTGGCTTTGCGACCGGACCGTTGGTATCGATGGGCTGCGTGATGATGCGCGTCTGCAACCTGGATACCTGCCCGGTCGGTGTGGCGACGCAGAATCCGGAGCTGCGCAAACGTTTTCGCGGTAAGCCGGAGTATGTTGTAAACTTTATGCGTTTTATCGCGCAGGATCTGCGGGAATATATGGCAAAGCTTGGTTTCCGCACCATTGACGAGATGGTGGGAAGAAGTGACCTGCTCAAGAAGATGGACAACTGCGCAAATCCGCGTGCGGATCGCATTGACCTGAGCAATATTCTGAACAACCCCTACGCGGGCGGAGGCCAGAAGGTGACCTTTGATCCGGAACAGGTATTTGATTTTAAGCTGAATCAGACGAAGGATGAGACGGTGTTGATGGCGAAGCTGGGGAGTGCTCTGGAACAGGGGCAGAAGCGGAGCGTAGAGCTGGATGTCTCCAATGTGGACCGTGCGTTCGGTACGATTTTTGGCTCTGAGATTACCCGCCGGTATCCGGAGGGCCTCGATGAAGACACCTATACCATTAAGTGCCACGGCGCGGGCGGACAGAGCTTCGGCGCGTTTATCCCGAAGGGGCTGACGCTGGAGCTGGTCGGCGACAGCAACGATTATTTTGGAAAAGGACTTTCCGGCGGCAAGCTGATCGTCTATCCGCCGGCGGGTGTGCCGTTTAAAGAGGATGAAAACATCATCATCGGCAACGTGGCGCTCTATGGTGCGACCAGCGGCAGCGCTTATATCAATGGCGTTGCAGGCGAGCGCTTCTGTGTGCGTAACTCGGGTGCGGTCACAGTTGTCGAGGGTGTGGGCGACCATGGCTGTGAGTACATGACCGGCGGCCGGGCGGTGATCCTCGGCAGTGTGGGCAAGAACTTCGCGGCTGGTATGAGCGGCGGTATTGCCTATGTACTGGACGAGAATAATGACCTTTACACGAAAGTAAATAAAAACATGGTATCCATCGAACTGATCACGTCCAAATATGATGTGCAGGAGCTCAAGGAGATCATCAATGACCATGTGAAATATACGAACTCAAAGAAGGGTAAACAGATTCTGGATGATTTTGGCACCTATCTGCCGAAATTCAAAAAGATTATCCCGCATGAGTTCAAACAGATGCAGATGGCGATTGTACAGATGGAGGAGAAAGGCCTGAGCAGTGAACAGGCACAGATTGAAGCTTTCTATTCCATCACAGAAGGACAGGATGAGTAAAGGGGGCGCGAACCGTGGGAAAACCAACTGGATTTTTAGAGTACAAGAGGGAAAATGACACAGAAACCGCGCCCAAAGAGCGCATTCTGAATTTTAATGAATTTCATACTCCGCTGCCGCTGGAAAAGCAGAGGCAGCAGGGGGCTCGATGCATGGCATGCGGGGTGCCGTTCTGCCAGGCGGGTATGATGATTGGCGGCATGGCCTCCGGCTGTCCGCTGAACAATCTCGTGCCGGAGTGGAACGATCTGGTGTATCATGGCAGCTGGGAGGAGGCGTATGACCGCCTGACCAAGACCAACTGCTTCCCGGAGTTTACCTCCCGGGTGTGCCCGGCACTCTGTGAGGCAGCCTGTACCTGTAATCTCGATACCGAACCGGTGGCATCAAAGGCGAACGAGCGCGCGATTATAGAGAACGCGTTCGCGACCGGCCTGGTAAAGCCGAATCCGCCGGAAGTGCGAACCGGAAAAAAGGTAGCGGTTATCGGCAGCGGCCCGTCCGGACTGGCGACGGCGATGCAGCTGAATAAGCGAGGCCATCTGGTGACGGTCTATGAGCGCAATGACCGGATCGGCGGCCTTCTGCGCTACGGCATCCCGAACATGAAGCTGGACAAGTCGGTCATCGACCGCCGGATTGCTCTGATGGAAGCGGAAGGGATTACCTTTGTGACGAATGCAAACGTTGGGGAAAATGTCAGTGCGGAGGAATTACAGAAAGAATACGACGCAATCGTTCTCTGCTGCGGTGCGTCCAACCCGCGTGATATCAGTGCGCCTGGGCGTGAGGCAAAAGGGATTTACTTTGCGGTCGATTTCCTGAAGGCGACAACGAAGAGCCTGCTCGATTCCAATTTTGCCGATAAAAAATACATTTCGGCAAAGGGCAAGCACGTCATCGTCATCGGCGGCGGCGACACCGGAAATGACTGCGTCGGCACCTCGATTCGCCTGGGTGCGGCCTCTGTAACACAGCTGGAGATGATGCCGAAGCTTCCGGATACCCGCGCTGCGAATAATCCATGGCCGGTATGGCCGCGCGTCTGCAAGACCGATTACGGCCAGCAGGAGGCGATTGCGGTATTTGGACATGATCCGCGTATCTACACGACGACGGTGAAAGAGTTTATCATGAACAAAAAAGGCGAGCTTGCCAAAGCCGTGCTCGTCAGCCTGGAAAGTAAGAAGGACGAAAAGACCGGGCGTATGATGATGGTACCGATCGAAGGCAGTGAAAAAACGGTAAAAGCGGACCTGGTTCTGATTGCCGCCGGTTTCCTCGGTGCGCAGAAGTATGTCACGGATGCCTTTAAGGTCGACCTGAACCCGCGCACGAACGTAGCGACCGCTCCGGGTAAATACGCTTCCAGCGTGCCGAAAGTCTTCACGGCGGGCGATATGCACCGCGGCCAGTCCCTGGTCGTGTGGGCGATCCGCGAGGGCCGCGAGGCGGCAAAGGAAGTGGATCAGTATCTGATGGGTTATACGAATCTGTAAAATAGTAAAAAACGTCTTGAGTGAAATATTTCTCAAGGCGTTTTTTGGTTATGCGCAGGGTTGCGAGCGGTATTTTCCGGCTGTCGCCGGACGCAGCCCGCGCGGGCGAGCAGGAAAATACCGCTCGATTATGCTATTGAAATATTGTCAGAAATGTAATATAGTTATAGTGTAGCTACAGATCATCAATGAATCTCGAAATGGGGGAAAGGATATGGTGAAAGAAGTTATGACTGATAAGCAGATGCAGTTTATTGCGTGGCTGATTACTACTGCTACAGATAAGTGTCAGACAATAGATGAAGTAAAGGAAATGAATAAGGAGATACGGAAACACTCAGCGGGTCTCACGGAGCAGGAGAAAAAAGAAACGGAAGAGTAAGCATAAATGGAACGGCGGAATCGCCGTTCTTTTTACATATTATGAAGAATTTTCGGCAAACTAATTTCAGTTTATAGTGAATGACAAAATAAAACGACTTACGTCGTTTACGAATTACGAAGGAGAGAACGATTATGCTGGGAAAATTTCAGATACGAACCGATCTGGCACTGGAGGCACGGGAAAGCTATGAGGCTCTGGCGACGCCCCCTCATCTGCGCTCTGCGGCGGATCGCGCAATGTTTGGCGAATGCGCGGAACAGCCGAATGACATGGACGAACGAATCCGCGGCGTGAAGGTGAGAGAGAATGTGGATGAGGAGCGGGAAATCTATACGACGACCGTGACAATCGAGACAGAGAACGGAGCGAAAGCAATGGGAAAGCCGGTTGGGACGTATATCACGATCGAAGCGCCCAATATGTCGGCACCGGATGAGGATTATCACAGAGAAATATCGGAGGAACTGGCGAAACACCTGGACCATCTGATGAACGGACAAAAAGATTCCGTGCTGGTGGTCGGACTGGGGAACCGTGAGGTAACGCCGGATGCGTTAGGACCGGATGTGGTAAATAATCTTCGCATCACGCGGCATATGATCAAGGAGTATGGGCAGATGCCGAAAGAAATGGAGATATCCGGTGAGATCAGCGCCATTGTGCCCGGCGTCATGGCGCAGACAGGGATGGAGACGCTGGAAATCATACGCGGGGTTGTAGAAGAGACTAAGCCCGGACTTGTGATCGCGATTGACGCGCTGGCCGCGCGCAGCACGAAGCGTCTGAACCGGACCATTCAGGTGACCGATACCGGCATCAATCCGGGTTCCGGCGTCGGCAATCACCGGGATGCGATTAATGAGGAGACGCTTGGGGTACCTGTCATCGCGATCGGTGTGCCGACCGTCGTCGATGCGGCTACGATTGTAAACGATACGATGGAGGAACTGATATCCGAGATGGACCGTTCGGAACAGATACAGATGCTGGGCGGCACACTTGGTACCCTCAGCCATGCCGAGAAGCAGGAAATGATTCATGAACTGATCTCACCCTATCTGAATACCATGTTCGTGACACCGAAGGATATTGATGAGACGGTAAAATATTTAAGCTATACCATTTCTGAGGCACTGAATCTTTCCCTTGCGGCAGGCTGAACTTATCCGTACGGGTCTTTCGAAACAGGAGTTGATTATGCAGAGGTGCGCAAAAATTAAATTGCGCACCTTTTTTACGCCCAAAAAAGACGAATTGGCCATAAATTACAAAAAAACTTCTACAAATTCTGCTAATTGTAGCAAAAATGCATAACTGGTATAATATTTTCAATATTTTCTTTATGGAAAATATATTATTCGAGGCAGGCAAAACAGGAGGGAGGATGTAATCTTTTGAAAATCACAGGTAGAAAAAAGACAGTCAGCAATTATAAAAAGGAGCCTTTTCTGAAGGTTGTGCGTAAGCATTGGATGTTGCTTTTGATGCTGGCTCCGGCGCTGATTTATGTGATTATTTTTTCTTATGTACCCATGACAGGGCTGGTACTTGCTTTTGAAAAGTATCAGTACGCAGGGGGGATTTATGGCTCTCCGTGGGTAGGACTCAGCAATTTTAAGGCGCTTCTGATCGCCGGAAAGCTTGGACAGGTGACGCGAAATACGCTTCTGTACAATATTGCGTTTATCTTTATAGGCGTCATTTTTGAGATGGGAAGTGCCATTCTCCTGAACGAGCTGATCAGCAAAAAGTTTAAGAAAATCGCGCAGTCCCTGATGTTCCTGCCCTACTTTATCAGCTGGGTTGTTGTGGGCGCGATTATGTACAATATTTTCAATTATGAAAAAGGCGTTTTTAATCATATCCTGAACCTTCTGGGGATGGCCTCTTTCGACCTGTATAATACACCGGCTGCGTGGCCTCCGCTTCTGATATTCCTGAAGCTCTGGAAGCAGACCGGCTATGGCTCCGTTGTGTATCTGGCGGCGATTACCGGACTGGATCAGGGGATGTTTGAGGCAGCGTCCATAGATGGCGCGAACGCATGGCAGAAGATTCGTTATCTGACGATCCCGTCCCTGATTCCGACTATGATGACGCTGGTACTTCTGGCGATTGGAAATATTTTCCGCGGCGACTTCGGTCTGTTCTATCAGACCGTCAAGAGCAGTGCGCTGCTGCAGCCGGTGACGGATGTCATTGATACATATGTGTTCCGTCTGCTGATTACCAACGGTGATATCGGCGTATCCGCTGCTGCGGGTCTGTATCAGTCGATTCTTTGCTTTGTGACGATTATGATCTGTAATCATCTTGTGAAAAAAGCGAACCCGGATTACGCGCTGTATTGAGAGGAGACAGAAGAATGAAGAGCGTTGCGGTAAAAAAACGTCGGAGACTTCCTACCGATGTAGTAAGTGTAAATATTGTCGGATATCTGCTGATTGGTATCTTCGCGCTGATCTGTGTAATTCCGTTTTATCTGGTCATAGTGGCTTCGTTTACATCCAACAATTCCCTGATCCGGAATGGCTATCCGCTTATCCTGACAGAGATTGACCTGCAGAGCTATCTGCTTTGCCTGAAAAATCCCACCGCGATCCTGCGTTCTTATGGGACAACGATTGGCGTGACGCTTGTGGGAACATTCTGTTCGGTAATTATGGCGACGATGACTGGTTATGTATTATCCAGAAAAGACTTTCCATGGTGCAATAAGATTTCTTTCTTTTTCTTCTTCACCACTCTGTTTAACGGGGGCCTGGTGCCGTGGTATATGCTTTGCGTGCGCTATCTGAAGTTTAAGAACAGTTATCTGGGACTCATTTTGCCGCTGATGTTTTCCGTGTGGAATATGATCATCGCGAAATCCTTTATGGCGGGGATTCCTTCTGAGATCACAGAATCTGCGAAGATCGACGGCGCGAATGATATGGTAATTTATGTAAAGCTGATTCTGCCGCTGACTAAGCCGCTGATCGCTACGCTGGGACTGTTTTCCGCGCTGGCATACTGGAATGACTGGTATAACTGTATGCTGTTTATTACGGATGAGGATATGTTTACGCTCCAATATTATCTGCAGCGGGTACTCGGAAGCGCGGAGGCGATGCGGATTGTGGCGGAAAAATCAGGTATCGCGCTGACTTCTATTCCATTGGAAGGAATGAAGATGGCGATGACAGTCATCGCAACCGGACCGATCGTATTGCTGTATCCGTTTGTACAGCGCTATTTTGTAAAGGGTCTTACCATAGGTGCGGTCAAAGGCTGATGTGCCGGGAAAATGCCGGATGCGTGTTTTCTCTGTATATAGGAACGGCGCAAGCCGTTTCGGTAACTATTCGGAACAGGGGCAGACAGGGATGCCAAAAGCCGGTTCTGAACCATCACACAGCGCAACGATTCTGAGCTGCGGGATCTCTGCCCTGGCACAGAACGGTTGCTGCAAAAAGAAGGAGAAAAGAAATGAAAACAATATCAAGAAGAGATTTTTTACGCGGTGTGGCAGCCGGAAGTCTGCTTGTGGCACTTTCCGGTCCGTTGACTGTGCGGGCATCTGACGATGTGGCGGCGCTTCTGGCAGAACTTCCGGAAGCGGTAGGCGAGGGAACGATTGTGGCGACTCCGGAAATGTATGCGGGGATTGACCTGAGCAAAAGCTACACGGTAAACATGTACCTCATTGGCGACACCCCGAACGACTGGGAGGATGTGCTGGCGCTGGTAAATGAATATCTGGAGCCGTTTAATACAACGCTGGCAGTGACCTTCATGAGCTGGAGCGACTATCAGACGATGTACTCCCTGGCACTGGCAGGCGGCGAGCAGATTGACCTGATCTTTACGGCTCCGTGGTGCTATATGTACACAGAGGCGGCAAAGGGTTCTTTTTATGAACTGACCGATGACTTTATCTCCACGGCGATGCCTCTGACAGAAAAATATCAGGCGGAGGAAAGCTGGGATGAGACTACAATTTCCGGGAAAACGATTGCGGTGCCGTCCAATGTTGCGTCTCCGATGGGGAAGATTGTCGCAATCCGTCAGGATATCGCGGACAAATATGAGATTGGTGAATTAACGTGTTGGGATGATTATAAGAACTTTATGCTGACCGTTGCTGAAAAAGAGACGCCGGAGAGCGGCATCTACGCACTGGCATCCGCCGGAGACAACAATGAGCTCTGGGATGTATACCGCCAGCAGTATGATACCTTCCTTGCGCTTGACAGCAATTATCTGGATATGATCTATGAGTATAACGGCGGAATTCCGGAAGCAGAGGACATCAAGCTGGTTTACGAGTGCGACAGCTTCCGTCAGTACGCCTATGATATGAAAGAGATGGCGGATGCCGGCTGCTGGAGCCGCAGCGCGCTGACCAATACCGTGACAGATGACGATGCGTTTGGCGCACTGCAGGGTGCGTCCATCGCCTGGAATGCTTCGGTATTTACTTATATGGAGCAGGCGGAGGCGACGGAAGGTGTGTATTGCATGGCATACGATCTGACAACAGATCATCTGTGCGGCGCAGAAGCATATTCCAACAATGATATGGCGATCACAGCTGGCTCCAGTAATCCGGAGCGGGCGGGCATGCTGCTTGACCTGATTAAATTTGATACATACCTGAACCGTCTGCTGATCCTGGGCATCGAGGATTTGCATTACAGCATCGACGAGGATGGATATTATACAGAGCTTGAAGCAGCTTCCGATTTTGCGGCAAGTGCGATCTCTGCCTCCTGGGCGATTAAAAACGGCGATCTTGAGGAAGCGGGCGTAGACGAGCGTGAAAAAGTGACCACAGATGGCTGGGCAGAGCGTGTGGTTATGAATCCGACAATTACCTTTGTATTTGATGATACAAATGTCAATGCTTATGTATCCGCGGTGAACACGGTTCTGCAGGATTATGTTCCGATGCTGGAGCTTGGCCTGGTAGATGATGTGGATACGACGCTTGACGAAATGATCCAGAAGTGCTACGATTCTGGACTTCAGAATGTGTATGATGAGTTCTACTCACAGTTCGAAGCGTGGAAAGAGACACGGTAAGGAAAATTCGCATGGCGATGCCTGCCACGCCTGAAAAACAGTTGTGAATGAAGGAACAGTTGGAAAAGCAGGATAACACAATGGGCCGGCCGAAATGACCGGCCTGTGTAATGCACAGGGATGCGAGAGGTATTTTCCGGCTGACGCCAGACGCAGCCCGCGCAGACGAGCAGGGAGAAGATTATGAATGAAATCGAAACGGGAGCGGGCAGTGAGAACCGTGATAAAATGATTCGGATATCGGAGATCGCGGGGGAGCTGTACCTTTCTCCGACCACGGTTTCCAGGGCTCTCTCTGGAAAGGGCCGCGTCAACGAGGCGACAAGAAAAAGGGTACTCGATTATGTGAAAGAAACAGGAGCAACACCGCATATTCATGTGTCTGGTTATACGGATAAGAAAACCAGGGTGATATGTGTGACAGTGCCGGGAGAGAAGAATTATTCGGAACTGCCTTTTTTTAATGTAACTCTGATGACGTTATGTGATGTCTTTGAAACCGCGGGCTATCATATGATGCTGGCTAAGACAAAGCCGGGCAATATCCGCAGCCTGAGGGATATCATAAAAGGACATAAGGTAGATGGCGTGATTCTGACACGTGCCCTCTCTGATGATGAAGAAATCTGTTATTTGCGGGAAAAGGGAGTGCCGTTTGTTCTGATGGGAAGCCACCGGGCAAAAGATGTCTGGCAGGTTGATGTCGACCAGCGCAGTGGTTCTTATGACCTGGTTGCTGCCCTTGTAAAGATGGGTATCCGAAAAACAGCGCTGATGTGCGGTAATTTACGGTATGACGAAGAACAGTCCCGTCTGAATGGCTATCTGGATGGATTACAGGATTTTGGTTTGCCTGTTCGGGCAGGGCTGATTTTTGAGAATGCGGAAGAAACGCGCGTGCAGGAAAAAGCGGTAGGGGAAATCCTGCGGGAAGGCGTGGAGTGCGTTGTATGCAGCGACGATGGCATCTGTGTGTCAGTCATGAATTATTTTAAAGAGATTGGCCTGGGGGTTCCGCGTGATATCTGTATTGCTTCCCTTTTTAACAGCAGGCTTCTCGATGGATACGATATTTCGATTACAAGCGTGGATTATAATTTCCGCAGTCATGCCAGAGCGGCCGGAGAAATGCTTCTGGCGCTGCTTTCCGGAGAGATGATTGAAAAAAGAAGGCTTTTGTATCATGAAATTCTGATTAGAAAATCCACCCAATTTGTGCGCGGGCGGTCCGGACAGATGGGATTGCCAGAGGACGGACGCGATTAAAAGAAAGAATGAAAGCTCTATGGAAAGGCGGAAAAAACATGTATTTGACTGGAAATGAGGGTAGAAAACAGGAAAACTTTGACCTTGACTGGATGTTTTGTTATGGGGAGGAGCTGACCCCGGGAAAAACAGACCCTTCCATGTACCGGCGTGTGACGCTGCCGCATGACTGGAGTCTGCAGTTTCCTTTTGATGAGCATGCGGCATCCTGCGGTTCCGGCGGATATGTGACGACGGGGATCGGATGGTATCAGAAACGATTCACAGTCTCACAGGAGGCAGCGGATGATGCGCGGATTACACTGCGGTTTGACGGTGTATATATGCGGGCGAAGGTCTGGCTGAATGGAGTTTTTCTGGGGGAACACGTATATGGCTATACCCCGTTTGAGTGGGACGTCACGGAATTGCTTCGAAAGGATAGCGGAGAAAATATTCTCGATGTGCGGGTGGACAATTCCGCCCAGCCTGCTTCCCGCTGGTATTCCGGATCCGGGATTACCAGAGATGTATGGCTCATAAGAACAAAAAATGTGCACGTAGAGCCGTATGGCGTCTGGATCAGTCCGCTGAATGTGACAGCCAGGAAGGCGGAGATTCAGATTGAAACCTGCATAAAAGCAGAACAAATTTCAGAAGAAACTTCTTTTCTGCATACGGTTCGCGTAGAGACGGATCTGCTTGCTCCTGACGGAGGTCTGTGCGCGCATATATATAAGGAAACCGCCTGCATGGCAAAGATGAATGTTTCACAGAAGATTTCGGTAGAAAATCCGATCTTATGGAGCACCGCTCATCCGGCACTTTACCAGGTGGTGACACGGGTATATTTTTCGGATGTTCTGCAGGATGAGGTGCATACCATGACGGGGATCCGCAGCGCGGTGTTTGATAATCAGAAGGGGTTTTTATTAAACGGAGAACAGACAAAGCTGAATGGCGTGTGTCTGCACCATGACGGGGGCTGTGTGGGAGCGGCCGTTCATCCGAGAATCTGGGAACGTCGTCTGAAAAAGCTGAAAAAAATGGGAGTAAACGCAATCCGGACGGCTCATAATCCGCCGGATCCGGCGCTTCTGGATCTCTGCGACCGGATGGGCTTTCTGGTTATGGACGAAGCGTTCGATGAGTGGGGAATATTGAAATGGAAATCCCTGGGAAGCAATACGCACGAGAGCAGAGGATATTCGGAATGGTTTGAGAGCTGTGGTGAAGAGGATCTCCGGAAAATGCTTTTGCGTGACCGGAATCATCCCTCCATTATTCTTTGGAGCATAGGAAATGAAGTGCCGGATCAGTGCGCTCCAAATGGTTATCTGACCGCCAGACGCCTGAAAGGAATCTGTAAGACACTGGATCCAACCCGTGCCGTGACGCAGGCCAATGACCAGATCTGTGCGGAGCCCTGGAGCGCCACCGAGGACTTTTTGAATGAATTGGATGTGGTTGGCTATAACTATGTGGCCAGATGGCGGACTAGAGCAGAGACGCTGTATGATGATGACAAAAGAGTGCACCCCGACTGGTGTGTGATTGGTACGGAAAATGGCGGAATGGGCGGGGCACGTGGACAGTATCCCATGGAAATGGCGGATCAGAGCGGCTGGTGGAGACGCCCGTATTACAGTGCTCCTGTGGAGGCTGGACGGCTGCTTCACTTCACAATGACGCACGATTATGTCGCAGGAGACTTTATGTGGACGGGAGTCGATTATCTGGGCGAGGCACACTGGCCGGAGCGGTCTTCCAGTGCGGGCGTGCTGGATACCTGTGGTTTTGAAAAGGATGGTTATTATTTTTATCAGAGCATCTGGATGCGGGAAGAGCCGATGGCGCATTTGCTGCCTCACTGGAATCTGGATATAGAACCAGGAACAGTTATACCGGTGCTTGGTTATACCAACTGTGAATGCGCGGAATTGTTTTTGAACGGAAAGTCTTATGGACGCAAGGCCATGGCATACCCGGCCTATGGCATGACAGAAAGATTTGGCCATTTTGAAAAAAATCCGATACCGGCCTGGACAGATAATCTGTTTTTAAGCTGGGATGTGCCGTATGAGCCAGGCTGTATCGAACTGATCGGCTACCGGGATGGGAAAGAAGCCGTTCGCCATACCGTGTATACGGCAGGGGAACCTGCGCGTCTCTTTGTTTCATGTGATTGTGCTGATCTGACCGCGGATGGCATGGATGTTGCCCAGATCGAGGTAGAGATACAGGATGAGAAAGGCAGATTTTGTCCGGATGCGGATATTGAGCTTACTTTTACTGCAGAAGGGTGCGCGGCTTTGATTGGCGTAGACGCCGGAAATCCGGCAAGCCATGAAAGCATGAAGGGAAATCGGATTCACGCGTTTGCAGGCAAAGCCTTCGCGGTTATTCGCTCAGATGGAAATGCCGGGACATGCGTGGTTCGGGTAACCGGGAAGAAGGTTGCAGAAGAAAGTATAATAATTAATTTCTCTGATAAAAGATAATAAGCTCTGGCAGGATTTGTGTGTTTACAATCTCTTTTATAATGCGAAAAGAGAATGAACGAAAATTTTAAAACGAGGTTATTCGCTCTTTACAATTTCCATGTTTTGCCCTATAATTTTATTTGTTAAAATAAAAATAAGGAGGGCGTATAAATGGCGCGCTAATGAAGAA
>JAJQGP010000004.1 GCA_021200475.1 Lachnospiraceae bacterium
TTTGAAAAAGGTATGGAAGTGGGCGCCCTTTTGTGGTATATTTTCTACATATAAGGTTGACGGAGTGTTTTGAGAGATACTGCCCACAACCCGACCACGCACCTGCTGCGGGGTCAGGGTTAAAAACTTTGGAGACAGTGACTGCCATTACAAAGGGTGAAAAAGATTGAAAAGACGAATCGAACAATTACTGAACGGAATATTTGAGTACGAAGAGGGACGCATTGTGATTCGCCCGGAGGAGCTGGAGCTTGCGGGAGCGCCGGGCGCTGTGCTGCGTGGAAAGTTTTTTATAGAGGGTGCCGCGGAGCAGCGGGTGCATGGATTCCTTTATCCTTCGGATGTTCGGATGATCTGTGAGCCGACGGAGTTTCACGGTATTTCGAATGAGATTCATTACCAGTTTGACTGCAGCGGCCTGAAGCCGGAAAGTGGCTCCGGCAGCGGGAAGATTGTGCTCTGCTGTGACTGCGGAGAGTATGAGATTCCATACAAGGTGCGGATTGAGGAGAGCGGGCAGTCCAGTCAGGAGCTGCCGTTTGCGGATCTTGAGGGATTCGTTGCGCTGGCACAGACGAGCTATCAGAAGGCATACCGCTGCTTTATTTCTCCCGGATTCCGGGCGTTTCTGGATGCCTGGCCTGGTTTGGCTGCGCTCTATGAGGGGTTATGTCAGCCGGAAGTGAGCTATCGCAGCATGGAGGAGTTTCTGGTCGGAGCGAACCAAAAAGAGGCTGTGGAGATTTCCGTGGAGGACCGGGAACGGGATTATGGGGAGCTGAAGGAGCCTGTGCAGGAGATTATTCAGCTGCGAAAAAACACCTGGGGGTTCCAGACGATTGCGGTGGAGTCGGATGCTCTTTTTGTGCGCCCTGAGCGCACTCTTTTTTCAACAGATGAGTTTGCAGGCCATACATTTGGCCTGAATCTGGTGCTGGATACGAACCTGATGCACGCGGGAAATAATTATGCGTGGCTGACCCTGACTGCGGGGACACAGAAGATCCGGATTGCGGTGGCGGCGAAAAAGAAGCCGAAGTGGGCGAAGGACCGGCAGGCGCATATCCGGAAAATTATGAGGAAGAATCTGGAGGGGCTTTATATCAGCTTTCGTCTGCAGAAGATGGATCTGCCGACCTGGACGGAGCGTTCCATCAGTGTGATCAACAGCTATAAGAGAGCGGGCGGGGACGATCCGTTTGCGGATCTCTTTCTGATCCAGATGTATTTTGCGGATGGCAGGAGGCACAAGGCAGAAAAACTGCTGGGACAGGTGGAGGCGCAGAAGGAGAAGCTGAACACGCCGGAACGCTACTGCTATTATCTGTATATTTCGACTTTTTTTTATCGGGAAGCATCTTATGTAGACCGGGTGGAGGAAGAGGTCGGCAGGCAGTTTTATCGTGATCCCACCAGCTGGCAGCTGTTGTGGATGCTCCTGTATCTTCAGGAAAAATACTTAAATGATCCGGATGCACGCTATGAGGCTGTGGCGGAACAGTTTCGGAGAGGGTGCCGCAGCCGGATTCTCTATGTGGAGGCGTGGCAGATACTCCGGGAGAATCCATTTCTGATGCGCCATCTGGATGAGTTTGAGCTTCACCTGCTGCGCTTTGCAGATCAGGAGAAGGTGATGACAGCCGAGGTGCTCCGCCAGATGGCGAATCTGACCATGCACCGGACGAATTACGACCGCCGGCTTTTTGAGGTGCTTGCCAATGGCTGGCGTCTGTATCCGTCGGATGACCTGGTGAAGGCGATTTGTCAGCTCCTGATCCGTGGGGGAAAGATGGAGCGCCGGTATTTTGCATGGTATTCCCTGGGCGTGGAGAGCGGGCTGCGGATGAACGGGCTTTATGAGGCTTATCTGCGGACGATGGATCTGCCTTCTTTTTCGGACTCTGAAGGTGCGGTACAGGGGGAAGCGAGCTCCCCGGAGGATGGTTTGAAGGGGGAGCTGCGTCAGGAAGACGCGGAAAGCTGTGAAAGCACAGACTCGCTCCATTATGAAGCGGATGAAATCACTGCGGAAGAACCGGCGCGATCGGATGCAGACCCGTACGCCGACGGCACTCTGGCCGACGGCTATGCGGAAGCTTCGGATGGAGAGGATTTCCGGGCGGATGTTCGTTTTGCGGATCTGCCGCAGATTATACGGATGTATTTTACTTATGATACCTCGCTGGATTATCGCCGGCGTGCGGCTTTGTATCGGAGCATTGCAGAAAATCGCGACAGTGATCCGCAGACCTGGGTCAATCATCGCGCGGCGATGGAACGGTTCGTGATGGAGCAGCTGGAATCCACGCATGTGACGGATGATCTGGCGGCGCTTTACCAGAAATTTCTGCGGGAAAGTATGCTCACGGATTCCCTTGCCAGGAAGCTGATTCGGATTCTGTTTACGTATGAAGTGACCTGTGATCTGCCTGGGATCCGGCAGATTGTCGTCCGCTCTGCGCGGATTCCCCGGGAGCGATCGGTAAATCTGCGAAATGGCAGAGGAAACATCCGTATATATGATCCGGACAGTGCGGTATTTGCAGTAGATGAAAAAGGACAGCGCACAGAAGCAGGGAGAATCTGCCGGATCCGGCATGTCTTTGAGGATGAAAAGCTGCTTGCATGGTGCGCGAAAAAGCTGCCGGACGATCCTGGGCTGGTCGTTTTCCTCTGTGTGGAGAGCCAGAAGGCGTCGTTGATGAATGATCGTCTGCTGCCGTATTTTCGCATGGGAGGGGAGCTGACGGTTTTTTCACCCGGGTTCCGGGATGAATTGCGCAGACAGGTGCTGTCATACTATATGGAGCATTTGCGGGATGATACGCTGACAGAATTTCTGGATCAGGTTTCCTGTGAGGAATACGCATGTGTGGACAAGGCAGCGATGATTACCCTCCTTGCGGAGGAGGGAAGATGTACAGAGGCATTTGCGCTTTTGAATGCGTATGGCGCAGAGGATATTCCCCTGATTCAGCTGGTGCGTATTTGTAGCCGCATGGTGCTGGAAATGGAGTTTGAGGAAAATGGGATGCTGCTTTCCCTTTGCCACAGGTGTTTTGTGAAAGGGAAATATGACGACAAGCTGCTGCGCTATCTGCTGCTTTATTATGAGGGTTCCGTCGGGGATATGCGGCAGATCTGGGATGCCGCGAATAATTTTGGACTGGACACTATGCTGATTGAGGAAAAAATCCTCACAATGATGCTGTTTACACGGCAGGGAACACAGGGATCTGAGCCGGTTTTTGAGGCGTATGTTCGTAAGCTGGGGCGCAAAAAGCTGTGTAAGGCCTATGTGAATCTGAAGGCGTATGAGTATTTTGTCAAAGGACTCCCGGTGGCCGCTCCGGTTTTCGCATATATCGAAAAGGAATACCGGAGTCTGGGCGGGACGGATCAGATCACAGAGCAGGAGGAGGTTTGCCGCCTGGCGCTTTTGCAGTATTATGCCAGAGAGGTTTCTCTGACGAAACCACAGCGGGTTTATGCGGCGGAGATGCTCGAGGAATTTAATACAAAAGGGATGCGGTTCGCATTTTACCGTCGTTTTGATAAGGAGCTGCAAAAGCCGCTGCAGCTGCAGGGGCATGTTTTCGCGGAGTACGTCGGGAATCCAAAGAGTGCCGTACAGATCGAGTATCGTTACAAGGAACAGGAGTCGGTTCGGACGGAATCGGTGCCAAACTGCTTTGAGGGGATTTTTGTGCGGGAATTTACGCTTTTTGACGGCGAGGAGCTGGAATGCAGATTTGTGGAAGAGCCTCCGTCTGAGGCCGCGCCCGGTGTAGAAAAAGAGAAAATATATACGGACAAATGGACGCTGAAAGCGGATCCGTCGGAGGCGGATACGGGCAGATACGGCGCGCTGAACCGGCTTTGTATGGCAGCCCGGACGGGCAGTGACACGCAGTATGCGGAGGCGCTGGATTCGTGGCTGACACTGGAATATCTGGCAGAAGAAGTCTTTTCATTGGTATAGGAACCAATCATGAAAGCGGAAGTTGGGTAAGAATATGATACAGGCATCAAATGAATTGATTTTAGGAATTGATCTGAACCCGGAATACACGCAGGTGACCTACTGGCATCAGTCGGTGAAAGAACCGATGACACTTGGCCTGGAGGAGCATACGCTGCTGACGCCGGGGCTTCGGCAGGATGAGAATGGGTTCTGGAGCCTCTGGGATGCCGGTTCTGCCGTACCGGAGGAGGAGCATACGGACCTTCACCGGATTCCCGGCGTGTTTGAAGCGATAGAAGCAGGAGAGCCGATCAAAAACAACGGCACCGTATTTGCGCCGGAGGAGCTGCTGACAATTTACCTGAAGGAATGCATTGCCGGGCTGAAGCTGCTCACAGAGAATACAAGGCTTCAGGTGATGATTTCCGTGCGGCAGCTTTCGGAGGCATTGAATCAGGTGCTTATCCGGGCACTTTTGCGGCTGGGGGTTGACCGCAAACAGATTTATGTACAGGATTATCTGTCTTCATTTTTTTATTATACGATCAATCAGAAAAAAGAATTATGGATGCAGGACGTGGCTTTGATTTCCTATGAGGAGAGGTCGATTGTCGGTTATATTCTTCGCATTGACCGCTCTACGAAACCGGCGATCGCCAGGGTGGAGCCGGTGGCCCGGCAGTCGATGAACGACGAGGTTCGCGCCGGCAGGACAGATGAGGAGTGGAAAAAAGAAAAAGACCGGCTCTTTTTTGAACTGCTGAAAAAGCTGTTTGAACGCCGTACGGTGACCGTCAGCTATCTGATGGGAGACTATTTTAACAAAAGCTGGGCAGTCCGTTCCATCCAGTTTCTCTGCAGTGGACGCCGTGCTTATCAGGGCATGAATCTTTACTCCATGGGAGCCTGTTACGCGGCGATGGAGCGTGCCGGTATCAAACCGGGCGGGGAGATTATTTTCGGCGGCAATGACATGGTTGACCGGAATATTGGCATGGAGATGTGTGTCCGGGGCAAAGAAAATTATTATCCGCTGGTAAACGCGGGGGTGAACTGGTATGAGGTACACCATGTATGTGAATTTATTCCGCATGGGGAGCGTGAGATTCGGGTGATCTCGCGTCCGATGACGCCTGGGGACCCGGTAATCCATTCGATGCGGCTGCCCGGTTTGCCAAGGCGCCCGGACCGGGCGACACGGCTGCGCATGACGGTTTATTTTTCTTCCCCATCCTCCTGCCATATCGAGATCGAGGATTTGGGATTTGGAGGTCTGTATAAATCGTCCGGTTTAAGCTGGAGCCGGGAGATTTCATTCTAGCAGGCGGTATCGAAAAGCCTTACGCAGGATGTATTGCCGGGAGTGTATAGCAAAAAAAGCAGGCCCGGTGGGGCGCTGAGGCTTTTAGCGCTTACAGTTTGAACATCTGTATTTTATAAATCAATCTGTATACAGGAACAGGAGAAACGTATGAGCTATGACCTTTGCCTGCCGCAGCAGGCGAATCAGCCTTATTATATAGAGAATATCCGTACTGGCATTTATTCACTGGAGGAATTGTGCTTTTATCTGTACAATAATATCAGTCTCATTGATGAGAGCATTATCAATGAGAAGCTTTGTGACTGGATTCGTGACGAATTGCATCTGACGCGTCTTTACCGGCAGCTTTATGAGCAGCTGGAGAAGATTGAGGCGGCCAGGGAGCGGACGACACACACAGGGACTGGCTCTTCCGCACGTTATGCGGCGACCGGCCCCCGGGCACAGGAGGGAGCGCGAAGAGGAACAGTCCAGGGGGAAGCAACGGTGGCTTCGTTTGTTCTTCCGATCTTTCGCGAAGCAGGATATCTGAACGGCCAGGAAATGCGGGATTACCAGGAGCAGATGGCGAAGCTTGAGGTTCAGTCGGATGAAATGAAGCAAAAGCTGCGCGGCGATTACCTGGTCAGAGAAAAAATGTACGCGCGCGCAGCCGGTGTATACGGGCAGATTTTAAAAAAACGGAATCCTGGGAAGCTTGGTTCTCAGTTTTATGCTGCTGTCTGGAGTAATCTTGGTACGGCGTATGCGGGTCTCTTTCAGTTTGAGGAAGCTGCGAAGTGTTTTCTGGAATCCTATCAACTGATGAAGACAAAAGAAACGTTCCGCAAATATGTCAGTGCTTTGCCGCTGTTCCTTTCGGAAGAGGAGTACCAGCTGCGTCTGGTTGAAATAAAAGCGGATGAATATCTGGTAAAGACGATTCAGGAGTACAATGCGAAGCTATGCCAGAATCCGGAATTTCTGGAACGCAAAGAGCGTATGGCGGGGCGTCCGGCCGGGGAAGTCCTGGAGGAGCTCAAAGAGCAGTATGAGAGGAGTACGCGCACATAAAACGCGATCAGCAAAAATGCTTGACAAAAAGGAAAGGAAAATTATAATAACAATGGCAGAAAAAGTTTATTCTTTTTTATGCTCTGTTTCTTGATATTAGAGTTGGCCTGTATTATTATAACAGGTAGGTTTACGGATAAAGGATAAAACGGTTATGTTGAGATTGCTTATTGTCTGTGCGACAGCCGGGATTGCAGCGGGTGTGGGCACTGGGTTTGCGGGAATGTCAGCGACAACGGCGATCGTTCCGATGCTGGTGACTTTTCTGGGCGTTCCATGGTATGAAGCAGTGGGAATCGGTCTGGCTTCTGATGTGCTGGCATCCGCATTTTCCGCGTATGTATATAATAAAAATGATAATCTGGACCTCAAGCATGGGGCGATTATGGTAGCGGCGGTGCTTCTTATGACGATACTCGGGAGCTATTTCTCCCAGTATATGCCGGATCTGGAGATGGGGCGCCTGTCCGTTGTGTTTACTACTTTGATGGGACTTCGTTTTATTGTTTTACCCGCTACCAAGCAGGCGAAGTTTGGCTTTCAGATTCCGGAGAACCGGCGGATGCTTCTCTCTGTTATCTGCGGAATTGGCATTGGCTTTTACTGCGGCTTTATGGGTCTCGGCGGTGGAATGATGATGCTCTTTATCCTGACAACGATTCTCCGTTATGACCTGAAGACAGCCGTCGGCACCAGCGTATTTGTGATGACTTTTATCGCTTTTACCGGTGCGGTTTCGCATTTTTATTTCGGGGATGTCACGAACTATATTCCCGCGCTGCTGCTCTGTATTGCATTTACGCTGGTATCAGCACTGGTAGCATCGGCTCTTTCCAATCATATGAAAGATAAAACGACGAACCGCGTGACGGGGGTTGTGCTGTTTGGACTGGGGCTTATGATGCTGTGGGAATCCTTTTTGTAGGGTGGACAGGGAATTACTGTTACATTATGACAGATGAGTGAGACATAACAAAGCAAACGGCCGGATGCTCCTGACATTGAGGACGGAAGCAGAATCCACAGGTCGGAGGATATGGTATGGATAGTAAGGAAAGCGGCAGGAATCCTGAGTTTCTGTGCATGGGATTTCAAAAATGTGGAACGACGACATTATTTGAGATACTGCGGCAGCATAAGGATATCGCGTTGTGCCGTGACGTCAAGGAGCCGATGTACTATCGCGTCGAAGGGTTATGGTTTTTCGGGCGCAAATGGTATTATAAAAAGCGCTATTATGGTCATATTGCCAAGGACGACCCCAGACGCTGCGGAGAAGTGAATGCCGGACTGACCTTTACCGGATGTGCAAAAAAGATCTGTCACGATTTTTCATCGGATACGAAACTGATTTTTATGATGCGCAATCCAGTGGATCGCGCCTACTCTTCTTATAAATATTTTCTCGCGCGGGGATTCCTTCCAAAGGGGACTGTGGAGATGGATCAACAGTATGGACATGCGGAGGCGTTTGATCGCTATGTCCATTCTGTACTTGACCATAAAGAGCAGGAAAATAAGATTATGAAACAGCGCCTGAAGTACCTGGTGTTTTCTCAGAGCCGTTATTATACCTGTATACAGGAGTATCTGGGACATTTTCCCAAAGAGAATCTTCATTTTGTCTTTTTTGAGGAATTTGTCCGGGATGAAAAGACGGCCTGTCAGGACTTGTTTGATTTTATTGGCATCGAAGAGGATGAAAAGCTGGACTATACGATCCGTGCAAATGAGGGAAATGAGCGCGCTGTTTCCAGCCGGGCCGCAAAAAATTTACAGATTCTAAAGGGGTTTCATTACGGATTTTATGAGTTTGTCGTGCTGCCGTACTGGCTCTCCGGCGCATACAGGACATTTAAAAATTATTATGATCGGAAGCGGGAGGAATACCTGGTTCCGGATCTGGATAAAAGTGTAATTCTTCCAAAGACAAGAAAATATCTGGAGGCTTATTTCGCGGATGAGGTCCGCGGAATAGAAAAGCTCTCGGGCAGAAGTCTGGCCGATATCTGGTATCCGGTGCATGAGCAGCCCGCAAAAGAAAAAGCAGGCTGTCGTCCGGAGGACGCAGCCTGATAATTCAGCCTTCTTTGATCTGTCCGTTTTTGACATTCGGCTCGATAAAGTTCTCCCGCGAGTAGTTCCAAAGTGCTTCGGAACCATTCGCGGTATTTTTATTTCGCTCGAGAATCTGGCTTAAATGGACGCCTTTCTCACTCCAGGCCTTTCCGCCTGCGGCAGCGTTCAGCATAGCGGGCTGGATGTTGTCCATCGTGTGCGCAAACCTTGCCTCTGGTGTCTCACAGGCCTCGAACTCATCCCAAAGAGCCCGCATTTTCTCTGCCTGATCCGGCGGAAGAAGGCCATACAGACGGTCGGCCGCAGCCAGCTCGCGCTGGCGCTGCGTCTTTTTTCCCTCTTCATCGTAGGCATAGGTATCGCCCGCGTCGATCTCTACAACGTCATGGAGCAGCAGCATGCTGATGGTATGCAGTACGTCGATTTCCTCATTGGCATATTCGCTGAGGATGAGTGTCATGACTGCCATGTGCCACGCGTGCTCCGCGTCATTTTCCTTTCGGGCTCCATCCGACAGATAGGTCTGCCGGCCGATATTTTTTTCCTGATCCATTTCCAGACAGAATGCAAACTGCTGACGGATACGATCGCTGTCCATAGAATGGGACTCCTTCCTTTTCGTTCGGAACGATTCAGAACAGCAGGCGCCGCCTGCGGCCCGCCGTCCCGAGGCACCGTTCCGTATCGCCTGTAACAGGAAGCGATTATGCTTCCGGGCTGAACTGATCCTTGTCAACCATGCAGAGCGGACATACCCAGTCTTCCGGAAGATCCTCCCACTTCGTGCCGGGAGCGATTCCGTTATCCGGATCGCCCACTGCCTCGTCATACTCATAACCGCAGACATCACAGATATACTTCATATTCTTTCACCTCGATTCTGATTTTTCACAGCTGCTTTTAAGTAGTATCGTTTTTATCATATGTATGGAAAATGCCATATGCCGTGATACCCTGCACTGGCAATGAACATCCGGTGAACAGCAGCGATGGATGCTTGCAGCATCTACGTTTTCGCCCCTGACCAGTAACTATGGATGTTCTCTGTAAGCTTACCACAGAACGAACATGAAAACAATACCATTATTTCTGACATATGTCAATAATAATTGTTGACATATGCTGAAAATAATTGTATACTGTTTCCCAGGTAGAAAATCATGTGTTTATGAAATGGAAGATTGAGAAGACATGGGTCAGATGCCGTTGTAGGTCACACCTGTAGAGGTTAAAATAATGTAATCTGGTCGGGGTGTAGCCTGTGACGTTATCACTTGCAGCCTGACCATGCAGGATTGAGAGAGGTATTCAGATGTCGAGACCAACCAAATGCAGGATGATCTGTTATTTCCCGCAGACAACAGAATTTATGCCGACGAGAGATTCGCAGGGGAAGGAGCCGATTATCCTGACGATCGATGAATATGAGACGGTTCAGCTGATTGACAAAGAGGGCCTGTCTCAGGAGCAGTGCAGCCAGCGGATGCAGGTGGCCCGGACAACGGCACAGAAGATTTATGACTCTGCCCGCAGAAAGCTGGCAGACGCGCTGGTGGAAGGCTTGCCGCTGCGGATTGAGGGCGGGGAATGCCGGCCGTGCGACGGCAGTAATCAGTTCTGCCAGAGAAACGATTGCCATAAGCAGGTGATTTATCGGACCTACCAGAAGACGAAGGGGGAAATGATTATGAGAATTGCGGTTACCTATGAGGATGGCCGGATTTTCCAGCATTTTGGTCACACAGAACAGTTTAAGGTTTATGACACGGAGGATGGGAAGATTGTTTCCTCCGAAGTGGTCAGCACGAATGGGAAAGGGCATGGCGCACTGGCGGAGGCCCTGAATGCGCTGCAGGCGGATGTACTCATCTGTGGCGGAATTGGAGGCGGCGCACAGGCTGCTCTTGCTGCTGCGGGAATTCAGCTGTACGGCGGAGTGAATGGTGACGCGGATGCCGCTGTGGAGGCATTGCTTGCAGGGACGCTGGAGTATGTGCCCGATGTGCAGTGCAGCCACCATGGAGAAGGGCATCATCAGGAAGGAGGATGCGGCGGACATCATCATGAGGACGGCCATGCGTGCAGACATGGACATTGTGCAGATTGATGAAATTGTCCGGAACAGGCCTTCCTGATACCTGTGCAGATCCAGTGAAAGCGCAGGACATGTGTGGATAAGTCTCATATCTGGGAAGATACGGAGGAACTGTCAATTGATTGAGAAAGGAGAAATTTATATGGAACTGAAATTTTACATCTGTGAAAACTGCGGAAATATTGCGATGAAGGTGAAAGACCAGGGGGACACCGCTTGTATGCTGCGGCCAGAAGATGAAGGAGCTCATTCCCGGCACAACCGACGCAGCAGCGGAAAAGCATGTTCCGGTATATACCGTAGAGGGGAACCTTGTGAAGGTGAATGTGGGTTCTGTGGATCATCCGATGCTTCCGGAGCACTACATTGAGTGGATTACCCTGAAGACCAGAGAAGGTCTGCAGATCAAAGAACTGAAGCCGGGTGAGAAGCCGGCGGCCTGCTTTGCACTTTGCGAAGACGACGAGGTGGAAGCGGTTTATGCGTACTGTAATCTGCACAGCCTGTGGAAGGCCTGAAAAGGATGTATAAATGGAAAGAAGCAGAGAAAAGGCAGATTATCAGAAGAAAATTTTGTAAAAGATGTCCATTTGAATTTGCGGTAAAAAAAAGATATAATTTCAGCTAATCTGGATTTGCGTTTAGATACAATTGAATGATAAAGGAACGACACAAGTAGTGCTATGCACATAAATCTGATCACGGGACGATTTACAGCGAAGAGGATCAGAGGCATAGAATGCTTGTGTTTTTTGTTCGGAAAAATCTTTCTGTTTGTCATCTATGCAAAGCAGAGCAGGTTTTCGTGTGACGGTTTCAAATGCGGGGGCGCATATTGGCACTTCGCTGTTTGGGACTGCTGCAATTCATGAGGTAGAAAAGGAGAGAAAGAAAATGCCGAAAAACCAGTTTCAGCGAATGATCTTCGCACTTATCACCGTGATTATTACAGTACACGGGTATGTATTTTACAGTCTCTATGTGATCAACGGCGCGACACTCATGGAGGTGACCGGAGCTGACAGCGTGCTTCACGCCATCCAGGCGCAGGGCGGCGTTTATATGTTCGGGCGTATGCTTCCGATCTGGGCATTGATCCTGATTGAGTTTTGCTTTGCTTATACACTGGAGTGTGTGCTGGGAAGCCCCTGCTCCTTTAAACTGGCCTGTATGAATTTTAACCCGAAGGAAACGCACCCGGTCATTTTTGAAAGTGCGGTGATCTGTGCTACGGTTGGCCTGATGGTGCCGACGATGAGCTTCCTGGCTGCTCTGTTTTATTACCCGTATTACAACGGCTTCCATATTCTGACATTTTTGGCGAACTGGCTGAAGCTGGTATGCTACAACTTCCCGTTTGCGTTTTTCAGCCAGCTGTTTTTTATCCAGCCGTTTGTGCGGAAGGTATTTAAGCTGATTTTCAGACAGAAATAAAAATGGATTGCGATGATTGCCGCCCCGGAGATGAAGTCCGGGGCGGCATTTTTCCTGTACAGCTTTTAGAAGGAAGCGAAATTTGTCCTTTACTTGTACAGCAAAGTGGTGTATTGTATGAGTGTTTTCTGAAAGATACATAAGGCGACAGCAAGGGGCAGGGATGTAAATGAATCTGAAAGAACTGGAAATCGGAAAAAGCGCCGTCATCCGCAGCGTTGGCGGAGAAGGGGCTTTAAGACAGCATATTCTGGATATGGGGCTGATTCCGGGCGCGGAGGTGACGATGATTAAGCTTGCGCCCATGGGTGACCCGATGGAGCTGCGTGTCCAGAGCTATGAGCTGACGCTTCGTCTGGCGGATGCGGAGAAGATAGAACTTTGTGAAGGCAGTACCGTGCACACAGTTTCGGCGGATCGCGCACGGAAAAATGCTGCATATATGAAACGCACTGCCGAGCCGGAGACGCTTGCGGAAGGCCATGCAGACTGGAGGGCGGATAAACGGAAGAGCGAGAATCCGGGTAAGAAAAAAGAACTGGCGCACCCTGGTCTGGGCGAGGGCGGAAAGTATCACAGCCGGGCGGATGAGCATCCGCTCCCGGATGGCACGGTGCTGACCTTTGCCCTGGCGGGAAACCAGAATTGTGGGAAGACGACCCTTTTCAATCAGCTGACGGGTTCGAACCAGCACGTGGGGAATTTCCCGGGGGTTACGGTTGACCGGAAGGACGGCGTGATTCGCGGACAGGGCGATACGCTGGTCACGGACCTGCCGGGGATTTATTCGATGTCTCCTTATTCCAGCGAGGAGCTGGTGACGCGGAATTTTGTTCTGAATGAGCACCCGCATGGGATTATCAATATCGTGGATGCCACAAACATCGAGCGGAATCTTTATCTGACGATGCAGCTTATGGAGCTGGATACGCCGATGGTGCTGGCTCTGAACATGATGGATGAGGTGCGCGACAATGGCGGCAGTATCCGCATCAACGAGATGGAGGAGATCCTGGGGATCCCGGTTGTGCCGATCTCGGCGGCGAAAAATGAGGGGATTGAGGAGCTGATTTCCCATCTTGTTCATGTGGCGAAATACCAGGAACGTCCGAAACGGCAGGACTTCTGCGATAAAAACGATCATGGCGGCGCAGTCCACCGGGCGCTGCACGGCATCATGCATCTGATCGAAGATCACGCGCAGAAAGCGGGTATCCCTCTGCGCTTTGCTGCGACGAAGGTGGCGGAGGGTGATCCGCTGATTTTGGATCAGCTGGCGCTTACGGAAAATGAGAAAGAGATGATCGAGCATATTTTGCTGCAGATGGAGCAGGAGCGCGGCCTGGACCGGGCGGCGGCAATTGCAGATATGCGCTTTTCCTTTATTCAAAAGCTGTGTGTCCAGACGGTACAGAAACCAAGGGAGAGTAAGGAGCGGCTGCGCAGCGAGCGGATTGACCGGGTGCTGACCGGAAAATTTACGGCGATTCCCTGTTTCATCGGCATCATGCTGCTGGTATTTTTCCTGACCTTTAATGTGATCGGGGCGTTTTTCCAGAATCTTCTGGAGATGGGGATTGATGCTCTGGCAGGGATCACCGACGCGGCTCTGGTTGCTGCGAACGTCCATCCGGTTCTCCGGGCCCTGATCAGCGACGGCATCTTTGCGGGCGTAGGCAGTGTGCTGAGCTTCCTGCCGATCATTGTCTGTCTGTTTTTCTTCCTGTCCTTGCTGGAGGACAGCGGATATATTGCCCGTGTGGCGTTTTTCATGGACAGTCTTCTGCGCAAAATCGGACTCTCCGGGCGCAGCATTGTCCCTATGCTGATCGGATTTGGCTGTACGGTGCCGGCAGTCATGGCGACGCGGACCCTCCCAAGTGAGCGTGACCGCAGGATGACAATCCTGCTGACGCCATTTATGAGCTGCACGGCAAAGCTGCCGATCTATATGTTTTTTGTAAACACCTTTTTCCCGAAATACAGCGGGCTGATTGTGACCGGTCTGTATCTGCTGGGGATCGCGGCGGGCATCCTTGTGTCTTTCATTTTTAAGAAAACGATGTTTCGCGGCGAGGCGGTGCCGTTTGTGCTGGAGCTGCCGAATTACCGGCTGCCGTCTCCGAAAAACGTGATGCAGCTGCTCTGGGAGAAGGCAAAGGATTTCCTGCACCGCGCCTTTACGATCATTCTGCTCGCGACGATTGTGATCTGGTTTTTGCAGACCTTTGACCTGCACCTGCGTGTCGTCACGGATTCCCAGGACAGCATTCTCGCAGCAGTCGCAGGCGTCCTGGCGCCTTTGTTTGCACCGCTCGGGATGGGAGACTGGAGGATCTGCACATCTCTGATCAGTGGATTTATGGCAAAGGAGAGCGTGGTTTCGACCATGGAGATCCTGTTTGCGGGTGAAGTCACCACCCTGCTTTCCCCTCTGACAGCGGTGACTATGCTGGTATTCAGCCTGCTCTACACGCCGTGCGTGGCGGCGATTGCCGCGGTAAAACGCGAGTTGGGCGGCAAATGGGCGGTGTATGTCGTGTTTGGTCAGTGCATCATTGCCTGGCTGGCGGCGGGAATTGTACGAATTATTGGGCTTCTATTAGGAATTAGCTGAAAGAAACTGCTTGACTTTTTTGATGTTTTCCGTTACAATAACGCAGCAAAAGTAACAGAAAGCTTTGAACGGAAAACAGAAAAAGAAGGGCAAAGCATTCGAAAGGATGTCACGCAAAGTTTAGTGTCTAAAGTATGCATACCGTGACCGCAGATTTTACAGGAAGAGCGGCGGACGGGTGGAATACCATGATTGACTGGCTGCAACGAGGAGAGAACCGACAAGGTTTCTTCGTTGCAGCTATTTTTGTCCAGCAGGAAAGTTTTCCGAACCGCTCTGTTGGTGGACAAAAACTTCCGGGGGCGCAGAACGGTCCTGCGTACCAGTGGTACGCGTTTCGTATGAACCGGAGCGAAGCGGAGATTTAATGGATGTTCGTTTGGCGCCGACCGGAGCTGACAGGGTGATTATTGGAAAGGAACAGCAAACCTATGGAGACAATTCTGATTACGGGAAGAAACTCTGAAGCTGGCGATGGATGCGCAGGAGATTGACGGGATCCAGATCATTGACGTATTTGAAAGATAGCGGATGCTCCATATTTGGAATCCGTATAAACCTGGTCAGGGTGTGACCAGTGACGTCTGG
>JAJQGP010000103.1 GCA_021200475.1 Lachnospiraceae bacterium
AACCAGTGGACGTCCGCTTAGCGACGACCGAAGCGGAGCGTAGACCTGCGGCCTGATGTTCTGAATAGTTACTTTTTTCGTTTTGCTGCTGTGCTGAACTGGTGGGAAATCACGATACTACGGATTGCTCCGTGCTTCGCACTCCCGCAATCCTAAAAACATTCGGAATCCGCTCATTTTTCTGCGAAAAATGGCTACTTCCTCATGTTTTTGCGGGTCAAAAGTCATGAATTGGAACGCAAGCGTTCCATTCCTGACTTTTGACCCTTGTATCGTCACATGAGAGGGGCGAGGAGTTTCAGGACGTGACCGGCAATCTTCCTCGTTATCTTATCATGGCGGATATCGAAATCTGTCACGAGCTGACATTCGATCAAGGTCTGCCGGAAGTCTGCTTCGATGTCCCGGATCTGCCGCACTTCGTACAGGAAGGCCGCACACTCAAAGTTCAGATAGAGGCTTCGGTAATCGAGATTGATCGCGCCTACGACCGCACTGATGTCATCGCTGACGACGACCTTGGAATGAACAAACCCCGGCGTATACTCAAAAATGCGTACACCGGCCTGCATCAGGACTTTGTAGTAGGAATGCGCCAGCGCAAAGGCGTATTTCTTATCCGGAATATGCGGTAGAATCAGCTTAACATCCACTCCCCGCCGGGCAGCGTAAATCAACGCCTGCAAAAGCTCGTGATCCGGAATCAGGTAGGGTGTCATGATGTGTACATACCGCTGGGCGCCATTCAGGATTTCCAGATATACGCGTTCTGCCGTCTGTGTCTCCTGCAGCGGGTTTGTCGCGTATGGAAGCACAAAACCATCTGCCATTGGCGATTCAACAGCTACCGCTTCCGGCTTTTTCAGATAACAGGCAATATTTTCCTGCTTTTCCGTGACATCCCACATTTTCAGAAACATCACCGTGAAGCTCTGCGCCGCTTCACCGCGCATCATAATCGCCGCGTCCTTCCAGTGGCCGAAGCGTTCCTTGCGGTTGATGTATTCGTCCGCAAGATTCACGCCGCCAGTGAAAGCAATCTGCCCATCGATCACCACAATCTTGCGGTGATCCCGATTGTTGTAGCTGGTAGAAATGACCGGATATACCGGTGAAAAAACCTTACAGCGGATGCCAAGGCCTTTCATTGTTCTGGAAAAATCATGAGGCACATTGTTCAGCTCGTTCATCCCGTCATACATCAGGCGTACTTCGACACCTTCCTGTACCTTCTGCTCCAGAATCTCCTGCACACTGTCCCACATCACGCCTTCCGCTATGATAAAATACTCCAGAAAAATAAACTGCTTCGCAGCTCGCAGCTGTTTTTTCAGTTCTTCAAATTTTTCCTCACCACTCGCGAAATAAGTTACCTCCGTGCCGCGGTAGACCGGATACCCCCGCTGCTCGCCAATATAATAAGCCAGCTGCGCCATGCGTGGATTTTCAAATGAAAACTCCCGCATAGTCACAGGATCCTGCGGAAGAAATTCTCTGGTATTATTGTCAATCTCCTGCATCCGTTTTTCCAGAATCCGCATCCCAGGCTGGAGCTTGATGTAGAGGTACAGCAGTCCGCCGAAAATCGGAAACAGCAGCACCAGTGACGCCCACGCCAGCTGAAACGCCGGATGCTCGACGCGATTCAGAATAAGCAGTAAAATCAGCAATGAAAACACCATATGTGTGCCAAAAATCAGGTAGATATACTGCGCCACGTAGTGAAGCATCAGAAACAGCAACAGCACCTCCGCCAGCAGACAGACAATCAGTACACCGGTACGGCCAAATATCACGTGAGAAACGCCCCGGCGTCCGCGGTCCACGGACCGATCCTTCATGTCTTTCACCCGATCAAAGCGATCATTCATACATATTCACCCTTCCTCGAGTACCTGCACCTCCAGGTAATCAAACGGAATCTCCTCGATAAAACTGTCCTGATAGAAGCGCGCTTTGCTGTGCCGCTTAAATTCTGCCACTGTCTTATCCAGCCAGATCGGCCTCTCCAGGTCAAACTCATGACAGATTTCATCCAGGCCTCGGAAAATCTTGTGTGTGCGCGTATCGTCGCTCTCTTCCTCATAAACAGTATCCCGTATCATACGGTTATCTTTCCACATTTTTCCCCATAAACGAAACATATATATCCCTCTTTATGTTACAAGTCACACCCCGACCTGATTTACTGTAGCATCTGTTCCGTACCTTCACAGCTCCACTGAAAAACCCATGTAAAATCGCGTCTCCGCTGTCGCTCCGACCAGCACCAAGCGAACATCCGCCGGACGGACAGAGTGCTGCCCTTTCTCAGTTAAAAAACTCATATACCAGCGTCGAAAGGGCAGCGATCCGGCTGATCGCCGTATTGGTATTGCTCCACCCGTTTGAAAGTACAACCAGTATGTAATCGCAGGCGTCAGAATATATGATCGCCGCATCGTTTTGCGTGGAACTCATCTCACCGGTCTTGTTTGCGCAAAGGACATCGTCCGGCAGTCCGGCCGGTATTTTGTAGCGCGTCTGCTGCGCCAGGAGCATTTCCTCCATTTCATTGCTGACCGCCCGGCTCATCCATGTCCGCCGGTAAATATCCTCCAGCAGCTTTCCGACGTCCTTAGCCGCGACCTGGTTAATCCCGTTGCCTGAGTTCGTCGCCGTATTGTCAAAACCATTGTACTCCACCGTCATATCGCTGTAACCATGGCTCTGGATAAACGCGTTCACCTCTGCAATGCCGTCCGCATAGCTCGAATCTCCCAAAATATACAAAAGCTGGTTGGCAGCAGAATTATCGCTGTTGCTGATCATCTTGTTCATCAAAGTCATAATCTCGGAGGTGCGCTCCAGCTTCCCCTCCTCCATGGCTGTGTACACCGTCCCCATGATAAAAAGCTTCATCACACTCGCGGATTTCATCGGCTGATCATTGATCACAAAGCTCTCATCTGTGTTAAGGTTTTTCACATAAACAGACCAGGTTCCATCGTACCCGGCAACCGCTGCCTGAATCAGCTCCTCCAGGTCTTCCATTGTCTGTGACTGCTCCCACGGATGGACACGCCTGGCTTTTCCGATCGAGAGCCTGCCACAGGAATAAGTCACTGGTCCCTCCAGAGTCCCGTATTCTTCCGGCATCGCCATCGGAATCTGAAAATCAGCTCCCAGATATACCTCTTCCAGAAAAGCCTCGAGCGCCTGCCGGGACTCATCTGTCTGTTCGGTCTCGGTCTCCGTCTCCGTCTGTGTTTCTTCTTCTGTATCTTCTTCTGTTTCTTCCTCTGTTTCTTCTTCCGTCTCGTCTTCTGTCTCCACACCTGTCAGCCGTGCAATCGCATCGGAAAGGTACACTGGGACGCGAAAAACGGGGCCATCCGCATAATACAGTTCCTCTGCGAAGACCTCATCGGCATTCTCCTCCGTCTCGGCCTCGCTTTCGTCTCCGGCCGCAGCTGTTTCTGTGGCATCCTCACTTTCAGCCATACTCTCTGTGTCTGTTTCCGCAGGCTCTGTACTCCCGGCCGTATCCTCTGTGTCTGTTTCCGCACTTCCGGATTTATCTGCCGCATCCGTTTCCGCGGCAGTCCCGCTTCCGGCCTTATCCGCCGCGTCCGTTTCTGCGGCAGTCCCGCTTCCGGCCTTGTCCGCCGCGTCCGTTTCTGCGGTGTTCCCGCTTCCGGCCTTGCCTGCCGCGTCCGTTTCCGCAGTATTTCCGCTTCCGGTTTTGTCCGCTACGCCCGTTTCCGCGACAGTCCCGCTTCTGGCCGTCTCTGCTTCCGCAGTCTCTGTCTCCGATTCCGTCTCCAGAGCTTCCTCCACCACCGATTTCAGCGTACTCCCAAAAAGCTCTTTAATTGAGGATTTGTTCCCGCTCTCCGAAGCGTACACGCCAGCCGTCGAAATGCACATTCCAAGAATGATACAGCCAGTCAGCAAAAATACTCTCTTTTTCCTCTTATCGGACTTATTCCTCATAAAACCTCCGATTCTTATTCTTCCGTACCTTCGCAGCCACTCCACTGTTATACTACATTTTCAACCCTGACCAGTCAGCAAGTGCGTGGTCGGGTTGTGAACGGTAGTACTCCAATTCTATTTACTCCGATGTCCCATCCAGCGTAAAGAACTCATAATAACGGTTGTCTCCACCAAAAATATCATTGTATTCCAGAATATTGTAATCATTAATCAACGTAAAATACGGTGAATCCTCATCATCCAGCTCGTAGAATACACCGTCTGCACCCCAGTAACCAATGGAATTGATCACGGGAACCTCCTCACTCAGCTCCAGCAGGTACTCCTGGTAGCCGGTCATAGACAGTCCAAGACGGTCGGCCATGATGCTGTACAGATAATTCAGACTGGTCGCCTCGATCGTCTCCTCCTCGATATCGTAATTCGCCCAGATGATAAACGGAATCTTGTATTTTTCCATCAGCTCTTCGCCGGTCAGATCCTCCTCCGTACCGCCAAGCAGATATTCGTATGCGCCATCCCCGATATCCGGCTGATGATCGTCAAACATCACAATCACCGTCGGCTCTTCGACGTCTTCAAAGTACTCGACCAGCTGCTCAAATGCGTCGTCTGTCGCTTTCACCAGATTTACATAGATTTCCGCCCTCGTCGTACTGAACCCCGTATTCAGAACCTCAATCTCCATATCCAGGTTCTTCGTATTGGACGAATAGTAACCGCCATGGTTCTGAATCGTAACGTTGTAGGAAAACAGCGGATTCCCGGAATCCAGATTTTCCTCGTACTCTACAATAATCCGGTCAAACAGAGTCTCGTCGGAAATATAATTCCGGATTTTATACGGATAATCAAAATCATCCCGTGTATAATAGGTGTCAAAGCCAAGCTGCGGGTAAACAATATTCCTCCGGTAATTCGTCCCGCGGTAAGGGTGCATCGCCAGCGTATAGTAGCCCAGTGAGCCAAGCTGCGACGCCAGGGACGGCAGATTTCCCCGCACAAACAGGTTAAACCCGACCGAAGAGGTCGGCAGAAAGGCCATCGTATTCCCCGTCAGGAATTCATACTCAGAATTCGGCGTATTGCCGCCGAACACAGAGGAATAAGCCGTACCCTTTATGGTATTTTCCGTCAGGCTGCGGATAAAAGGCATATAGTCCTCCGACAGCTCCAGGCCGTTGCCAATCTCTGTGTAATCTGCCCAGGACTCATTCATAATAACAATGAGGTTTGGAGTCGCGGCTGTATCTTCTTCGGATGCAGCTGCCGACGCGTCCGTATCGCCTGCGCTCTCGCTGTACAGGATATCCGAATCCGAAGAGCCGCCTTCCTCCGCCGCGTCCGCTTCCGTCACATAAGGCTCAGCAATCTCCTCCACTGCTTCCAGCGAATATCCATCCGGCTTATCTACCACCAGATAAAAACAGGTCGTCAGTGTTGTGAAAATCATATCGTATTTTTTATACCGCAGCTGATGCGTGAACCCTTCCGAGCGGATATCATGATCCTCCAGAAACGTTGTTTTCCCGCAAAGATAATAATAACCGCCCGCCAGTACAGCCACCAGAGCCAGAAACACCCCGCGCGCCGCAAGCGGCATCATCCGCCCTCTGCGCAGCTTGAAGCTGATGGTGCAGATCAGGAGCGTCAGCAAAATCTCCATGACCATGTACCAGTCCAGTGTATATGTATATTCCGAGGCCACCGCCGCCGCTGTGCCGATCGAAAACAGGTCAGCCGCCGAGATCGCCATGCCGTGAAACGAAATCACGAAGCAATTGACAATCCCAATCGCCGCGATCGCCACTGCATAAATGATCACAGAGAAACGAATGCTGCCGGTGATTCCGTAAAGGATTCCCTGCACCAGATACAAAAAAGCAAAGGTGAGCAAAAGCGCAGTTTTGTCCAGTGCGAAAAAATCAATGTTGTATTTATCTGCATTTAAATATAGAAGGGAAAAATAAACCGCGAACGGCGCGACCGCAAACCAGACCCAGGAAAGAATGCGGTTCAGCCGATCGCTCATCTCGTTCGTCTCCAGCCACAGGAAAACCAGCAGTGCTGACAAAAACGCGATCCCATAGGTCCTCGCACTCTGCCAGATCTTCACATCTCCATCCGCCGCATACATCCCCGGATGGACGCAATAATAGATCAATAAACCCACCGTAAAAAGAATCGGAATCACCCGAAACAGCTTTTTCCGATCTTCCGGCAGATGAAGCTTCTCTGCCCATTTCGACATTCTAAACCGTATTCCTCCAAATTCTCCCACACGGAAGCTCTTTCGCCTGCAGTGCAAAGGCATTGATTTAACGCCCTCCGACCTCTTTTTCCGACGGCAGACAGCGCAAAATCACTGCTTTTGAACTTTTGTAACCGTCCAGAACAGCAGACCTGTGGCCTGCTGTTCTGAATTGTTACAAACCTTTAAAATCCGGCTGCCGCTTAAAAACGCAGGTTTCCTGCTTTCTTCAAACGGCAGCCTCTCTGTTTTACAGGCGCTTCAGCAACTCTTCTCTCTGCTTTTCATAGCCCGGCTTGCCAAGAAGCGCGAACATATTCTTCTTGTAGCTCTCAACCCCCGGCTGATTGAACGGATTCACGCCCAGTACATATCCGCTCACGCCGCACGCAAACTCAAAGAAGTAAAACAGTTCGCCAAGGAAGAACTCATCCTGCTTCGGAATATTCACCATCAGGTTCGGCACATTTCCGTCCGTGTGAGCCAGAATCGTTCCGTTCATCGCGCTCTTATTGACAAAATCTACGGTCTTTCCCGCCAGATAATTCAGGCCATCCAGATCCACCGGCTCTTCCCCGATCGTGAGGGTGCATCTGGATTCCTCGATATTCATCACGGTCTCATACATAATACGGCTGCCGTCCTGGATGAACTGACCCATAGAATGGAGATCGGTCGTCAGATCTACCGATGCAGGGAAGATTCCCTTCTGGTCTTTTCCTTCACTTTCCCCGTAAAGCTGCTTCCACCACTCTGATACGTAATGCAGGCTCGGCTCATAATTTGCCAGAACCTCGACCGATTTGCCTTTTCTGTGCAGAATATTGCGAACTGCGGCATACTGAAGGGCGTCATTCTCTTCAAAATCCGCTTCCATCGCGCGCGCTCTGCCGGAAGCCGCGCCCTCCATCAGCTTGTCAATATCCGCACCGCTCACCGCGATCGGCAGCAGACCTACCGCCGTCAATACAGAGAAACGTCCGCCGACGTCATCCGGTACCACAAAGCTTTCATATCCCTCTTCCGTCGCCAGATTCTTCAGGGCTCCGCGCGCCTTATCCGTTGTCGCATAGATGCGCTTCGCAGCCTCAGCCTTGCCGTACTTCTCTTCCAGCATCTTCTTGAAAATACGGAAAGCGATCGCCGGCTCGGTTGTCGTGCCGGATTTTGAAATAATGTTGACCGAAAAATCGCGGTCGCCGATCACTTCGATCAGATGCTGCACATAAGTGCTGCTGATGCTGTTGCCCACAAAGTAGATCTCCGGCGTCTTGCGGATCTCTTTCGATACGTTATTATAGAAGCTGTGGCGCAGAAACTCAATCGCTGCCCGTGCGCCGAGGTAGGATCCGCCAATGCCGATCACCAGCAGAACCTCGCTGTCGCTCTGGATCTTCTTCGCTGCCTCTTTGATACGGCCGAATTCCTCCTTGTCATAATTAACCGGAAGGTCAATCCATCCAAGGAAATCGTTGCCTGCTCCCTGCCGGGATAACAGCTCGTCCTTTGCCGCAGCGACAATCTTTTTCATGGATACCAGTTCATGCTCAGCAACAAAACCGGCAGCCTTTGAATAATCAAAAGAAACCTTACTACTCATTATCCACATCTCCTTTTATCTGTACTAAATGTCTTTTTCCATCGTCCGGAGACTGCGCCTGGCCATTTCACCAGGTGTATTTTCCCACTGCTCTGGCCTTCGCCGCATTCCCTGCAGCTGCGTCCTCAACGCGGTCCCCGCAGGTTCCCCCGCAGCTGGCCTTCTGACCGCAAGCGCCACAGGTCTCCCACACTGGCCTTCCAACCGCAATTGCCGCAGGTCTCCCGCGCTGGCTGACCACAAGCGCCGCAGGTCTCCCACGCTGGCTTTCTAACCGCAATTGCCGCAGGTCTCCGCCGACCTTACCTCTCGTACATTCTAGCAGACCGTCAGGAGTTTCGCAAGCCTTATTGCGAAAGAAATTCCGTCAAAACAGCCCGGATCAACCGTTCCTGCTCCTTCTCGTCCATCTGCCGCAGCATTTGGCCTGCCCGGTCGGATGCAGAGCGCTCCTCATCCGAAACAGCCGCTTCCTGCATTCCCGTCTTTGCGCGTGCCAGGCTCTCTTTCAGATCACTCCTTTCCCTGGCTCCTCTTGCCGGCTCACTTTCTTTCCCCTGCATTCCTTTCGTATTCTTTTTTGTGCGCCTCGCTGCTTCAAGACTCGCCGCCGTTTCGGCCTTCGCCAGGCGTCTTGCGCGGCGTCCTTCTGAGACCGGCACAATCGGCGTCCGCGCGGCCGCGGCCGCTTCCGCTTCCCGAAGAGACGCAGCCCTGCGGCTCTCTGCCTCATATTCCATTTCCGGCAATTCCTCTTCGCCGCTATAGCTCCCGCTCACACCTCCATTTTCCAGAAAATCACTCAGGCAGATTTCCAGGGAACGGCTCCGGTAGCCGATATCCGCCAGGCCGTACGCAAGCGCCGTCAGAACGACTGCCCCGATTCCCAGCCAGAAATACACATTGCCATCCACCATGGCAGCTCCGCTCTGCGCACGCACCACAGACCCCGCAAACGCACACAGCAGGCTGACCACCAGACATCCACCGCCAATCCGTTCCCAGCTGTGCAGGCTCATACCCCAGACACGGTATTCCAGCATACTCTTTTGAATCAGGGCATGTACATCCCCCACCCGCTCACTCAGATGGGTACAATATTGAAATCTTTGCCGCAACTGCTGCAAAAACCGTCCCTCCGCAGTTCCCGTATTTCTCACTTCCCCAAGCAGTCCATCGTAAATCCGCCGCAAAATCACCTGACTGACTACGCCCAGCACACAGGCTGCCGCCAGCGCATAAAGCAACACATTTTTTTCCATCAGAAATTGTAACATACCATTTCCCCCTTTGATCAGATTCTTTCGACTCCTCCCGGGAAACGCCACCCAGAGCCCGCCCGTCAGAATTCCCCTCTGACCATCCGCCAGGCTCCTGCCTGCGCTTCCCTTCGCGAGTCAAACCATAATGAAACCTGCACCGGGCGCGGCAGTCCCTCTCGGGACAGACGGAATTCCCCGTCCGCGACGGCGCCATTCGCTGCTGCCGCCCATGTGCATTTTCATTCAGGCAATGCCGGCTTTAGCCAGCCTGCCCGTGCGCCAGGAACCCAGAGGCGCTGTGCAGCACAATCCGGATTCCTGTGCGACTTGTGCGCATAGTATAGCCGGAAAATTTCGGTTTGCAAAGCAAAATCGTTCGACAATTTCTCCATGGAATCTATTCTGAGGTTCAAATAAAGTGGTGGAACCCTGTTCCACCACCTGAGAGTAATCTTCCGCAATATTCTATTCTTTTCCCCTATCCATAAAACCGTCATTTCAAGCGCGCAAGCAGCCCTTCCACGAGCCGCACACAGTGCTGCGCTGCCTCACGCTCAAAGGTCGGATAATCCATGGAAGCACTGTCATCAGCCTTATCCGAAATCGCGCGCAGAATCACAAACGGGATTCCATTCAGGTACGCCGTCTGCGCAATCGCCGCGCCCTCCATTTCTGTGCAGCTGCCGCCGAAATTCGCCGTGATCCGGTTTTTCGTCGCCTGATCCGCGACGAACTGGTCTCCACTGACGATTCGTCCATGGAAGACCGCGATATCCGGATTTACCTCATGGCATACCTCCTCTGCCAGCCGGGACAGCTCCTGGTCCGCCTCAAAGGAAAACACTTCCATCTGTGGGATCTGCCCCAGCGGATAGCCAAAGTTCACCGCATCCATATCATGGTGCAGCACATCCTTCGAAATCACAATATCCCCAATATTAATCTTTGCATCCAGAGACCCCGCCACGCCGGTATTCATCACACAGTCCACGCCAAACTCATCCACCAGAATCTGTGTGCACACCGCGGCATTCACCTTGCCAATCCCGCTGCGCACTACGACCGCCGGCATCCCGGCCAGCTCTCCCTCACAGAAATGCATCTTCGCCTTCGTGACCTCACGCGTGATCCTCATATCCGCCTTCAGCCGCTCCACCTCAATCTCCATCGCTCCGATAATTCCGATTTTTTTCATTTGTCTGTCTCCTTTTTCTTTCTTTTACACTTGAATATCTCCGTCAAAAACGATATACTTACGTGAACCGATGTTTCCGCGCCTCATTTTCGAATCTCATGACTGCGGCAGCATCCACGATCACAGGTCATAGTATTGGCCTGTATCCACCCATTCAGACGAAGGAGGAACCAATATGGATTACAAACCACAGGGCGTCTGTTCCCAGAACATTCACATTGAACTGGACGGAGACACCATTTCACACGTAGAATTTCTCGGCGGCTGCTCCGGCAATACACAGGGCGTAGCCAGGCTCGTTGAAGGGATGAAAGCGACCGACGCGATCGCCAGGCTGGAAGGCATCCGCTGCGGATACAAACCGACATCCTGCCCCGATCAGCTCGCTAAGGCTCTGAAAGTGGCACTTCAGCAGTAACGCATTACAGGTCACACCATGCCCCCGCAGCAAATGCGTGATCGGGTTGTGATCAGTAACAGTAAGGCTGCTTTTTGTAACAGCTCCGAACAGCCGCAGACCGCCCGCTGTTCGGAGCTGTTACTTTTTTCAAACGGCCGCGTCAGGCGCTGCTTTGCCTGCGCGGACCGCTCCATCCCGCATGTCTCTGGCACGAGGGCATATTCCGCACCGATACAGTAAGAGTCTGTCGCGAAATTATATGCCCATTTTACGATAGCTCCTAACTCCAGTAAATCGTAATCAGACAAAAGTTATCATCCGTGTGATAGCGGTAGTTCCAGCTGGTCACCCCATTTTGCCGCATCAGATACTGCCCTGCCTCTTTTAACAGGTCTCCTTCAAAGAGCGCAGCCTGTGCTTCTTCATAAGCGGTCTCACTTCCAAACTTCATCATAATACGCGTCTCCGACGCCCATACAGACTCCAGCAGTGCCTGATTGATCGTATCCCAGTCAAACGCTTCATAATAATACCCGTTTAATTTATAGTAATCATAGGCATCCGAGGTACACGCCGGCAGCTCAATCGAATCATCCGGCACATGCGTCTTAAAAAGATCGTACTCCGTACAGCACAGATAGTTGTAATTAATCGTGCTTTCCGTATCATACGCATCCATGTTTTCCGCAAACACCGGATCCCCCCAGGTGACATCTACGTAATAATACGCCTCCACCGCTGCCACGGCAGGCACACCCGCCAGTGTCTCTTCCGACTGCTCCTGCTCCGTGATGCGAACCAGATTCCACCCGTGGTCGCCGCCGTCTGCAATCGTCCCGGTCACATAGGTACAGAACAGCCCCATCCGATGCAGGATATACTGAAAAGCCCGTGAATATCCGGCACATACCGAAGAATGATAGAGCAAGGCACTCTGAATATTCTGAGAATCCGCGCTGTATGCATCATATTCTGTCGTATCAATGATGTATTCATAGACAAACTTAATCTTCTCATAGTCCGTCGCGCCTTCCGGAATCTGCGCAATGCAGGCATCCGCCGCTGCCTCCAGCTCTTCGCGCATCGCGTCGCGATCCTCTGCGGCCACCGTCACGTCAAAATGATAGGACACCACCGTCCCCAGCAGAGCCGACTCCTCCACCTGCGCGCTCGTATCCGTCCAGAAAATCTCCGGATGATCCGCCAGCACCGCATAATACGTCCGCCAGAAATCCTCCACTGAAACAGACGACAGAAAATCCCCTGAATCCTCATACCGCATCAGATGGACATAAATCTCCCGATAGGCCTCATGCAATTCCTCCGGCAGATGGTCATAATAATATTCCTCCACCGAAGAAGCATATCCCTCCTCAACTGCCGTCAATTCCCATGTCTCTTCGCTTCCGGTCAGCTCATACTTCACCCGCGATACCACCCCGCAACCCGCCAATTGCGTCATGCAGAGCAAAAACAGCACACACAGCCAGAACCTTTTTTTCTTTTTGTTCATTACCCCTCACAATCAAACGAAGCTTCTCTACCGTCCTCACAGCTTTGTCCGGGTGCACGGTACACGTACTACTCCGTACCTTCCCGGCTACGCCTTATTCTAACACCAATCATTAAAAATGGCTATATAAAAAATGTGCTTGCCACCGGTCAATAAAAAGTGTGTTTGCATCCGGTCAAAAATACGACAAAAGGGCGGCGCCGCACACACCCTTTCCACACGCAAAAAAGGCCCTTGTCGGATTTCTTCCCCGTTCCCAGGCCTGGCATCGTCGTTCTGTTTCTCTTTGCCCGCGGCAGGATATTTCCCGCCGCGGGAATCACGCACCTTTTTCTCTATACCTGAAACTACGGTTTGCGGCGTCTCCCCGGATGGAACACCGCGCTATAGTATGTGCGGCAGTCTCAGGTATCTCCTATAAATCAATCAGTTACCATCGCGTTGCCATTCGCATATCTTCTGCAGGCATTCTGGTTTGTCAATCGCACGGTACCTGCGGTTTCTCTGCGCCTGTCAATCGCGTACACTCATTTTTCCTGCATAAACGGTTCCCGATTCGCAGCTGCACCGGGAACGTAATCATGAACCATCACAGGTTTATCCTTTCTCATTTGCACATTCACCTGTGCTGGTGATCCAAGGAATCCCACCTTTGCCTACTACGCATTTTCCCTGTGTTGCCAACGGTACAATGCAGCTTCCTGCACGCCGCCACTTGTGGCAGTCCCTTTTTGTAAGCGGAAGAATCAGGCAAAACGCCCTTTTTAAGTAATTTTTTGTTACAAAGCAAGCTTTCGCTTTGGTTTATCTTTTGTTTTTAGCTTATGACTGCCATACGCATGGAAGCAAACAGAAGTTCCACATGCCATGGTGGGATCTTTTTGAAACTCATTTTTGCATTTGCGGTCAATCATGTATCCGCTTTTTGCATTTGAGGGTGCTCACGCATGCGTTTTTTGCATTCGTTTTCATTTCTACGTTCATGATCATGAATGCTTACGCTTACGTATCAGTCAATCCAGATGCCATCTGTATAACTGGACACTGATTCGATCGTGCCATCTTGGTTGATGACATGAGCACCTTTTGCCCGATAATAGTATCCGCCTTCCACACTGATGTCAGTTTCTGTAATGGAGACAAAATATGCATCATATTTTGTGACCCTTGTCCCGATATAATAGGTACACCAGGTCCCATTTACCAGCCGCTGCAGATACATATTGACATAAATAAGATCCACTGTCTTTCTTGCAGTAGTAGAACCACTCAACCGTACCGTCCTGGTTCCCGTAACAGTCATCGTACCGGTTCCATCCGAAAGATAAGCCCACCGGGCTTTGGGATATACCGTCGTAGTTACCTCAGTTTCCTCGGTCAACAGTGAACCGTCTACTATAGTCCCCAGCAATTCATCAGCCGCAGATACATGCGTCGTCCCAAGTATCATACTGAATAGAAATATTACCATTGTAAGTTTCCGTATTTTTCTCATCTTTTCCCTCCTTTCCGTCCGCTTACACAGGTAAAAACGCACGACCTTCCATTTTGTTACGAAAGTTGGGAAAGAAAATTCATATTTTTCACTAAATTTTCCATTTCACTCAATGTGAAAGCTCCTGAAATGATATAACGATAATCCCCATACGAAAATTCCACTCGATAGCAAACCTCCTCTTGTCCGCCATTCTCTTCCCAGACCTCTGCTTCAATTCCTCCTAAAACATCCACAGTTTCAACTAATTCTATATCTCCGCCGGAAACATAATAACTTGTCTCATCCGTTCCCATATTTCTCATATAAATACTTATAATTTCTTCTTTATATGCATAAAAGACACGTGCTTCTAAATATTCATCAAATAACTGATATTCAAGATACTCCATCCCCTCCGGCCAATAGCTAAAATCTAAACCTGGAATTCCTGTAGTCTCCTCGATCTCTTCCATCGCCGCCAGTGATTCCTCAACCGTACTCTGAATCGCTCTGGTTTCTTCTACATTATTCGTCACCGTTCGAGTCGCAAACACCTCCGTCACTGCTCCCCACATCTGCACAATCCACTGTCTGCTTGCGCTGACATTCATGCTCACACCGATCAGCAGCACAAACGCCGCGGCCACGATTCCGCCGCGTTTGACAAGCATCCGCATATAACGGGAGCGCTTTTTCTTCTTCTCCTGCGCTCTTCGTCCCAGAGCGATCGCCTCCCGGTCTTTTTCCGAAAGCATCTGATACAACTCGTCCTCTCTGAGGACCTCTTTCCCGGATGCCCCTTCCCCGGAATCTCTGCTCCCAGGCGCCTCCTCTCCTATTTCGGGCTCTGTTTCCAACTCTGTCTCCGCTTCCTTCTCCCACTTCTCCGATCCTGTTTTCCGATTGACAGCGGCAATTTCCTTTCGCGCCTCGGCCAGCTCCTGCTCCCGCTCTTCCTCCGACTCATCCTGGACTGATTCCTCTGCAATTGACTTCAAC
>JAJQGP010000068.1 GCA_021200475.1 Lachnospiraceae bacterium
CGCCGCCTCCAGAACGAATTCCGGAATGTTCCGGCGAAGTACTCGAAGCTGAAAGGTTCCAGGCTCATGCTGCTTACAAAAAAGTGCAACCAGAGAACCTACTGGGAAGCTTACGGGTATGAGGAAAAACTCGCGCGCCTTCAGGCCCTGCTCGCTGAATTTCCGGACCTGTGTGAGGTATTTGATGCCCTGCAGGAATACCATTTCATCTGCACAGCTGACACGGAACCCATCCGCCGGCTCAGGCTGACCGAATGGATCAACAAGTATCTGTCTTCTGAAGTCGAGGAAGTCCGTGATGCCGCCAAAACTGTCCAGAACTGGAAAGAAAATATTTTGAACAGTTTCACTCACGGCATTACGAACGGCCCGGTGGAAGCCTTAAATAATCAAATCAAGCGGCTGAAGAAGATCTCCTGCGGCGTCCATGACTTTGAAGGCTTCCGGAAACGGATCCTTCTGTGCTTCGGAACCACCAGCTTTGTCCGTAACCAGTACACCATCTTCGGCGAAAAACACGCCCATAAGATATCCATCAAGAAGGAGGATTTAAGCCATGATTAACAATGTATCCCACCACTTTGACCCCGATGATGATTTTTACGCCCATATCCCCCACGTCAGATGCGTGCACGGGGAGTGCCCCTGCAGCCGCTCCAGCCTCTGCGATATCTGGACGGAATTCCAGATCAGCCAGGTTTCCCTCGGAGAATGTAACGAACTCCTGCACGGCAACTGGCTGGAGATAACACGCCTCCGGAACTACACAGACTACCTGCAAAAGCTCCTCAAAAACAACGGTATCGACCACGAGAGCGAGTTCCAGGCGTGGGATTCCATGATAGAAGAACCCGATCCGGAGGAATGAAGCCAAAGATGGTTCCAGAACCCATGAGCCTCTTTGCACATAATATTCAGTTGTATAAACCCGGTATTTTACCAACCAGCCATCCTGCGCCCGCAGGGTGGCCTTTCTTCCCGGAAATGGCCAATATAATAGAGCCCCTCAAGGCCCTACCCATAACCATCCGGTATTAAACTGTCCGGTTGTAAAAATGTTATCAGTATCATAAAACTTGCCTTTCTGTATCTGTATAGGTTTATGGCATGGCTGCCACCTACTTGCCACCCTAATTGAATGCCAGAACCACTCCTGCTTCTGAGAAATACCGTGGCAGGGGGTGGTGTTCTGCACCCTTCTTTTCCCCAATTTCTTACCAAATGCCCAGAAGGCCTGTAGTTAAGCGGCCTGAGGGCGTTTTCCTACCGCCATTTCACGGAGCGCCGGAGATACCGTGAATTGATGAACAGTCGGCAGAACTCTTTTCTATTTCAGCCCAAGTCCGATCAGTAGAGCCATCATCCACGCATACAAGCTCGTATGGGATTTCAGCAGACTCTAACACAGTACCTATCGCCGAAACAGCCAATGGCAACATTTCTTCTTCATTATACGATGGAATTATCACTGATAATAGACCACGCATTCAATCCCTTCTCCGTTTTGATAGTTATAGTTTTATGTCCCAACGAAATAATAGAAACTATTTTTAGGTAACTGCTACTGCAATAATCTCTCTCATTATTTCAAATTGTACTTCTTATTATAGACATAATGCAAAAGCCAAAAGGCGGGTTCCATAGGGAGCAAGAAAGTCAATAATTTCAAAAGCGTGTTTCTTCTTGGAGCCGATAAAGCTTCCTTCCTGAATGCATAAGGATATACAGCATTTATCTTCAGTTCCTTCAACTCAGCCTTTACAAATTCTTTATCAGGAAGGCAAGCTAGAGTATAAGCCACGTTTTCCTGAGAATGATGAATCTTATTCTGAAGTTCTGCTTCAAATTCATCTGGCACTGTAACTTTCTGACCCTCATAAGTCTCAAGCATTTCACGCATTGCCTTATAATAAGCCACGGCCCTTGAAGCACTTTTGGAATGCATCACAGAAGTATTTCTGATTCTATAGTAATAACAAATTGCATCACATTTATGCCGATTAGGCTTAGAGAGTCTCATGTTCCAGTAAAACAGAGTATCCTCTTGAGCTATCATTCCTTTATTGAAGAATAAGCTATTATTCAACAAATATTCACGTTTAATAGGTCCTGCCCAAATAACATTCATTTTTATACCCTGCTCATCTGTAGGCAAATCATCTGATCTTTCAAAATTCAGATTACCCACCGATATTTCTGGTATGGGATTTCCATCAATGAATCTCTGGTAGTTTCCCAATAGCACATCCGCATTTGACTCCTTTACATATTGCAGCATAGGCATAACAGCAGAAGCATTCAAAACATCATCAGGATCAATGAACCAGATGTACTTTCCATTTGCTTCTCTTATCAATCGATTTCTACTATATGACACGCCACGATTACTTTCATTCCTCAAAATACGCATTTGAGGATTTCCCTTTTTTATTTGCTCCAAAACGCGAGCAGAATCATCTGTAGAACAATCATCAACACATACAATTTCATAGTTTATGACATTTAAATCAACCGCTACAATAGAATCTATACATTCTTGTAGATATGCAGCTACGTTAAATACAGGGAGACAAAAGGAAACTTCAATTTCTTCAGAATCGGAATACCCCCCCCCCGCAAAATTTCAACAGTATTATTCATATATTTCATGTACTCCTTAAAATCTTTTTGTGTCCATCTTACTTATTCATGCTGGAAAGCTCATCTTGAATATAGCTTAAAGCCAACAATTTTTCTTTTACTTGTTCTACATCCAACAAGGCAGTATTGCTAGAGTCAAACTCGTGCAACGGGTTTCTTTCCGTATCACCGTTAACAAAGTAGTTATCATAGTTAAGATCCCGGTTGTCAGCGGGTACACGATAAAAATCCCCCATGTCTACAGCATGAGAACACTCCTCATTGGTAAGCAAGGTTTCATACATCTTCTCACCATGACGAATACCAATAACCTTAATCTCTGTCGATGGATCGAACAACTCTTTCACAGCTTGGGCAAGGACACCAATTGTACAAGCCGGTGCCTTCTGAACGAGGATATCACCGCTTGTCCCATGTTCAAAAGCAAACAGAACTAAATCAACCGCCTCATCAAGCGACATGATGAATCTCGTCATATTAGGCTCAGTGATTGTAATCGGTTTTCCCTGCTTAATCTGGTCGATCCACAGTGGAATAACAGAGCCCCGGCTGCACATAACATTACCATATCTGGTGCAGCAAATCTTGGTGTTCTCAGAGTTTCTTGCCTTGGCCACAGCAACACGTTCTTCAAGGGCTTTTGTGACGCCCATAGCGTTAACGGGATAAGCAGCCTTATCAGTAGACAGGCAGATTACGCACTTAACCCCTTCCTCAATTGCGGCAGTCAGAACATTATCCGTTCCGAGTACATTAGTGCGTACAGCTTCCATCGGAAAGAACTCGCAAGACGGAACCTGCTTAAGAGCTGCCGCATGGAATATGTAATCAACACCGTGAATTGCCGTGCGAACAGAGTTAATATCTCTAACGTCACCGATAAAGAATTTAATCTTACCTGCAACCTCTGGCATGTTCGCTTGGAATTCATGGCGCATATCGTCCTGCTTCTTCTCGTCTCGTGAAAATACACGAATCTCCCCGATGTCGGTTTTAATAAAACGGTTTAATACAGCATTACCGAAGGAACCAGTGCCTCCTGTGATCATTAATGTTTTTCCTGCGAAGAGTCCCATAATAATTCATCCTCCAATTTTTATTTGTGATTAAATATCTTTGATAAAATCGATTTCATCATATTTTTTTCTGCATCATTTGCTCCAAACAGTATAAAGCCAAGAGCAAATATCAGCACGTAAACAGTACCACCAGCCAAGAAAGATACAACAGTGTTAGAAATGAAATGTGTTAGAATAAGAGCTGCTACTGCTCCAATTACTTGGTAGATTAATATTCCTTTATATGCTTTTCTATAAAGGTAAATCATATTCATATTCAAAGCTTTATCGTAATATACATTTAAAAGGGTAACTTGAAAAATCATTGTTGATACAGCCGTAGCACTAGCCGCGCCAACGATCCCCCACTTATCAATCCAAATAACCGTTAATACAATGTTAACCACAGTGGTTAGAATGAGTGATATTGTTCTCGGTTTTGTAAGATTCATAACATTTAAAACATCTTGCATAACCCCGTTCGTTAAATAAATACACATTGGAACGCTCACTATCAGTGCTATCGTCCAAGCTTCCAAATATGCCGAGCCATATACAATAGTTATGAACTCCCGTCCTACTGAAATAAACCCAAACAGTACAGTACCTCCAATAATCGTTACTAGCCTACACGGTTGAATAATAGAATCTACCAGTTGCCTACCTCTTAGGCCACTAGAAACACTGCGAGCAATCTGTGGAGTATACATTGAAATTGGAACAGTCCCCAGAGAAGAAAATATTTGAAATATATACATCGCAACGGTATACAATGCGACTGTTTCTGGGTCAATTTTAATTCCGATAACAAACTTATCAACATTACTATTAGCTTGATTTGACAATCCCTGTATAAATATCGCAATACTTAAAGGAAGTGAACTTTTAAGGATTGTCCTATCAAAGAATCTAAAATTAAATCTGATATGATAGCGTTTTCTGCAATATATGTATGTTATTGTGCATTGCACCAGGCTTAATATAAAATCAACTATTGCAATAATAATTGAATACTTCCAATTGAGAATCAGGACTACCAGCAAAAATACACGAAGAACCTGTCTAGCAATTGACATTATAGAATTATAAGTATATTGTTCAAACGCAAGGACAATCCCGCATAATGTCGAATTGCAGAATGAAAAAACCAAATACAATGTCACAAAGATAAAAATATATCTGCCATATATTATCTGTGAAGATGTTAATGAATTGGCATAGATGAAGTCTATTGAAAAATAGAATATTGCTGAGACAATCAGAATTAAAACCACAAGTAAGCATGTTTCGCCCCATATTGTAGCTGCATTTTTGTTAATCTCAACCTCATCTGCATCGTTGCTGCGGCAAACAGACAAATTACGAGTCATTACCGTTCCAGTACCAAATTCTAATAGTACCAGATAATTTGCAAAAGAAGCCATCGTCTGATATACACCATACTCGGTGTCTCCAAGCATACGCAGCAAAAAGGATGACAAAAACAGCCCAACAAGCATATTTAAGAATGTATTTGTGTACGATAATATAATTCCAGCTCTTCTACTCTTCATTAAAAAATAAACTCCTTACCTTTTTCGCACTTCAGCTTCACTCATGATCCCTGATGCAAATTGTTCTCCCTCTAAGTATCTACAAAAACAATCCACAGCATTTGACGGAGAATATTGAGTTGTCATGGTTGCTATAGCATTTTGAGAAACAAGATTGCGTAAATCACTATCTTCTATCAGTTGCTTAACGCACGAATAATATTTATTATAATCATTCCACCTGCAAGAGAAACCGTTCTCTCCATCTCTAATCATAAACGGAACTGCCCCCATAGCTGAAGAAGCTACGACAGTGCATCCTGCTGTCATTGCCTCATTAACGACAACACCCCAACCTTCATGATAATCCGATGTAGCGAGAAAAATATCTGACAGACCCATGAGCTTATGTATTTCCTGTGGTGGCATTGCATCTTTTAAATCTACATAACCAACCAGTCCTTTATCACTAATCATCTTCAATAGGTTATCTTTCAACTCCCCATATCCGACTATTGTTAATCTATACTCAATATCATCCCTCTTTAATTTTTCAGCAATACGTATGCAGGTTTCGGGATGTTTCCACTTTATGAATCTTCCAGTCCACAAAATTGAGATAGGAGTACCCCCCCCACGATTATACGAGTCTATCTCGATATTTGGGAAATAACCCCATTGTAACATTTTGCCTTTATAACCGGAGATGCGAAGGCCATATGGGAGAAACGCTGAAGCACATAAAACAGCAAAATTATTATCTTCACGAATTCTTCTACGAACACTTTTCAAAGTACTTGGAATTATGCAACGCCACGTACCTTTCTTGTAAAATCTCTCGCTAAAAAGAAAACATTTCTTCCCCTGTGCCAGAAACGAATCAAAAATTCTGTCAGTAACTCCACCTACAATTCCTACATCTGCCCAGTTTACTACATCTTTCAGCAATTCATTTCTTACCACTTTGTCTTCTGGTAAGACAACTGTATAAGAATATTTATCGCTTAAATCAGTAAAACCAGCATCAATCCTATATTGCGGTAATTTTCCAAAAAGTACAGTCTTGAAGTCATTACCTAACCTATCATAAAAGGCATTACATAATCCCTCTTGATGTGTTGAAAGAACATCCAAAAAAATCGCAAGCTTCACTCTAATACCCTCCATCATCAGAAATTCAATTTCTTACCAACAGAAAGAGTATGGTAAGAATTCACTTCCATTGAGTCTATATGCAAAAAGGATTATGGATATAAACGCTATCAATATCCTCATCAAATCCTTCTGATCCTCAACTACTATCTCCTGGGCATTTGGCAATAAGACAAGCTGTGAAAACATGAAATAGAAACTTATACGTTCAGCGGCTAAAGCACCAAAATACCTCATCAGATAGCAAACGACCCCAGCTAACAACATGAAAAAGGCAGGAGTCTGCTCATTTCCGTCCTTAATGTCTTCATTCCATACAACAGTTAAAAGAATAATTATTAGATACACAGCTACCGCTATGAATCCGCCGCTACTTACTGTGTCATAGTATTCTCTGTCGAACAATGTATTTGCAAATTCCATTATTCGGCTTAATGAAGAAAATATAATAACAGAAGCTATCATTAAGATCACTATTGTGCGGCCATTATATTTCAATCCACAAAGGATATATACTATCAAAAACACAATTGCAGTCTGATGAAAAAGGGTTGCAAACGTCACTAAAATGATAAACGGTATGAGATGTCTTTTCTTTGCTTGCTCATAAGCAAATAAGCATATACACATAGCTAAACTTTGTCGCATACCCTGCAATTCAAACGTAAACAAGCCCAAGGTTATAAATAATACAATAGACAACGCAATATCTTTGCTGTTATGATCCACAAAATAAAAGAGGACGATAATATATATTAGAGAAGTGATAACCAACAGCCACTGAGGATCCTTAAAAACTCTCGATAAACCATAAATAAAAAACTGAGAACCAATTTCATATGAATCGGGATTATAAAAATTACTCCATGTTGTGCTTTGGATTGCGCGTTTCATAGCCTCATAATAATGCGTTGTATCTGCGCTGCCCAAACTATAATTGCGACACCCCATCACGACAAACATAGCTATGCCACAAATTATATAAAATCTACGTTTCTGTTGTTTATCCTCGTTCAAATCTGGAAAAGCATATCCCAAAACTAGTGGAAATGCTGCCAGAACTAGATAAATCGCCATTATTGTTCTCCTAATTTATAATATCGTCGTACATGCTAATAAAATCTTTTGTATTCTTTTTTCTGTCATGGATTTTCTCCGCGAAAGAAATAGCATTATTTGAAATTGAATTGGCGAGCACTGGATTTTCAAATATCTCGCAAATTCGATATGCTAGCAATTCATAATCTGGAAAATCGTAGAAAAACCCACTCTTCCCGTCTTCTAACAAATCAGTCATACCACCTCTAAAAGCTGCAATACTTGGTGTGCCAATGTGGATTGCTTCCCTCAGGGTCGCGGATGCATTTTCGCAAGCTGATGGAATAACGCAGACATTCGATTTCTGCATGATACCTATAACTCCGTTAGTATCCAGTCTATTAAGAAACTCCACGTTATCTTCTAAGTCTAATTCCCTTATCAATTTAGAGATATACTTTGTATATCCTGATGTGATGACTAACTTACCTTCTATCGCTTTAGGTGCAAGGAAATATGCCTTCACATCCGGATATCTTCTTCTAACAAGATCAAGAGCCTTTAAAACAATATGTCCGCCCTTCAAAGGTGTCTGTGCAGATGTAGATGCATATATCGTGTGCTTTTCACAAGTAACTAGCTCCCATTTCTTCGCATTATAAAACTCATCCCTCAAGTTATAATAGCAACGATAGTACTTCAGATTTGGATTTATCGAAAGCATAAATGCCTTGTCCCAATCTGTCCTGCCCGTAGCATAGCTCATCTTGGAAATAATTTCTCGTTCATAACGTGAATTTTTCAAAGATAGGATTTTTCGTTCTATCATGCCATTCAAATGTAGATTTTCTTTCAAAGTACGATAATGTAATAGCTCTCTTATGGTCAAATCCGCTGTGTGAGATTTAGAAATCTTTGAAACTACACCCTGTATAGAAAGGACATATTTCTTATCAGGATAGTTTCTCAAGTACGAAATACTGTGTGTATATTCTGTACCATGAATATGTACGATTTCTGGTTTAAAGTCATCTTCAACCTGATTCCAATAGCGAATCAAACTCTTGTTATAAAACATAAATGATTTGCTTCCACCTGGAATTAAGTAATATGTAATTTCTTCAAGTTGAATTTTCTTAAACTCTTTTCCATACACACATGCTATCGCCAAATTGATATTTTCCGATTGTGATATGGATTTTGAAAGTTCAAACATCCACGTTCCGCTGCTCCCCGTTTGAATGCCTAATGCTTTTGCCAAGTCCGGCAAAACCATGATAACGATCCATAAAATATTCATTTGTCTGTCCGCCTTCCTTAATCATATAATAAGCTGACAGCACATACATAGACAAAGAAAGACTTTGAATCTTATAAACAGGGTTGAATCGTCTTATTTCTTTTATTCAAGTATTTCCCTGTACATTGCAAGATAATCTCTCACATTTTTATCCCTGTCATGCGCTCTCTTAGCTTTTACTTTAGCGGCTTCGGAAAACGAATTACAAAGTTCATCGTTTTCGAACAGCTGAGTTATGCGATTTGCAAGATATGGTACCTCCTGATAGTCATAGAGGAATCCATCTTCCTTATCCGAAACAAAGTCCGCAACCCCCCCCGGAAAGAAGCGATGACAGGGCAACCTAAGTACATAGCTTCTCTTAAAATCAATGATGTTCCTTCAATTGCAGACGGAATAACCGTAATTCTACTCTTCAACATATTCTGACACATTTCCTTTCCTGACTGTCTTCCCAGAAAAACTATATTATTTTCTAAGCCGTGCTTTTTAATCAGCTTATCTACGTATTTGGCATAAGCGGAATTAACGATTAATCGTCCATTTTGACCCATCCCCGGTATTCTAAGTTTAATATCCGGGTATTGATTCTTCAGCAGTGCTACAGCCTTTATTAACTGATGTACGCCCTTAAGTGGAGTACCTCCCGGATTCGTAAAAATAGAATGTTTCTCAGCTTTATTACACTCCCATTTTGGCGAGGAATATAATTCTTCCCTTAAATTATATTCAATTCTAAATACCTTTAGCTTAGGATTAATGGCTTTGCATGTGGAACTATCCCAAGTATTTACAGCATTTATATATTGAACTCGTTGCAAAATTTCTGTCTCATATTTTGCATTTCTTTTATGAATGAAGTGCATTTCAATTTCCCCATTCATATGTATATTTTGCTGCAAGGTTCTGCCAAAAATAAAGTAGCGAAGCGGAAGCTCTCCGAAATCGACATCTTTTATACGGTTTAAAATTCCTTGGATAGAAACAACCGCAGGAACATTCGGACATCCCCTTAAAAAAGCCAAACCGTGTGAGTACTCTGTTCCATGCAAATGAACCAAATCCGGCCGGAAGTCATCGTTAATTTTTCTCCATATAGACTCATACTTTTTTGTATAGAACAACATATTTTTCCCCGTTCCTGGAAGGAGATAATAGGTTATCCCTTTAACATTCTCTTTGCAATATGAATCCCCATGCACGCATGCGATTGCCAAATCACAATCCACCTGTGTAGAAAGCATTTTGGATATATCAATCATCCATGTTCCGCTGCTACTTGTCTGAACTCCTAAATGATCTGCCAAATCCGGCATCACCATATTTGTTATCCATAGAATTCTCATGTCATTTCTCCTTATTACTATTGGCTGCTTTCATAAATGTGGAAACAAACCTCTCTTTTATTAAATCTTCATTATGATTGCGTTTACCACATTCAAATGCATTTCTCCCGTAGAAATTGAGTAGTTCAGGTTGTTCTACGAGCCTTCTCAGATTTCCCTCCACTTCACTATAATCGGTTGAAATAACAGCAGCATCATTTTCCCGGAGATACTCTATTGGCGCAATAGTCTCATCTCCAATAGCAAAGATACATTTACCGCTCTTAAAATAGTCCGTCAGCTTAGTAGAGAAAGACATTCTGGCTATGTAACGATTTTTCTTTTCCAACGATTCAACAAAAACAACTATATCCGCAGCCTTTTGAATTGCCTCAATCTCCGTATGAGAAACACTTCCATGATGATGACAGCCATTGGAATTTAAGATTTTCATTGTTTCTGCTTTTAGCTCTGTAGGCGAATAAATATCAAGCACAATCTTTTCGCCGTCCTGATTAATCTTTTCCATAGCCTTTGAAATTGCCACAAGAGATGCATCTCTTCCGATCAATAGATTGCCTGTATAAACCATCCTAATCGGACCAGACAGAACAATCTCTTGATATTCCAGGTTTGAGAAATCAACGCCCTTAGTCAAAACAACACTGTGCGTATCGAATAACAAGTCGGTCTCTTTAGCCTGCGTCTGCGTGATAGTAAACATTTCATCACAGTTCTTAGCCAATTGCTTAACATATTTTCTAAGCCAAGCTCTATGAAAATATGAAAGTGGACCGTGGCAATTTACATATGAGTAGTTATCATCCGAAAGGTAACAGACATACGGCTTAGGATACTTCTTTAAAATATAGCGTTGTATGCGTCCAGTAAAAACCACCGGATAAATAGGTATAAAATATACATCCGGGTTTACTTCCTCAATAAACTGATCCAGCTCTTTGGTCTCCCATTTTCCAAATAACCACACATATTCACGTGCAATCGTCAGAAGCCAAGACTTCTTTTTATGTCCAATAGAATACAATTGTTTTTCCTGTTGCATTGCTCTCTCTGATTCATCATCTGCAACGCCGCTATTTTCAACTTGACGTCCTACAGGCTTCCGCGTAATAACGCTTTTTATTATGGCGTTCTCTGAAATCTGGAAAAATTTATTGCATACACTAGTATTGGGCAAAGCGGCACGAGTATATATTTGTGCAACTCTATCCGAGTCCCAGTATTTAAACAAATCAGTCTGTGTGTGAATGCCACTATCAATGTTCCATTCATTCAGAGATACAGATAAAATCATTGGTTTCTGCTCGCTCATATTTACCCTTTCACTTTATCTAGCAAAGATAACATGAGTAGAGCACCTCGAAATCCAAGAATTCTGCTTACGATATGCACCATTTTGGGGCGCTTACTCATGCTAAACTTTAACAAGAATCGCATATCTTTTATACAATCATAATAAACCGACTTTTGGGGGTCATCTGCCCTTACATAGCAAATCATCAAATTAGCATAATACTTTGCCATTATGCCGCCAAAAGCCTCTCGCCTTTGCTCTGAAATACACGAATTGTCTGTACCCCCCCCAGACCATTTTTTCATAAGATATATATAGTCTTTAAGATTCTTTAACTTATTCGTTTTGGATGTAGAACCCTCTCGCTGTCTATATGCTATATAAGGCTTATCAATCACAGATACTGATGTAATGCAAGTTAGCAAGTGACACATCCACTCCATATCTTCACCTACTAACCCCTCTTCGAATTCAATGTTGTAATCCACAAGCACTTGTCTATGAATAGCCTTGAGCCACGGAGCACCATAAAAAGCATCATTCTTTACCAGCGAAAGTAAGATTTCTTCGACGCTATCCATTCCCTCAGCTGCTGCCATTGAGAAAGCACATGTTTCAGGCGTGTCCTTGCCATCATAATACTTGCAAAATTTATACATAATCAATTCAGAAGAGGTGCTCTGTGCCTTTTCATATATGTCTTGCAAGAAATCATCTGATATAATGAAATCATCGCTATCGATAAAAATAACGTATTCACCGTGAGCAAGCCTAAGTCCAGCATTCCTTGCGGAAGCTTGCCCTGCGTTCTTTTGATGAACAACTAAAGAATTATCGTGGAAGCTCTTGAAATCGTCGCAAATGTGACCACTGCCGTCAGTCGAACCATCATCGACCAAAATTAATTCATAATCATGGAATGTTTGATTTTCGATGCTGCTAAGACACTGTGACAAGTATTTTTCAACATTAAAAATTGGTATAATTATACTAAAGTACATAGTTACTCCCCCTTAATTGACGAGGCAATACTATTCATATCCAGCAATAAATTATTGAGCATTATTGGTCTGTCAAAATATTTCTCCGCACGCTTTCGTCCGGCATTTGCTAAAGATACTCGCAACGCTTCATTGGAGTATACCTCAATCATTGCCTCGGCCAATGCTTCAGGATTTTTTGCTTCAACAAGTATTCCGGAAATGCCATTCTCTACGACTTCCGAAGGGCCAGGAACATTTGTTGAAATAATGGGTAGTGACATCCCCATTGCTTCCTGTAAAACCTTTCCAAACCCTTCTCGATATGTAGGATGTGTTAGCACGTCAAACATAGCCATATGCTTATAGACATCTTCTGGTGGTACGTTTCCCGTAAAAACGATATTGTGATTTCTTCTGGCTCGATCCATCATCTCAGTAGGAACTGCATTTGTGTCATCTACCATTCCCACCAATACCAGCCATGCATTTTCTCGGTTGATTTGCACTTTTTCAAATGCCTCAATCAACTCAGAGATTCCTTTATCTCTGTTTATGCGTCCAACATACCCATAGACAAAAGCATCCTTTGCAATCCCATATTTTTCTCTTAAGGCTTTTCTCTTCTTTTGATGATCAAAAGAATCACACGCAGAAAGTTCAACTCCAACCGTTCCTCCAATGCCAACAACAGAGATTTTATCACCGGAACATAGACCTTCATCTATGGCGAGCTGCCTATTCATCAGGCTTACTGCTCTAATCGTTATTGAAAAAGCACACGTCATTTTCTCTATCATTTTGAAAATGACTCTTTTGCCTCCTGAAGCCGAAACATAACGCAACCCAGCTTGGCAATATACTCTGGTATGAATTCCAGCCAATATTCCTCCGATCGAAGCATAAAAAGCTGCATTAGGAGTCATGTAGTAGATAATGTCAAATTTGTTTTCTTTAAAGATATGTCTCAGTTTAAGAGGGATTCTAAACAAATCAGAAACGCTTATTCCTCTACTCATTTTCAAGTCAATACATTGAGCATAATCAGAATTTCTCTCTGCGAACCCATCATCCATGTTACAGATCAAAGTAACATCGTATCCGTTTTTTGAAAGATTACGCATATTATCAACTATGAACCAATCCATAGTTTTAGATATTGTTGATAAGGCACAGATTTTTACTTTTCTATTCACCGCTTTTGCCCTCAAATCTTGTTTTTAATATCATTTACCAACTCAGTCACAACGACATGGTTCTTTAAAAGTTCCTCTTCCGTCATGCTTTCAGCACTTTTTTCACAGGCGCGGATATCCATTATTCCCTTCTTAAAGACTTCCTTTAGTTCATCCATGTCAGTCACAATGTTTGCATTGCAAAAACTTCTGGACAATATAGCCGCTTGTGAACCAATTCTATAATGTTCCCTAATGATGTACTCAGCAGGCAAAGTCCCATAACCAACTCTCGCGATTCCGCCAAATCCAAAACGTATATTGTATTCCTGCATAAGCATCGCTAATCTATCTACTGTACCATCAGCCAACAGTTCAAACATAAAATTGAGATGATAGGCCAGGTGCAAGTCGTTAAGTCCAATATGAAGCTCATCAAAGCCACCGGCTTTCACGATTTCCTCAGCTGACTCACAGGCCTCTTTTGTTTCCAAAAGAAGCATTGTCTTAACCTTCCCATTAACAATAGATAGAAACTGGTCAACCTCGTCTCTGCTTCTATACATTGGAAGCATTAAAATATCTGCGCCGCATGCGATGGCGGTTTCTATCTCTTCTTTTGATGAACTATATTTACTCGTTGCTACATGAATTGGGTTTACACGAACCAATAATTCAGATGAACCAGATGCAGTAACATTTTTTATATTTTCAATATCTGAAAAAGTATGATGTGATTTCACTGTATTCATACCAGCTTGTCGATCTTCTTTTCCTATGTACTCCATGTCAACAAATAGTCTATTAACACCGGCATCCTGCGCAATCTCTGCTACCTGCGGACTATTAGTTATATACATTAACGATAATGCCATACTCAATCTCCTATCGAATATTGTTAATAAGCTCTACTTCTCGACCTTCTCTTTCTTCTTCATCTCTCCTGTCCCACCTTCAACAACGCCGTCTTCTCTAAGCACTGCGAAGATTGAACCGAAGAAGCACCTCAAGTCCATCCCAAAGCCCATACGCTTGACATAGTCACCATCCAGCTTGGCTTTGACAGGAATCTCAAGCTCATCCCGTCCGTTAATCTGTGCCCAACCGGTCAGTCCAGGCTTCACGTCATTTGCTCCATACTTGTCTCTTTCGGCAATCAGGTCATCCTGATTCCAGAGGGCTGGGCGTGGACCAATGATGCTCATATCGCCTTTGAATATATTCCACATTTGAGGAAGCTCATCTATGCTCGTTTTCCGAATAAACTTCCCGACCTTCGTTATGTACTGCTCTGGGTGTTCCATCAAGTGTGTGGGAATGTCCGGCGTAGCTACTTTCATGCTGCGAAATTTATAAAGCGAAAAATAGGATTTATGAATCCCCACACGTTTCTGCTTGAAGATTGCAGGGCCAGGGTCTTCTATTTTTATTGCAATCGCCACGATTCCCATTGGAATCGCCAGAATAATCAGCCCAAGACCGGAAAGCACAACATCAATAAAGCGTTTGAAAAATTTCAAATACACAGTTCTCTCTCCCCTATATCAACATCCACAACTGCTCAAAAGAAACTCGGCTCAGTGCCGTACTGTCGCTTATGTTCTTCAATCCACTTATCGTCCGTTCTTCCATAGTACACAGCACCATAATCAACTTTCGTCATGTCAGCTACTGTGGACATAGACGGTACAATCGCCCCGGCGTTGATATGGCAGTAATCGCCGACCACAGAATCATGATCCACAATCGCTCCTGCCGAGATAATGCAACCTGCACCAATTTTGCTGTTGGTTTGAACCACAGCTCCCGCCATCACCACAGTACCCCTGCCGACAGAAACACTCGGACTAATGTGGGCTGCCGGATGAATCAGTGTGGCTATCTCATACCTATCCATGAGAAATTCCTGATATTTCTTTCTGGCTACCGCATTCCCGATCGCCACAAAAGCGTAATCGAATTGACCTGTGAATTTATCGTAATCAGATAACTTGCCAAGCACATCAGACTGGCCTGTATTATCGTCAAGAAATGCTATGTTCTCATATTGTCTTGTCGCCTCGGCCACTTCCCGAACAACTCGTCCGTGACCTCCTGCTCCAAGTATCAGTAAATTCATTTTCTATTTCTCCTCGGTATGGTTATCTCCAACCGACAGCTGTTCCCATAACCACAGCTCCCTGTGATTATCTCCGCCACCTCTATACCAGCAGATTATCTCCGCTGGACACTCGATTATCCCCGACCATCGGTTTGCCTGTAGCATCTTTTTCCGACACGGGCGAGTAGATACGCCCCTTACGAGGCGTACCCCCTACACAGAACCCGGCGTGCGGCTTTTCCGCACCGGCTCCCTACAGAACTAATTACGCACAGTTATCAACCATAGATACTGACATATATCTTGGGCTTCGCCATAGGATAGACTTTCGGCTGTGCAGTTTAGCGTGGGTTTTGGTTCTTCCATTTTCGTAGGTGATTTTGCCGTTTTCGTTGGTGTTTCACCCACATATCCGTAAGTTCTTCCATTTCTATAGGTGTCTCCTGAAACTTTCCGTTTTACTCGGTGTTTTTCATACATCACCACTTTTTCCGGAAGTTCTTCTGTTTCCTTCGGTGTTTCCCAGATCCATAGCACTTTCTAAACGAATGACATACAGGAGTGTTCTCCATCGGCTACTGCCTTCCCGCATATATGATTACAAAACATCTGTAAAGGGTGCTCCGCATCGCTGCCGCGACAAGCCCTTGACAGATCTTTTGTAATCATATGTACGGTAATCAAGCAGAAATCAGCCGATTTCTGCAGTTAACACAGCTGCCCCTGATCTTATTTTCTATTCATTACGCTTCCAATGGAAGACATTCATTCGTCAGAAGAAGCGCCCCTGCACTAAGTCCCTTCCGCATCTCCGCCCATCATTGCCGCATCCGTTTCCATTCTCTCAAAGATTTCTTTTCTGATCTCCGGATGTTTCTTCATATATTTAATCATTGCATCGCTTAACGGGTAATCTTTCGCATCCTCATCCCCGTACAACAGCCAGTCCGCCCCTATCCCAAGAGCTGCTTCTATCTTTTTTGCACATTTGATGGTCAGTTGCTGCTTTCCTGAGAGAACCTCATTTAGCAATGCCGCGGATGTATGTGTGCATCTCCCGAATTCCCTCTGGGTCATCCCGCTTTCTTCCAGAATGCCTTTCAGGCGCTTTCTTCTCAACTCACTGTTTTCTTCTAACTGCGGCTCCTCTGATCCCTCACGGAACCATTCATCACTTACACCGTATTCACTACATATTTTTCTGCGAAGTTCCTCGCTGATCGGTGCAGGATCCTCTTCCATGCGTTCTACCTGTCTGTATGTACATCCTATTTTTAAACCGAACTCCGTTCGTCTAAGGCCCAGACTTTCTCTCAAGTACCTGATTTTACCTGCATCTGACATATTTTTTACACCTTCCCAAAAAAAGCGCAATTTAATAGAGGGGTATAATCCCCTCTATTTGCTCACCTGATCACATATTTATTTGCTCAATCATCTCTTTCAAAAACAGGCACAAAATATTTCAAAAAACGTTTATCTGTCGTTACCCTCCAAAGGATCGCGCATACGAAGCTTCTGATTTCGATGTTTTAAATTTTCCGGGTGCGTATATTCTATATCTCCTTCATCTACAAGTTCCTTCATCGCTTTTCCAAATACCGCAGTAAGTTTTGAATACCCAATTTTTTTTACAAGTTCCGTAGTCGATAACTCTCCATATGCTGATAAATTATTTATTATCAGTTGCTTAATCTCTGGTACAGTAAGCCGTATCCTTTTCTTTTTTTCATCATTAGAATCTTCCTGCGGTAAAAACTGCTGATGCACCGGCAAAATAACAGTTAAATAGGATCTTTCGGCGTCCGTCTCGAAAACAGGTAAATCCGATCCATTTTGCTGCATAGCTCTTAGTATAGTAGGAATTCCTGTATTTCTCCCTTCAACAAGATGAAGCTCTTTCAGGAAATCACCAATTCTTCTGTTTCGATATCTTCGAGATACCATCTTTCTGTTTGCAATATCTTCATCCGAAATCGTCCTGTCTGGTCCCGGAATACTGGTTATCTCCATTTTATCCGGAGTAACCGTTACCGTAACAGGCTCACCAATCTGGTATGATTTGTGATAAACTGCGTTGGAAAGAGTCTCTTCTATTGCATCATATGGAAAGTTCGATATTCGCTCTGACTCTGCCTGGCCAGATACTTTTATAATTTTTTCCTTTATAATGTAATTACGTATATAACTCAATGCATCTCTCAACTGGCGATCAATCGGACCGGTAAATATTTTTTCCGTCATGCCAACACCGGTTGGATCCGGCTTATCTACAACTTCTATTCTCGCATACTCAAAATACAGTTCAGGATGTTCACTGAAAAACATCAGTCCAACATTAAGCGGCTTCTTCATTTCACTTGGTCCACCGGTAATTCGCATATCCGCCGCAACATCGGAAAGCGGACGTTTCAAACAGTCCCTGTACAAATCACTTCCTACTGTGTGCAGGTATTCAGAAATTAATCCAGAACGTAAATCTTCAATATCGGCCTTCATATTCACACGATCATCAAACGGTACAGTCTGGGAAAGCTGGAACAATTCTTTTTCTTCCTGCTGATTCGCTCTGATTGTGTTAGACAGCTTTCGAATGTAATATACTTTTTCCGTCTTTTCTCCTGTAACAGAGAGTGGGCATTTGTATGGACGTGATTCACCTCCAGGAGCCCACAATACAAGAATATTTTTTCCTTCATATTCCACGGATTCTACTATTGGAACATATCTTGGTTCTATAAGATTACATTTCTGCAGCAATTCTTTGTTGATGCGGTCAACAGAACTTTTCTCCAGACCTGACACCGGTAATTTAGGCATTCCATTCTCTTCTTCAATTCCGATAATAATGTAACCTCCGCCCCAGTTATCTATATCATTAGCAAAAGCACATATGGAATGTACTATAGGATCAGGATTCCAATCTGCTTTGTACTCTACTCTTGCATTCTCAACAACTCTGCGATTTATCAAATCTGATATGCTGATCGGTAATGCCATTCGTCGCCCTCCTTTGATACCCTTTATTGATACCCCTTATTATTTCTTTGTATTTTAAGGGGTATCAATTCGAATGTCAATACCTCTCCAGCAAATTTCAAATAACTACCATAGGTTTAACCGCGTCATCTAATGTCTACTCTCTAATTTCACCGGCTCTTACCCATCGATTTACCTGTTGCATCTTTTGCAACATGCGACAGGTAAACCCATTTCTTTTTACTACCTCCGCCTTGACAACTACGTCTAAAGTCTCAGCGCCTTTTACTGCCATTGAGACCCCATTGCTTTATCTTTAGTAAATGGTTTGTAAAACTGTATTTTAACAACCGAGGAATCAATGGCATGAAAAGGCGCTGAGCCAGACAACAAACCACCCTTATCCTTTCGGATTCTCTCCTGCCGGATGGAAGGTCGGCACGATTTTTTCAACCATTTTTACAATATCCGCATTATTTTCATAGCTGGCTTCTGCCAGCTCTTCCAGCTGCTTCAGAAATTCTTCCACGTCAAAAGGAACTGGTTTTCCAATATAGATCAGTTCGTTATCTGTTTTCTTAAGTCCCTCTTCCGCCATGAGTTTTTCTTCATACAGCTTTTCTCCGGGCCGTAAACCGGTATATTCGATTTTGATATCCTCATCCGGTTTCAGTCCGGATAGCCGGATCAGGTTGCGCGCCAGGGTATCGATTTTAACCGGTTCTCCCATATCCAGCACAAAGATCTCTCCGCCCCAGGCATATGTGCCTGCCTGCAATACCAGACCGACTGCTTCAGGAATGGACATGAAGTACCTCGTGATCTCCTTATGGGTCACGCAAACCGGTCCTCCGGCTTCAATTTCTTTTTTGAACAATGGAATAACTGACCCATTGCTTCCAAGGACATTGCCGAACCGGACGGCCACGAACTGAGTCCCTGTGCGGTCTTTGTTTTTCACGCTCTCGATCTTTAATTCTGAACGGATGCCTTTTTCTGAAGGTTTTTCCTCCCATCCTGCTGCTTTATGGTCCATTGGGTCACGGGCTGTCTGGCCGTTGATGACTTTATCCTTATGTGCATGGACAAACGGCAGCAGGTCCGTCCTTCCGCTCTTGCTGATGGCATCCATGCTCTGAATGACCATCTCGCAGAGCCGCTTGGAGGCACCCATGATGTTCGTCGGGTTCACCGCCTTGTCCGTGCTGATCAGCACAAAGCGCTGTGTTCCATGCATGAGTGCCGCATATGCGGTCTTATATGTACCAATGACATTATTTTTGATCGCCTCATTCGGGCTGTGTTCCATCAGCGGGACATGTTTGTGTGCCGCCGCGTGATAAACAATATCCGGACGATAAGTTTCAAAGACCTGATTGATTCTCCGGCTGTCGCGGACGGAGCCGATCAGAACGACCAGATTCAGGTTCTGGTATTTACGCCGCAGTTCCTGCTCAATCTCATACGCATTGTTCTCGTAAATATCAAAAATGATCAGCTGCTTTGGCTCATGCCCGGCAATCTGCCGGCACAGCTCGCTTCCGATGGAGCCGCCCCCGCCGGTGACCAGGATGGTTTTGCCTTTCAGATACTGGAAGATTTCCTGCATATCGACCTTGATGGGTTCCCTGCCAAGCAGGTCATCTACGGCTACGGATTTCAGTCGGCTGACCAGGACTTCCTCATTAGCCAGCTGGTAAATGCCAGGGAGGCTCAGCAGCCTGCAGCCGGTCTCGCTGCATATATTCAAGATTTCCCTTTTTTCAGCAGCGGATGCTGTCGGGATACAGAAATAGATTTCCTCCACCCCATATTTTTCTACAAATCCGGGGATATCTTCCCTGCCTCCTGCAACGGGAACACCCTCAATGTACCTTCCCCACTTATTATCATTGTCATCAATGAAGCAGCACGGCACCAGGTTCGTTTTATCGGACTGCTGCAGTTCCCTCACGACCGTCCTTCCGGCTGCACCGGCTCCGATGATCATGACCTTCTTCGCCGGACTTTGCTCTGTATGAGTATCTTTTTTTACCAGTACCTGTGTATAAAACCGATAACTGAACCGCATGCCCGCAACAAGAATCATCTGTAATACGGCACCAACGATGTAATAAGAAAAAGGCATCCGCCGGATCAGAACAGTGATCAGGATACCATGGGCAGTCGAAGCGATCAATGAGGATGCGGTATAACGGAGCAGCTCGTGAAACCCGGCAAATCTCCATATTCCCCGATACATCCGCATGTATGAGAAAAACACGATGGAGGCAACAATATAGATCGGAATGAATCTTGCATAGGAATGCAAATATTCCGAAGGAATATCTGTGTACCGGAAATCAAACCTGAGCCATAACCCGATAAAATAAGAAAAGGCGATGGCAGCTGCGTCATACAGCATAAGCCCCACAGCAATTACTTTCCAATGCTGCAGGCGCAGGCCGCCCCTGATATCTGTTTTCTTGCTGTTATTCATTTTTCAAACACTCCCTTACCCTGCCCACACAGGGATTTTCTCCTCCGCTACTATAGTCACCCGCATGGAACGTCGTCCCTACCGCACAGGGGAAAGTCATAAAGAAAAAAGAATTGCAATTATGCAGTCTTCCGCCAGTTTTTGCAGAGTTTATCCAGACGCCAGGTGCGTTTCTCGGAAAGCTGTCCCTTTTTATACTGGTCACGCTGCCGCCGTATCCAGGTTCCCAGACGCAGCCCATTTTTTGTAATATACTTTGCCGGAACCAGCAGATTCCCGTATTCTTTCATATAATCGGCTGCTGCCTGGAATCCTTTTTCCCATTTGGTTTCAAACTGGTTTTCCCAGTTCATGCCGATCGCATCAAGTCGTTTCACCTGGTTTTCATCCGGCGGAGTTCCCTTTGCCGTTCCGGCGCGCAGAGAACGGAGGCGGTAGATCCATGTACCCAGTCGGATCCCGTCTTCGGTCACATACCCGGCCGGGACATCCAGATTGCGGTTTTCCAGGTAATACCGGTAAGCAGCCGCATAGTTCCGTTCCCAGTAATAGTCCAGGACATCCCAGACCATACCCAGATCATTCAGCTTCTGAATCCGGTCAGGGGTCAGGTATTTCTGACGTGCCCCGGCATTTTCACAGGCACGTATATCGGCAATCCAGGAGCCAAGGGCAATCCCTTCTTCATCCACATACTTTGCCGGTGGATTCAGGTCACCATATTTATCCCGGTACCTCTTTGCCGCAGCATAATTTCGTTCCCAGGTCCGGTCATTCACTGCTTCCCAGCGCATGCCGATAGTATCCAGCCTGCGGATGCGCTCTTCTGAAAGCGAACCGGCAGCCTCTCCCTTTCGGATTTTTCTCTGATTATAAATCCAGTTGCCGAGGGCATAGCCGTCTTCTGTAACATACCGGTAAGGGACATCCAGGTTTCCGTTTTCCCTGTAAAAAGCTTCCGCCTGTTCAAACATCAGATCCCAGGACGCGGTCAGCGAGTCGTTCAGCTTTTCAAACAGAATGCGGCAGTCTTGCACCTCATCGATAATCCGGAAATGTTCGTTAACAATTAGCCCGCCTTCCCCAAGGCTGCGGTAATAGGATGTGACCAGCTGCATCTCTTCTTCGATCTCGCTGATGCTCCACAGGGAGTTTAAATTTGCAACGATGTCGAAGATCACGGCATTTTTCTTTCTGCTTGCCGACAAAGCCCTGCCGATCTGCTGCTTATAGACAATCGGGGAAACCGTCGGCCGCAGAAGGATGACCCCGCTGATGTCTTCGATATGGACTCCTTCGTTCAATGCATCAATGCAGTAGAGGAGCCTCAGATGCGTGTCGTCATGGTCATTCCGAAAATCATCAAATGCCCGGTCAGCCCCCGGGTCGCTGGAATACAGGGAATAAACATGCGGATGCGCATCTACTTTCGCAAACCATTCCAGGTGGCGCATCATCTCATCCATATGCTCTTTGCTCGAGCAGAACACAATATACTTCCCGGTCCGGTCTGCCATATGTTTATCAAAAATCACATCCAGTCCATCCGCCATATCCAGGGCGCGGCGTAACTCCTCCAGATACCGCTCACACTCATCCCGAACCAGTTTGCTCCGGCTCTGCCGGATGCGTCTCTCATACCGAACCAGGTCCTTCTGCCAGGAATAAACAGAGAGGACGTATTTGGGAGGATTCAGGATTCCCCTGACAATCGCTTCGCTGAGTCCCATTTCAGAAGCGATATTTCCGTCAAAAAGCTCATCCGCCATATCCCGCTGGTTGTCCAGGTAACGGATATTAGTCGCCGACAGCCCGAGGACCGGAACTTCCGGGAATGCGGACAGCAGCCGCTGCACCCCCTGTCCCCACATTTTTGCCCCGCAGCGGTGGAACTCATCCAGGATGATATAGGACGGGGCCATCTCCATAATTTCCTCGTCATTCATCAGCATCAGCTTCGCATAAGTACAGAAGCGGATGTTCTCCGGGACTTCGCCGCCGTTTTCCGCCTGCAGGTTTTCCAACTGTGTACGAAAGATGTATTCCGAAGGGGAAAGCCAGAGGATTTGTTTTTCCGGATAGTCCGCGCAGAGCCGGAATCCGATGAATGATTTCCCAGTCCCTGTCGGATGGATGACAGCCGCCTTTCCGGTCTTCCCCATCATATCCACCGCAGCGTCATATGCTGACTGGTTATGGTCATACAGCGCAACTTCCAACATCCTCACCTCCGAAAAAAGCATAGCTTCGCCATCCTGTCCGTTTTTGGGCAGGCTGAAATAAGATGACATCCTTTACCAGCAGCAGCGGCGAGGCGACATGCAGCCAGTGTCGGGAATTTGTTGTACCAGGGCTCTGACCCCTGGAAATATATTCTGTACATCTGCGCGGTTTAGGTATAAAATTCACCCAAGAAGACCGGACCATATGCGGGCCGGATTGTTCCCGCGCATCAGGGCTGTCCCTTAGTAAAACACTAAAGGATTACCTATCCCGAAGGCCTTTCCCCTGCGGCTTTTCTGCTTCAAAGGTATTTTTCTGACCACGAAAACTGACCACTCTTAATGCTTTCAGGTTTTATTTTTTCTGACGCATGTATCTTCTGTCTGTTCTGTTTTTCATATATTGGAAGAGTTTTTTATTCCTGCCTGCGGCTCATAAAGGTTGGCAGTTTGTTTATTTCCGCTTTTTTCGATTCCAGTGAGGGGTGTACGTACCGCTGAAGGGTAATCTTTATATCAGAATGTCCAAGGATTTCGCTGAGAATTTTAATACTGATGCCGCGCTCCACGCAGGTCGTGGAAAATGTATGGCGCAGGACATGAAAATTGTGATGCTTCACTCTGGCACGTCTTTCAAAACGCCGGAACCGGTCGCGGCATACCCTGGGTTCCATGAATTTTTCGCTGCCTGTAACGACATATTCATCCCCTGTCAGGGCACGTTCTTTCAGATATGGCAAGATGTCAGAAGGGATTGGAATTGTCCGGATGGAGCAATCGGTTTTGGGTTTTCCGACGATCACCCTGGTTCTGGAACCGGATTCTGTACCGGCATTGGAAATGCGGGAGACCGTCCTGCTGATGGAAAGTGTCCCGCTCTCCCAGTCAAAATCCGTCCAGCGCAGGCCGCAAAGTTCCCCTTCACGTATGCCTGTGTTCAGGCAGAGGAGGATGCCAAGGGTAAAAGGGGTGTCTTCCTTTAAGGCTTCTGCTTCCATTAATTCCTGTTCCTGTTTAGTCAGGACGGCAATCCGGGCCTGCTTCACACTGACCGGCATGGACTCCGGTACAGCATCAATGATCTTCCGGGATTTTGCAAACCGTAAGATACGGTTCAGGGTTCCCTTAATTTCGGAAACGGTCTTGTCAGAGAGACAGCTGCCATTGCTGATGCGTCCGTGTTCTTTCTTATACAAAAGCAGTTTTCCGATCCTGGCAGAATCTACTTCATTGATGGGCAGGTCGCCAAATTCCGGAAGAATGTGCTTTTTAACCATGAGGGAATAGACAGCGTAAGAGGATTCTTTGACGGAAAGTTTTTTGCTCTCCAGCCATTCTTCAGCCACCGTGCGGAAGAGAACAGGGGATTTTTCTGGCTTCGCTGATGGCCTGACAGCGGCCGGAACAGGAGTGTCTGACATGCCTGCCAGGGAAGTGGTTAAGGATGCTGATGCTGCCTCCTGATCTGTACCTGGCTTTGTATCCAGATCAGCCAGGAAGCCTTTTTTAAGGTTTCTGGCTCCCTGATAAGTGCGGCTGTACAGATACTTGTAGTTTGTCCTGCCATTTACAGGCCGGCCGCAGATTACCCGCGCTTCCCATCGCCCGTCTTTCCTTTTGCGGATGTTTTCTCCTCGTCTTCCCATTTTCCTTTCCTCTCTTCCTCGTTCAAAGCCACGTCATGAAAAATATTTTTGATGAGCCACCTCTGTATATGATCAAACCGAAACAATAATATATCCCGTCCCTCTGCCTGCAGGCAACGGTCTGAACAGGTTTTAGCTGCCTGCTTCCGTCATTTAATCGAATAGGGGTGCTTTCACCCCTATCCGCTGCACCAGGCGGGTGCGGCGCAAGCCACAAATTTCCACACCCGCCTGTGTGCATAAAAAAAGTGGCCGAACTCTGACCACGAATTTGACCACTGACAATAAAAGTGTTATTAATTCTTATACCCATATGCAACGTATATTCTGGCAAAAAGCAGGTAAAAAACAGGTAAGTCCCCGCCACATGTCTTGACAGCAGGAACGTTGTGATGTAAAATTCATGAGTACTTAAGGATTGTAACATATTTTTCAGTACGAAAAAACTGCTCCCTTAGTGTTTTACTAAAGGAGAATCTGTGTAAGATGTCAGATCGAATTATATAATATATAAATGTAAAACCGCAATTTTATGCAAGTTTTTTTGAATCAAAAATCAAAAAACAGACGCAATTTTACACAAAAATACAGGACAATCCCAAATGGATCACCCTGTAATTGCAACCTGCCCCAATCACCGCTCTGCCTGACCACTGCCAAATGCAGCTATATCTATCTGATCATGCTTTTTACTCATTCCCATGGCATCCTTGTATGTATTTACATGCAAAAATAATGCGTTGGACAACAAAAAGAATTTCTGCCAGGTAAACCGGTCACTGAAAACCGAAATCATAGGTACACATATGACGGTCGACTTCAATTATCAGCGTCCCATGCATTTTAGAAAACAAGCATCCCCTTTTTTTACCCTTTTTTACACGGATTCTGACAAAGCCTGACAAATCCCCGATTTTAAAAAACCCTTGATTTCAGCGGCTTCCCGGCCTCTGACAAATGCAGATAACCCGTGATAATCCCGCAGTTATATCCGTGGCTGATATGTGGCAAATTTGTGTCTTTTTTGTGAACGCCCCGGTTTCCCCGGAGCGTTTCACTCTGGACGATTTACAGATCTCTGTCTGGTTCAGATAACCCTCCACCAACCATTCTTATTTGAACCAACTCTGTCAATAATTTTATTTTTCTTTAAATACGCCACGTTTTTCTCAATTGTTTTATAGCTAAGACCCATCGTATGTGCCAATTGTTGCAATGTTACACTGGGATCGACTTTCATCTCCTCCACGATCCGTTGTCTCGTCTCATTTAATTTAATGGCATATTTATCCCCTACTTTATCCCCTACTTTATCCCCTACTTTATCCCCCTCATCAGCGGAGAAAAACGTAAAAGGAATTTTCACAACAATAGAGTTTTCTCTAAATTCAAAGGCTTCCTGACCATACGCCTTCGTAATCAATGGAACTCCGCGCCCTGATCTCTCACTAATATGCAGTTGCAAAAAAATATCAGAAAGCTTCTGATTCACCGGTATGGATTCCCCTTTGAAAAAGCCTTCCCGCGTCTGTTTTGGTGGAAGTGCTCCCCGGGATAATATCTCAATCCGGTCACTGAAAACCGTAATCATAGGTGCATTTCCATCTTTCCATAAGTTATGAACAAACGCATTGACAACCGCCTCGTGAAATGCATCCTGATCAAACAACATGATCTCCTTACGCTCTGAGAGTCGATTTCGTTCATCTGCCTGCGGAATATTCAATACATCGCCATACTCAAGCACCTTATCCAATGATACAAGAAGGCAATCATTTCCAAATTCTCTGACTGAATACATCGTTGATGCCTTATCTGTCCCATTAAAAAGTGACACTCGAATCGGTATTCTACTGTTATCAGATAAGAGCTGTGCCATCAGATTATATTTTCCATCCTTTGTCAATAAGCAAAGATTTTTCTCAAACGTTTCCTGATTCAGGCTGATTCCTCTGCCCTCATAATAAAGCAACAGTTTGCGAAAAGTAAGTTCCTGATCGTCTGCCTCCATCTTTTCAATTGTTGGAAAACCATTGCGCAAAATATCAAAAAGTCTGGATTCACGTTCCGGATATTTGTTCAGATTCACTTTGCTGGAACCAATACGGTAATAGCGGTTTCCATTAAATGCAGTCGGCACCTGACTTGCTGCCGGTATAACAAGAACAACGATTCTTTTTCCATCCAACATAATTTCATGAAACTCAAATACAATATCTGGCATAATCTGTCTGGCAAGATAATGCTCCAATGGCTCATTTTTCACTTCCTGATGGTAATCAAAGGTCGTTCCAACCACCTCATGCTCATCGTTTGTAATTCCCCATATCAAATATGCCTGATCTTTTCCGAGCATTGCTGCAGTATTAGACATTGAGGAAATATATTCCCCTATTCCCATCGGCTCGTACCAGTTTTCTTTAAATTCGAACCACTCTTCTTCCGTTGGTAGTGAAATCAACTCTCCCACAATCCTGATCAAACTGTTCTGCTTCATTTCTATCCGCTCACTTTCCTAACTGGCAGGTACTTCATCACACTTAATAGAAAATAACGATACCACAAACGGTCTTCCCTCGTCAACCTGATATTTGACGGTCGACTTCAATTATCAGCGTCCCATGAGTTTCAGAAAACACGCATCCCCTTTTTCTACCCTTTTTTACACGGATTCTGACAAAGCCTGACAAATCCCCGATTTTAAAAAACTCACATAGCTGCTGCCTTCAAAAATCTCCATCAATTCTCTCATGTTCCAAATCAGGTTCGCGGTATCCATCTCGGTTCGCTTTAACCAGAATACCCTGCCCTCCTGTGATGACCGCAACCGGATTTGAATAATAAATTTGATACTTTTCGTTTCGCCCGTTGCGTGCTATACTGTCCGAAGCATAATATAATCGAACTGGGAGATGACATTTTTGAAAAAAGCAATGAGTTATGGCATTTTAGCTTCGTTCTTTTTTGCGTTTACGTTTCTGCTCAACCGAAGCATGAACCTGGCCGGAGGATACTGGCTCTGGAGCGCGTGCCTGCGTTATCTCTTTATGCTGCCAATGCTGGCTCTGCTGCTCTTTATCAGAAAAGGCAGCCAGATCAGACCTGTCTGTGCTGCCATTCAAAAGGCCCCAGCCCCCTGGCTTACATGGAGTACGGTCGGCTTCGGCCTGTTCTATCTGCCTCTGACGCTGGCATCCGTCTATGGAGAGTCCTGGCTTACGGCTGCTTCATGGCAGATCACAATTGTGGCAGGCGTCCTTTTAACACCCCTGTTTGGGAAAAAAATTCCCCTTAAAAATCTGGCGATGTCTGCGCTCATTCTCGTTGGCGTTGCCATTCTCCAGCTGCCGCATATGTCAGGTCAGACGTTTCAGAACAACTGTGCCGCATTTCTGCCGATTCTGATCGCGGCCTTTAGCTATCCGCTCGGAAATCGCAAAATGATGCAGCTTTGCCCTCCGGAATTTGATACCCTCCAGCGAGTTTTTGGCATGACGCTTTGCAGTACGCCATTCTGGATTTTATCTGCCATAGCCGCATTTGTGAAATCCGGTCCGCCCGCTGCCGGCCAGATCATCCAGTCACTGGGAGTCGCCCTGTTTTCCGGAGTGATCGCGACGATTCTTTTCTTCCACGCGACGGATCTCGTAAAGGAAAATCAGAAAAAGCTGGCCGCTGTGGAAGCCACCCAATGCGGGGAGGTTCTTTTTACGCTGCTCGGAGGCATCCTTGTGCTCGGAGATCCCTTTCCCGGCCTGCTCAGTTTTCTCGGCATTATACTGATTATCATTGGAATGGTCGCTAACAGTCTGCTGGCAGGATAATCCTCTGTTTTCTCAGCGTTTCCTGCAAAGCTGCCAGAACGCCACCGCGCTCGCCAGGCAGTCTCCCTGGAATGACGTTTATCCCTGCCTTATCCCAGTCATCAGCTGAGAAAATAAATCAAGCTCTTCCCCGGTCCTGATCGGACCATTCTGCCTTATTCCTATCCGCTCACTTTGCTGCCTGACAGGCGCTTCATTTTCCGTCTGTCCCTCCCTGTATGAATGTGCTATACTTACTTAAAAAGGAGAGTGACACTTATGCCAAAGCATTACAACTTTTACGGATGGGAAAATGCAACGGTTCCCGCGATTACCGATCAGTATGCCGGGATCCGGACGCCGCTGGATTTATATGACGCGCTGTCGGGACTCTGGTGTGCAGACACCTGCGCCCCCAGAATGCGCTCTGACTGGTCGCCGGAGAATAAGACACTGGGCCAACGCTCCATCACCGCCTTTCTGGCACAGGATATTTTTGGCGGTGAGGTCTATGGGATTCTGCGTCCAGGCGGAAACTATCATTGCTATAACGTTGTCGGAGCCTGTGTCTTTGACCTGACCAGTGAACAGTTCGGAGGTGAGGTTCTGGATTACACGGAGAACCCTCTGCAGTCGAGGACGGTTCATTTTGCAAAAGAAGAGAAACGTCTGCGGTATGAAAAGCTGAAAGCGGACCTGCGGGAATTTTCTTCTGGTAATCAGGCAGGAGGGATGCTATAATCATCGACGGTATGAAACAGCTTATCAGAAACAGGTAAACAGAAGAATTTAACCAAAGGAGCTTACTGACATGGATTACGCAAAGGAATCTTTGAAAATGCACTACGACCTGAGAGGCAAAATTGAGGTCACTGCCCGCGCAGCCGTTGACTCAAAAGACGCGCTGAGCCTGGCCTATACCCCCGGGGTGGCGCAGCCCTGCCTTGAGATTCAGAAGGATATTTCCAAAAGCTATGACCTGACCCGGCGCTGGAATACGGTCGCGGTCGTGACGGACGGCACGGCGGTGCTGGGCCTGGGCGACATCGGCCCGGAGGCCGGAATGCCGGTGATGGAAGGGAAATGTGTGCTGTTTAAAGCATTCGGCGATGTGGACGCGATCCCGCTCTGTGTGCGCAGCAAGGACGTGGATGAAATTGTCAACACGGTCGCGCTGCTCGCGGGCAGCTTTGGCGGAGTGAACCTGGAGGACATCTCCGCACCGCGCTGCTTTGAGATTGAACGCAAGCTGAAGGAGCGCTGCGACATCCCCATTTTCCATGATGACCAGCATGGGACGGCTGTGATCACACTCGCCGGCCTGATTAACGCGCTGAAAGTGGTCGACAAGAAAATAGAGGATATTAAAATCGTTACCTCCGGCGCAGGTGCCGCAGGCATTGCGATCATCCGGCTGCTGATTTCCATGGGGCTGAAAAATGTCGTCATGACGGACCGCCAGGGCGCGATCTGGGAAGGCCGCGATGGTCTGAATCCGATCAAAGAGGAGATGGCCAGAATCACAAACCGGAACCGCGAAAAGGGGCGGCTGGCAGACGTGATTCGCGGTGCGGATGTCTTTATCGGCGTATCCGCGCCAGGTACGCTGACCGCAGATATGGTACGCACGATGGCAAAGGATCCTATCATTTTCGCCTGTGCGAATCCGACGCCGGAGATTTTCCCGGATGAGGCAAAGGCCGCCGGGGCCGCCGTAGTGTCCACGGGACGCTCGGACTATCCAAACCAGGTCAACAACGTGCTCTGCTTCCCTGGCATCTTCCGCGGTGCCCTGGACGTCCGTGCTTCCGATATCAATGATGAGATGAAGGTAGCAGCGGCTTATGCACTGGCCTCTCTGGTCAGCGACGAGGAGCTGAATGCGGACTATATCCTGCCCGCCGCCTTTGATCCCCGCGTGAAGGATGCGGTAGCGAAGGCTGCGGCGGAGGCCGCGCGCAAAAGCGGCGTGGCGCGGATCTAAGCATACGGGTCATAAAATATACCCGGTTCTGCCCGCCACAGACGACTCACCCGCACCGGCCGCGTCTGGCATTATCCGGAAATACTCCCTGCGCGGCCGTGTATATCAAAAAAGCAGCCTTCTGGCTGCTTTTTCTTACCGTATGCTGCTTTCTCATTCTGTTTTCGGTGACCAGCAGCGCCGAAGCTTTTACAGACTGCGATTCGCTTATCGCTTCCCGTCAGCCCGTCCGCAGGCGAAATTTCCGTGCTTCTTTTTCACTGTTGATCAGCTCAATCTCCGCGCCCAGGCTTCTCAGCTTCTCATCAAAGCACTCATATCCGCGCTGAATATACATGATATCGTCGATCGTCGTAACTCCCTCCGCGGCCAGTCCGGCGATCACCAGCGCTGCCCCGGCTCTCAGGTCCGGCGCGCTGACGCGTGCTCCGGTCAGAGCCTCTACACCTGTAATAATCGCTGTATTGCCCTCTACGCGGACGTCCGCTCCCATGCGGGTCAGTTCATCCATATATTTAAAACGATTTTCAAAAATACTCTCTGTCACGATGCTGGTGCCGCGCGCCAGTGCGAGCGTCACGCCAATCTGCGGCTGCAGATCAGTCGGATAACCCGGATAAGGAAGTGTCTTGACATTGGTGCTGCTGAGGCGCTTCGCTGCCACGACTCTCACCGCGTTGTCAAACTCCTCTACCTCACAGTCGATCTCCAGAAGCTTCGCTGTCGTCGCCTCGAGATGCTTGGGAATTACATTTTTCACCATCACATCGCCTTTTGTAGCGGCAGCCGCAAACATAAACGTGCCCGCTTCAATCTGATCCGGGATGATGGAATATTCGGTACGGTGAAGCTTTGCCACTCCGCGGATGCGGATGACATCCGTGCCTGCGCCTTTGATGTTGGCTCCCATACTGTTCAGGAAATTTGCTACGTCTACCACATGCGGTTCCCGTGCACAGTTCTCTATAATCGTATAGCCTTCCGCCATCGACGCCGCCATCATGATATTAATGGTCGCCCCGACAGATACGGTGTCCAGGAAAATATGGCTGCCATGCAGATGATCCGCCGTTGCGATAATATAACCGTTCCGGATCATCACCTTTGCTCCAAGCGCTTTGAACCCTTTGATGTGAAGGTCGATGGGCCTGCTGCCGATGTTGCATCCGCCCGGAAGCGGCACCTCCGCCCTTTTGTATTTGCCAAGAAGAGCTCCGATCAGGTAATAGGATGCTCTGATTTTCTTGATGTATTCATAATCCACACTGACCTCGCCGATGTTTTTGCTGTTCAGCATCACCGCGTGGCGTGTGATCCGGTCTACCTTCACACCAATGCTCTCCATCGCTTCCAGGAGTACATTCGTGTCCCGCACATCCGGCAAATTATCAATCAATACGGTATCATCCGTCATAATCGCTGCTGCGAGAATGCCGAGCGCCGCATTCTTGGCACCGGAGATCTCCACTTCACCTACCAGTGGATTCCCTCCTCTGATAATATACTGTTCCATTGGAATACCTCTGCTATCGTTTATTCATACTCCATGCGTCCGGTCCTGACCAGGTACTGCTGCTGCGTCCTGTACCCCTGACCGGTTCCCCCGCTGTTACGCCTTAATCAGATCCTTACCTTTTACGTGCAAATTTCCGGGGCTCCCCTCCCGGAAATCAGGCGAAATTATTATAAGTATACCACATTTCAAACGAAAGTAAACCGAATTTCAAATTTTTAAACGTTTTCGTCAATATGAACCAAACATATATTCGAATTTTCTGCCCAAACCGCACCTGTTCCGGAACACTGCCGCCGTTTTCGTCTCACTTGTTTTCAACCACACCTGATCCTCTATGCGATCCTCTGGCCGATCCGTCAGCGCGGGTCCCACGTGCCCTGCCCTTTCCCCGCTGCTTTCTCCGGACACTGAAGCCAAAGCTTCCGAGCTCCTCTCCCAGTGCAAAATACGTTCCGTGGGAGTAAGCCATCAGTTCCGCATCCTTCAGGCACAGCTTGCCTTTCTCATCCAGATACCGCGGATCCACGTCTACGCCAAGTACCTCTGAAACAAACATATGGTGAGAACCGAGCTCCAGCACTTCCCGAACCCGGCACTCCATATTCACAGGACTCTCTTCGATCAGCGGCGCCGCCACGAAAGCCGCCGGAGCCGCCGAAAGATGCAGTTCCTGAAATTTATCGACGTCCCGGCCGGAACGGACGCCGCAGTAATCAGCCGCCCGCGCCAGTTTTTTCGTCGTCAGATTCATTACAAATTCTCCCGTCTCGCGGATGATATTGTAGGAATACCGTTCCGGCCGGACCGAAATTGACACCATAGCCGGAGTACTGCAGATCGTGCCCGCCCAGGCGACAGTAAGAATATTCGGCCGTTCTCCCGGCCTCGCACAGCTTACCATCACCGCAGGCAGCGGGTAAAGCATATTTCCGGATTTCCATATTTCTCTGCTCATACAATCCCTCCAGGATGGATTTTTCGGATTCCTCTTTCCTGCTTACAGCCCTGCCACACATCTTCTGCCTGATCAGAGCTGATTCAGTCAGAAAAATATATTGCCCTTCCGCATATTATGCGCCTGTCACCTGACTGATCCCGGTCATCAGGGACGGCACCAGCTGTTTTTTCCGTGAGACGACGCTCTGTAAGTACACACTGCCATTCTCCAGCTTCTTATGAAAAGACGCATCGATGATATCGACATCATCTCTGCCATAGCAGATCAGATCCGTCCCCTCCTCTATGATATTCGTCAGCATAAAACAGACCATATCCAGCTCTTTTCTGGTTACCAGATTCTGTAAAAACGGGGTGATTCGCTCTTTGATATTCTGCAGCTCTTCCTCACTCATGGAGGTGATCTGGCCGACTCCCACGTTCATGTCGCCCATCTCAAATTTCTTGAAATCCTGATAACAGATTTCCTCCGGCGTTTTGGTCGAGAGATCGCTGCCTGCGGCAAACATCTCCTTCGCGTGCGCCTCGCATTCAATCCCGGCGATTCTGGCCAGTGCCCGCGCAGCTTCGACGTCCAGCGGGGTACAGGTCGGCGAGCGGAAGATCAGGGTATCCGAGATAATCGCGCTGCACATCAGACCCGCGATATCCGGTGGAATCTCCACGCATTTTTCCCGATACATCTGATAGATAATCGTACTCGTGCAGCCCACCGGCTGATTGCGGAAATAAACCGGATTAATCGTCTCCAGAGAACCGCCGATCCGGTGATGGTCAATAATTTCCATAATTTCCGCGTCAAGTACATTGTCCACCGCCTGCGAAACCTCATTGTGATCCACAAGGATCAGCCCGCGCCTGCGCACACCCAGCAGATTCCGCCGGGAAATCATCCCCACATAATAACCGCCCTTATCCAGGATCGGGAAATCCCGGTAACGCTTTTTCGACATCGTATCCCGGATCGATTCTGTATAATCGGAGAGATGGAAGGTCAGAAGATTCTCTTCCTTCTGCATAAAAAACTCCACCGGCATACTCTGGTTGATCAGACGTGCCACCGCGTAGGTATCCAGCGGCGTCACAATCACCGTACAGCCGCGCTCCTCCGCCAGCCGCTGAATCGTCCTTGAAACGGGAGCTCCCAGACATACGACAATGCACCCCGCCTGCATCTCAATGGCACAGAGCTGTCCCTCATAGCGGTTGCCAAGGATCACCATGTCATGCTCTTTGATATAGTTTTCCATCACATCCGGGTTGGCCGCGGCGATCACCACCTGTCCTTTGTCAAAGTAACCGTTGGGGTCGCCGACAATCATCTCTGCCTCCAGTGTTTCCAGAATGTTCCGATACGGTGTTTTTGCCGTGGAGACAATCGAACTCTCATATTCTTCCATATAGGACTTCGCGATATCGTTGATCGTGATCAGGCCTTTCAGCTTGTTCTTGGAATTCGTGATCGGAAGGGTAAAAATATTCTGCTCCTGCATCAGCGTCCACGCGCGCTTGAGGGAAAGATTGCTGCGTACCCCCTCTACCTTGCGGATTTCCATATCCTTCACGCGCGTACCGATATTTTCCAGCAAAAGCGGTGTCTTTGCGTGAAAACGCTCCAGCACAAACTGCGTCTCCGCACTGATCAGACCGGCCCGGGCCGCCACAAAATTATACGGCTCGCCAAGCTGGTTTTTCAGATAAGCATACGCAATCGCCGAGCAGACCGAATCCGTATCCGGATTCTTATGGCCAACCACACAGACCGTGCGTTTGCGCTGCTTTGCATTTTCCGAAGTGTCCTGCTTCGCATCAGGAACACGTTTCTTTTCTGTCTCTTCCATAGCGTTTTTCCTCTCTGTACTCCCATTGCAGGGCGTTACTGGTCACACCCTGAGCAGATTTACGTCATTTTTCCCTTACAGATGTGACCTGTAACGGCATCCGGTCAAAACTTTTTTCCCATATATTCTACGCCCTGCGCTGTCACGCGCGCGTAGATCAGCGGATGCTTTTGCGGCGACGCGGGCGCAATCGTCACTGCTTCCCCAAACCTGCTGATAGCACTCTCCAGCTTTGCTTCCTCAGAAGTCAGCAGGCTGGCAATCGTTTCCCCTTTCTTTACCGCATCTCCCGTCTTTTTATGCAGGATAATCCCCGCAAGCGGATCAATCGTACTCTCCTTGGTCTCGCGTCCTGCTCCCAGAAGCGATGCGGCGACGCCGATTCCTTCTGCGTCCATCTTTGCGAGATAGCCGCTCTCTTCGGCCTGAAACACACCTTCAAACGGTGCCCGCCCCAGCTTTTCCGGATGGTAGACATACTCCGGATCTCCTCCCTGCCCCTCGATCATAGCGGCAAGCTTTTGCAGAGCCGCGCCGGAGTCAATCGCCTGACGTGCCAGAGAACGGCAATGGTCAATGTCTCCCTTATCCGCCAGATGCAGCATCTGGGTTGCCAGTGCCAGGCATACTTCCGTCAGATCCGCAGGGCCTTCCCCTTTCAGAGTATGAACAGCTTCTTCCACCTCCAGCGCGTTTCCAATCTGATACCCCAGCGGTACATCCATATCCGTGATCAGCGCCGCCATTTTTTTGCCATTGCGCACGCCAATCGCAACCATTTTCTGTGCCAGCTGAACCGAATCCTCTACCGTCTTCATAAAGGCACCGCTGCCAGTCTTCACGTCCAGCACGATACAGTCACTTCCAGCCGCCAGCTTCTTGCTCATAATCGACGCCGCGATCAGCGGAATGCTGTCCACCGTCGCAGTCACATCACGCAGTGCGTACAATTTTTTATCCGCAGGAGCCAGGTTGCCGGACTGTCCGGTCACCGCAATCCCCGTGCGGCGAACCACATCCAGAAATTCCTCCTTTTCCAGAGCTGTCCGCGTCCCCGGGATGGACTCGAGCTTATCTACCGTCCCGCCGGTATGGCCAAGTCCGCGCCCGGACAGCTTCGCCACGGTACAGCCGCAGGCGGCGGCAATCGGCGCAACAATCATAGTCGTTTTGTCTCCGACACCACCGGTAGAATGTTTATCTGCCTTCACCCCCGGCAGAGAGGAAAGATCCAGCCTCTCGCCGGAACCCGCCATTGCGTCTGTCAGAATGGCCGTCTCCTCATCCGTCATTCCCTGGAAATACACCGCCATCAGAAACGCGGACATCTGATAATCCGGGATATCGCCTTTCGTATACCCCTCGATCATCCAGCGGATCTCCTTTTCTGAAAGCGCAAGGCCGCTGCGTTTTTTTACAATGATATCATACATTCTCATTTGAAGCTCTCCCCTCCCTGTTTCCTTTCTCGTTCTTTATAAATTTTCCGGCCCAAAGCTCAGCGGAAGCAATTCTTCCAGTGTATACGTCTTATAATCCAGCGGGCTTCTCGCCAGTAAAATCTGGAATGTCTTCGGATCACAGAATTCCGCCATCACCTGCCGGCAGACACCGCAGGGCGGACAGTAGTCCGGTGTAGAACAGTCTCCCTTTGCCGCAGTGTCCCCGGGCAGACTCCGGGCATCCCGCTCCGACCGTTCTGCCGGTGAAGGCCCCTGCGCATCTGTGTCTGTTTCCATAGCGCCCCCGACAATCGCGATCCGCCGGAACTGCCGGCAGCCCTCGGATACCGCTTTAAAAATCGCTGTGCGCTCCGCGCAGACCGTCGGTGTGTAAGACGCATTCTCTATATTACATCCCTGAAATACCCGGCCATCCGCCGTCTCCAGCGCCGCTCCCACCCCAAAATGAGAATAGGGAACATATGCGCGCTGCCGTGCCTCATACGCCAGCCGGATCAATTCGCTCTCCTGCATTTTCGCCCTCCGATGCTGTCTGGTTTTTCGTTCCACTACGCCTTCACTTCTCCCCAGAAGCTCTGCCCATCCAGATGTTCCGGAATATCAAACATCTCCAGCACCGTCGCTGCAATGTCCGCAAAGCTGCTCCTCGTGCCTATTGATACACCTGGCCGCACACAGTTGCCATAGAGAAGCATCGGCACGTATTCGCGCGAATGGTCCGTTCCCGGGAATCCCGGATCACAGCCGTGATCGGCCGTAATCAGCACCACATCGTCTTCACGCAGCTTGCCCATCATCTCTGCAAGCTGCCGGTCAAATACAGTGGCGGCCGCCGCATATCCATCGATGTCATTGCGGTGTCCGTAGAGCATGTCAAAATCTACCAGATTCACAAAGCAGAGTCCGGTAAACGCTTCCTCCATCAGCGCCAGGGTCTTGTTCATGCCATCCTCATTGTCCTGAATCGGCGTCGTATGCGCGATCCCCTGCCCCGTAAAAATATCATTGATCTTGCCAACCCCATATGTGTCAAACCCGTGCTCCCGCAGGCTCACCAGCATCGTGCGCTTCGGCGGCACGAGAGAAAAATCGTGCCGGTTCCTGGTTCTCGTAAAATTCGCTGCATTCTCTCCCACAAACGGCCGCGCAATCACACGTCCCACACCATGCTTTCCCTGCAGGATCGCCCGCGCCTTACGGCAGTAATCATACAAAGTCTCCAGCGGGACCACATCCTCGTGTGCCGCGATCTGAAACACGCTGTCCGCTGAAGTATAGACGATCAGATCTCCGGTCTGCATATGCTGCTCCCCATAATCGCGGATCACATCCGTACCGGAATAAGGCCGGTTGCAGAGCACGCCGCGCCCCGTCTGCTCCCGGAAGGGCGCAAGCACCTCTTCCGGAAATCCGTCCGGGTACACCGGCATCGGCTCCGGCGAAACCACGCCCGCGATCTCCCAGTGACCAATCGTCGTATCCTTGCCCATCGAACGCTCCCGCAGCCGCCCGTACGCCGCAATCGGCGCCTCCACACCAGGCCGGCAGGTCACGCCGTCAATATTAAACATGCCAAACCGCTCCAGGTTCGGCGTGTCATAGCGGTCCGACCGCACAATCGAAGCCAGGGTATTTGCCCCGACATCCCCAAACAGATCCGCATCCGGCTCATAGCCAATGCCAAAGCTGTCGAGCACAATGATGAATACTCTCTTTACCTTCATTGCATACCGCCTCCTGCGTCACGCGATCTCCAATGCGACCTTTACCATATCGTTGAAGCTGTTCTGGCGTTCCTCGGAGGTGGTCTCCTCACCGGTCACCATACTGTCTGAAATCGTGCAGATCGCCAGCGCCTTTTTCCCGGCGCGGGCTGCGTTCATGTAAAGAGCCGCCGCTTCCATCTCAACCGCCAGCGCACCCATCTTCTGCCATTTCTCTGTCGTCGGGCGGTCATTGTAAAATACATCCGCGGAAACCAGGTTCCCCACTTTGTAATTCAGTCCCATCGTCTCTGCCGCCGCCACAGCGTTTTTCAACAGGTCATAGGAAGCAATCGGCGCAAATGTCCCCGGCAGCTCAAACTGCGCCGCGTAGTTGGAATCCGTGCACGCCCCCATACCAAATACCAGATCGCGCAGATGCAGCTCCTTTGTCAGAGCCCCCGCTGTGCCGATACGGATAATATTCTCTACATCATAAAAGTGAAACAGTTCATAGGAATAAATGCCAATCGAAGGCATTCCCATGCCGCTCGCCATCACGGAAACCTTCTTTCCATGATAAGTCCCTGTGTAGCCATTGACGCCGCGGACATTGTTCACTAATACCGCATCCTCAAAAAACGTCTCTGCAATGTGCTTTGCGCGAAGCGGATCCCCCGGCATCAAAACCGTCCTTGCGAAATCTCCTGGTGCTGCCGCAATGTGCGGAGTAGGTGTCTGACTCATAATATATGTCCTCCTTATATGATATTTGTTCTCAAAATAATGACGAAGCATTTTCCTTTATAGTTTAACATTTTATGTGCATAACTGACAACTGTTTTTTTATTTTACTTCTGTTTTATGTCATTTTAACTATGTTTTTATCTTTTGTTCATATTTTGTTCATATTCTCCTGTTATAGTATAGTCACCTCTTAAAGAGAAGCAATTCTCGCCTGTATGTTGTAATGCTCCATTACACATATTGATAAATTTTTTCATAATAGCCTCCGGTATGCCAGATACCGGGGGCACTCCTCATTTTAGCGGAAAAACGTTAGCAATCGACAGACTCACTGCCGTGTCTGCAAAAATTCCCATTCCTTCTGCCCGGCCTCATCGGTCGGATATCTTTCAATGTAAGCCGCAGCTTTTTCGGCTGCCGTCGAAAAATCCAGCATCTTTTCATACGTGACAATCTCATTAAAATACAGCTCCTGCTTCCCGTCTGTCCCGTCCAGCGCCAGGCCAAGACTGATGTAGGTCAGCGCCATATCATAGTTGCCCTGCATCAACGCGCACTGAACCAGTCCATTATAGCACTGGGCGTTCTCCCCAAATTCCTCCTGAATCTGCTGATAAATGGCAAGCGCGTGCGTGTAATCGTCCAGCGCCAGATAAACCTTGCCGATCAGATACATCGCCGGCTCGTACTTCTCTTCCACCGGGCCGATCAGCATCTGCTGCGCCTCACTGTAATTTCCCAGATAATAATAGATTCTTCCCTGATTATAATAATACTCGGTATCATCGCCGGTCAGGCTCTGTGCCATCTTCAGATAAGTCACGCCAACGGCGGAAAGGTTCTCCTGCGCGTAGCATTCATAGATATTCATATATAAATCATAATCCGACGGTAAAAGCGCGACTGCCGCGTCAAAATCGGATGCGGCTTTCTCCGTCTCCCCCTCGCACAGATAGCTCGCGCCGCGCAGAAAATACGCGTCCGCATTACCCTCCTCCGAAGCATTCAGAAGCTCGTTGCAGGTATCGATCACGTCCGCATAACTCTCCATACGGTACTGGGCGGTAGCCAGATACAGACGAATATCTTCTGTCGTAGATGGCATACGGGAATCGGTCTGCGCCAGCGCTTCCTCAAAGGCCTCCGCCGCATTTTCATAATCCCCCAGTCCCATATAAGCCAGGCCAAGTCCGCGGTAAGCCAGCACCAGCGTTTCTCCATCCGCCACTGCTTCCTCAAAAAGAGTCTCCGCCTCCAGATAATTTTCCTCCGAAAGTGCCTCCAGACCCTCTGCCGTCTTCTCACCGGAGGCTTCTCCCATCGCGCAGCCGCCGGTAAACACTGCCAATAGCAGCAGCACGCATCCCATATAGCGAATTCGATTTTTCCCCCTCATCCATCGGTTCCTTTCTCTAATATTTACAGCATGATTCTTTCGCTTCTTCATAACTGTTCGTACCTTCACAGTTATGCGTCCTCATCTTACGCTGCAGGTCACACCCTGACCAGATTTATATTATTTCTATCCTTACAAGTGTGACGTGTAACCATCTTACCACATCCGCAAAAAATAGTAAATCACCAGACTACCATCTTTCGCCAGATTATGCTATACTGTATTCCTGTTTACAACCCGGCCACACACGCTCTGTCACGGGCACTCACGGCATTCCTCCTCTGCTGCAGGGAAATTGCCGCAGCTTCTGCGAAAGGATTTTGATTATGCTGGAAAACTGGTTCTTTAGCATTCAGGACTATATCGGCAGCTCCGTACCGCTGGTTGTCGCTTTTCTATTAAAGGTCATCCTGTGCATCGCCGTTTATCTGATCGGACGAAAGGCTATTGTCTGGCTGATGCGAATATTCCGCCAGATGCTGGAGCGCTCGAAAATGCAGGAGGGAGCGGTTACCTTCTCCTGCTCCATCGTCCGGATTTTGCTGTACTGCCTTCTGATCCTGTGGATCGGCATGCAGTTCGGTGTGACAGAAACCTCTGTCGCCGCGGTCGTGGCATCCGGCGGCGTCGCACTTGGCCTGGCCTTCCAGGGCGGCCTCTCCAACCTGGCCGGAGGTTTTATTCTTCTGGTCTTTCAGCCCTTCCACGTCGGCGATTACATCATCACACAGGGGATGGAGGGCACCGTCCAGAAAATCGAAATTATGTATACCACCCTTCTGACCACAGATACCCGCCGGGTGATTGTGCCAAATGGCACACTCGCGGACAATGTCATGGTGAATGTCACCGCCGCCGACCGACGAAAGCTTGAAGTCAAAGTGAGCATTTCTTACGAAGATGACCTGCAGACCGCCAAAGCAGTCCTTGAACGGCTGATTCAGGAAAACGCAGACGTCCTGCACGAGGAAGACCACACCGTCTTCGTGTCCGAGCTGGGGGATAACGGCGTGGTGCTGGGATTGCGCTGCTGGGTGCCTACAAACAAATACTATCCCACGCTCTGGCAGATGAATGAAAATATCAAAACCGAATTCGATCGCGCCGGACTGCATATCCCCTATCCGCAAATGGATGTACATTTAAAGTAATTATTCAGAAAGGAAAATCTTTATGGCAGAACAATCCGCAAACAGAAACACCGGCCTTATCCACATCTACTGTGGAGACGGCAAGGGCAAGACCACAACCGGAATGGGCCTGTGTGCCCGCGCTGCCGGCTATGGTCTGCGTGTCCTGATCTATCAGTTTATGAAAGACAATTCCACCAGTGAGCGCAAGGTGCTGGGACTCTCCGATCATATCACGCTCGTGGACGGTCTTCCCCAGGAAAAATTCAGCTTCCAGATGACCCCTGCAGAAAAGGCGGAGCGGAAAGCTTACTATGAAAATCAGCTCCGGGCGGTAACGAGAAAAGCCGCCGATGAAAACTACGACCTGCTGTTTCTGGACGAAGTCATATATACCATCCGGGCGGGTCTGCTCGATGAGGGGCTTCTTCTTCAGTTCCTCGAAAACAAGCCAGAGCGCCTTGAAGTCATCCTGACTGGCCAGGGACCGAGCGAAGCGCTGCTCCAGATGGCCGATTACGTATCCGAAATCCGGAAGATCCGCCATCCATTCGACAAAGGCATCCGGGCAAGAGGCGGGATCGAGAGCTGACAATTATCCCGGCAGGCTGTCCCGCACACACAGCGCCCCATAGCCGACCTGATTGTTCGGCCACACACGGTAGCCCGGCAGCTGCCGTGCGCCGCGGCAGAGATAAGCACGGACTTTTTCGCCATACAGATAGGGATCCTTTCCCCGAACGATCCCCCATTCCATCAGCAGCGCCGCTGATCCGGTCACAAAGGGGGCCGCAAAAGAAGTGCCTGACACAGTCACATATCCTCCTCCCACCGCTGTAGTCGTAACGTCTACACCGGGAGCCACCAGGTCCGGGCGATTCCGAAACGGTGTATCCGACCATCCCCGCCCGGAAAAGGGCGCATACGCATCCCGCCGCGCATCATAAGCGCCGACTGCGATCACGCCCGCCGCGGTGGATGGAATGGTCATCGTCGTATCCGGGGTGGAATTCAGAAAACGGGTCCCGTCATTGCGAACGCGGGCTTCCGGCATCCAGAGCGAATATTCCCCCGTAACAATGCGCCGCGGCGTCAGCAGGATCTGCCAGATTCCACTGTCGATATAGTCCCCTTCCGGGATAAAATCAAGATAAATCTCCTGCTGCGCCTGATACGGACTCGGCTCCCCATAATATACCAGCAGAGCTGTGTTTCCCAGGCGGTAGCGCACCGTGCCGATTTCCTCCCCAAACGGACCCGCACGGCGCCCATTCGGGTGCACGATCGTGATTCCAAATACGTCCGCGTAATTTTTCCAGAGCTGGAGGTTCATAGTTGTCTCAAAGTCACTGACCAGAAACTCAATTTCTTTTTGACCGTCCTCCGCCGCGTGAAGGCTCCCGGAAACGTGCCCTCCCGTATTTCCTTCATTTCCGGTGCCTGCTACAATCACATTTCTGCCCCGGTCAGAGAGCATGTCAATGTAAGTTTCCAATAAAGAAGTTCCCCGATGGGAGCCATATACATTGCCAAAGCTCAGATTGATCGCCGCCGGCTGACCGTATTCCTCTGCTTTTCGCACAACATACTCCAGCGCCTGCATCAGCTCAACCGTGCTTGGAAACCCATTCGGGCGCGGAGTGCCAAGCTTCACGACCAGAAGATCGCTTTTCGGCGCCACGCCGCGATACGGGTTGCCGGACGCACGCCCATTTCCCGCGGCGATGCCCAATACCTCAGTGCCATGGCCGCCAAAATCCTGCTCCGGCACAAGCGCCAGTCCTGCCTCGCGGGAACCTGCCGCCAGAGCTGCATTGATGTCCTCCTGCGTATATTCCACGCCGCCCCAAAAACCGGTTGGGACATGACCGAGCCGCGCAGGCAGCGCGCCTGATGCAGATCCGCCGCCTGCGGCTGTCTCACCATCTGCCCCATTCCCCGCCTCTCGCGCAGGCAGCGCGGCACTCTGATCCCAGATCGCGCGGATGCGCGTGCTTCCGTCTTCCTTCCGGAAATCCGGATGAAAATAATCCACCCCTGAATCGATCACTGCTGTCAGTACGCCCTCCCCAAACAATTCGAGCGGCGCGGCCTGCACCGGAGAAAGGCAGGAAACGGTTCTTCCGACCGACACAGAAAAATAAAGGCGCTTCGGCTTCTCCACATATTCTATCTGCCGGATCGCCGCAAGCGCCTGAAGCTGGCTCTCCGGAACCGTTACGATCGCGTATCCGCCGGAAAGAAGAACCACGTTCCATCCCACGGACAAGTCCGAAAGAGCCGCCTGTAAATCCCCGCTGTATCGTACGATCACCTCCCAGGTCTGTTCCTCCCGGTGGTATCCCACATCCAGGTCCTCTGATTTTTCCAGCTCCTCCGGTGTCGCGTCCAGTGCCAGGTTCAGCAAATTTTCAATTTTCTGATCGTCCATGAAACACTCCCTGCTAAAAGCATCACTGCCATTTTATGAAAAGGCGAAACCATTTCAGAACGGCAGGCTACAGGTCTGCGCTTCGATCTGTCCTGAACACATGCGCCGGGTCTGCGTTTCAGTCGTACCTGACGAGCGTCTGCCGGAGAAGTTTCTGCCGGACGGTTCCTCTCCGGCCGCACTGCCGCCTCATGCGTCCGGCCGCAGCATTTTTCTCCGATGATGCTTCCGGCAAAGCGCCGTATAATTATCATTTGCACCCAGGACGACCTGATCGCCTTCGGTAATCATTTCTCCGCGCGCGTTAAAGCGGGCATTGCAGGTCGCCGCTTTTCCACACCAGCAGACCGTCTTGATCTCCTCAATCACATCCGCCCACGCGAGCAGCCACATGCTGCCAGGAAACAGATTTCTCTGAAAATCCGTCCGCAGTCCATAGCAGATCACCGGTACGGCCAGATCATCGACGATGTGTACAAAAAATTCGACCTGCTCCTTCGTACAAAACTGCGCCTCATCGACGACCACACAGTCATATTTCTGAATCTCCTCTGTCGTCATCTGCACGAGGTCTTCCACAAAAACGCATTCCTTCTTTAATCCGATGCGGGAGGAAATCATCCCTTCCCCGTCCCGGTTATCCAGCTGAGGCTTCGCGAGCAGTGCCTGCTTTCCTCTCTCATAGTAATTATAATCCACCATCAGCGCGTTGGCCGTCTTGGAGCTTCCCATCGCGCCATAACGAAAATAAAGCTTTGCCATAGTATCTGTTCTCCATTATTTCAGCATATATTTCTTTAGCTCGCTCTTCTGCTCCACACCCAGTTTACTCATAACCGACTTCATATGGGCCTTGACGGTATTGAGTGAGATACCGATATGCGTACTGATCTCCTGGTAGGTCCAGCCTCTGGCCGCCAGCATGGCGATGGCAAATTCGGTCGTCGTCAGATTGTCCGCGACATCGTGTCCGGTATCCGGATTATGTACCTTCCTCCAGCCGTCAGAAAAGCTGTAAGTGATGTTAATGATTCGTTTAAACTCTTCCGGGTAATCCTTTTTCAGGGTAGCTTCCAACACACCGCCAAGCAGGCCATGATGCTCCCCAAACGGCTCGATCAGGTCATCCGGCCGGGCCAGCTCCCATGCGAGCTGGAGCTATTCCTTGGCTTTGTCCGATTTTTTCAGACCCATATAGCTCATGACCGCAATCATCCGCAGGTAAATCGTCGGAATCGGGTAAACCTGCGTCTGCAACGCCAGGGCCATCTCTGCATTCCCGATGCTTCTGCTGTAATCCCCCTGAAGGTATACATAATGTGCCTGTACATAACAGAAAAAGAACCGCAGGCCCGGCGGCAGCAGTGCGAGAGAGGCCGTCTCAAACACGCGCTCATCCTTTAGAGGAAGATGAAGCAGCACGGCTGCCGTAGCAGAGACAAAAGCAGACATCGCCTTCGCTTCCGCAGGAGCGTCCGGCGTATCATTGCTATCCGCAAAGGTCTTTTCCATCTCCGTCAGAGCATGACGGGCATGCCGGATATTGCCCGTGGCCAGATTCGCATAAGCATAAACAAGACAGGCCGACAGCCGCAGTGCCGTATCCTCATTCACCAGATACGGCTCCATCGCTTTCACCGCCTTCTCCGGATATCCGCTGAAATAATAATATTCTCCCATCGCGATATCACGATCTTTTGCGTCCCCGATTGCCTGAACCGTCTCCAAAGCGTGGCCCGGCCGAAAAACGCTGTTCGTGAAAGGCATGAGGGTATGGCGTACCGCTCTGTCCGACCGGGCGGCCTCCTGCGGAATCTTCATTTCCATAAAGCAGCTGGCTCCTATCTATATATGGTAACAATGTTTGTGCAATATTTTACTCTTTCTCCTTTCTTTATGCAAGCGGATTCAAATATTTTGGGCGTTTTCACACTTGATTTCCTCTATTCTCCCTTTTATAATACGCTTGAATCCAATGTGCAGACCACCCCACACAGAAAAGGAGAGGGTTTTATGGCAATAGATGATTACAAGAAGGCATATCAGGCAGGGAAAAAAGATTACCAGGCGCGCATGATGCGCGGCGAACGCCCCACGCTTCAGGTACTGGACGAGCTTCTCCCCCCGGAAAGCCTGACGACGGTTTCCCTCGGGCTGGTGCAGATCCCGATCGACCAGATTGTCGGCACCCGCTATGAAGGACGCGCGACCTCCTTTTCCGGCAGCTTTATGCCCATTCTTGAGGATAATACCGAATTTGCGCAGAAATGGGCGAACTTAAGTACCGCTCATATGGAGGAAGGGATCCATGATCCCATCAAAGCCTGGGAATACCGGAACCGCTTCTATGTGGAAGAAGGAAATAAGCGCGTCAGCGTCATGAAATATTATCAGGCGGTCTCTATTCCCGGAACGGTGACCCGTGTTCTTCCGAAGCGCACAGACGATAAAGAGACCGTGATTTACTACGAATTTGTGGATTTTTACAATCTTTCCAAAATTAATTATATTGAGTTTTCCCAGGAAGGCAGCTTTGCGAAGCTGCAGGCCGCGGTTGGCAAAAAGCCGGATGAAGCATGGGACGACGATGACCGGCTGAATTTCAGCTCCGTCTACACACGCTTCACAGCCGCGTTTGCCGCAAGGGGCGGCAAAAAGCTCCCCATTAAACCAGGCGACGCATTTCTCTCCTTCATCACTCTGTACGGTTATCAGGAGGTAAGCGACATCACTACAGATGAGATGAAGACGCTTGTCGCGAAAGCCTGGGAGGAATTCACACTGCTCGGAGAAGCGGAGACCGTCTCTCTGAAAATGGACCCGACGACGGAGAAAAAACCTCTTCTGAGCCGTCTCCTCACGAAAACGCCTTCCCGGCTGAAGATCGCATTTATCTATGACAAGACGCCCGGCTCCTCAGCCTGGACCTATTCTCATGAGCTTGGTCGTCTGCACCTGGAACAGACCTTCCCGGAGGAAGTGAGCACGATCGCGTACAGCGGGATTACCGCAGAAACGATCAGCGCCTGCCTGGAAAAAGCGATTGCGCAGGGCTGCAATCTGATCTTTACAACGACACCGGTCTTTGCCGCCGCCAGTGTAAAGGCCGCCATCGCTAATCCGGATGTCCGCATCCTGAACTGCTCCCTGAACACCTCGCATCGCTATATCCGCACCTACTATGCGCGGATGCATGAAGCGAAATTCCTCATGGGCGCCATCGCCGGCGCGATGGCAGAAAACAACCGCCTCACCTACATCGCCGATTATCCGCTTTTCGGTACGATTTCGAATATCAACGCCTTCGCACTCGGCGCAAAGATGATCAATCCGCGTGCGAAGGTATACCTGGAGTGGTCTTCCAAAAAGGACGTGGACATCGACGACGAGATCCGCCGTCTCAATCCTTCCTGTATTTCCGGCAAAGATATGGTGATCCCGGAAGAAGCCTCCCGCCTGTTTGGCATTTACCATATCGTGAATGGCCGCCCGCAGAATCTCGCGATGCCTCTGTGCCACTGGGGACGCTTCTATGAGAAGCTGATCCGGACCATCATGGACGGCACCTGGAAATACGACGACACGGGCAAGGCCATCAACTACTGGTGGGGCATGTCCTCAGGTGTCGTGGATGTCATCTGCTCGCAGAATCTGCCCATCGGTACCAAACGTCTGGTGGAGCTGCTCAGACATACCATCAGTGCGGGCGAATTTAACCCATTCTCCGGCATCCTGTATTCCCAGACCGGCGTAGTCAAATCGCACTGGGAGGGGGACCTCTCCCCGGAGCAGATTGTCAAGATGGACTGGCTGGCAGAAAACGTCGTCGGCTCCATCCCGGAGGAATACGAGCTGACCGAGCAGGCAAAACCGGTCGTCGCACAGCAGGGTGTTAAAAAATCGCCTGCCAGCCTGACATAATTATGGGATTCTATATCCCCAGGGACAGGGCCTGCCCTGTCCGCTTCGTAAGACCTTCATAACTCATTCAAAAGACGTAATGATTCAGACCAGCAGGCCACAGGTCTGCCGATTCTGAACGGTTACCAAAGAAAGGAAACACGCTAAGATGCGGATACTGGCAATCGCGGACGAGGAATCTCCCTATCTGTGGGATCATTTTGAAAAAAGCAAGCTGGATGGAATTGACCTGATCATTTCCTGCGGTGACCTGCACCCGCACTATCTTTCCTTTCTAGCCACCTTCACCTCCGCACCGGTCCTCTATGTGCACGGCAATCACGACACCAAATACGATCAGGTGCCGCCGGACGGCTGCACCTGTATTGACGATGACATTTTTGTCTTCGAGGGCGTCCGGATCCTTGGCCTGGGCGGCTCCATGCGCTACCATGCCGGCAGCTACCAGTACACCGAACAGGAAATGAAAAAAAGAGTGCGGAAGCTGCGCTGGAAGCTGTTCCGCAACCATGGATTTGATATTCTGGTCACACACGCGCCCGCCTATCAGCTAAACGACGGACGCGATCTGCCGCACCAGGGCTTTCAAAGCTTTATCACTCTGATTGAAAAATACAGCCCGCGCTTTTTCCTGCACGGGCATGTTCATATGTCGTACGGGCGCCAGTACAAACGCTACGACAAATATCAGAATACACATGTAATCAATGCGTATGACCGCTTCGTCTTTGACTACGAGGCCGACAGCGAAGAAGCGATCATGGTGTCCTATTATGGGATACAGTGACCGTATGGTTCCCTTCCGCTGCCGCAGACCGTTTGATTCTCTTTGAAATAATATACCGCGGCCTTCCTTTCACTTCCTCATAGATTTTCCCGATATAATACCCGATAATGCCAAGGCTGATCATCACCAGGCTTCCAATGATCAGAATCAGCAGGATCACCGTCGTAAATCCTTCCACCGCATGTCCGGAAAAATAGCGCACCAGCGTCTGTATCGCCAGAAGAACGGCCGCGATAAAAACAACCACCCCCGCCATAGTCACAAACTGGAGTGCAGCAGTGGAGAAAACAACAATATTTTTCACCGCGTACTCAATCAAAGACCAGGTTGACCATTTGGATTCCCCCTCGGTGCGCTCCTGCACATCAAACTCCACCGACGTAGTCTTAAACCCAATCCAGGACGAAAGCGCCCGGAAAAAGAGATTCCGCTCCGGCAGAGACAGCAGCGCCTCCACCGCGCGACGGTCCAGCAATTTAAAATCTGAGGCTCGCGACATATCAATCTTCACCGCTTTGGAAAGCATTTTATAAAACAGTCCCGCACTGAGCCGATGCAGGGTACTCTCCTTACCGCGCGTACGTTTGACGCCCTCGATCACCTCATAGCCCTGCTCCCAGAGACGGTACATCTCCACAAGCGTTTCCGGCGGATGCTGCAGATCGCAGTCCATCACCGCACAGCAGTCTCCGGCGGCTTCCGCCAGGCCCGCAAGCATCGCGGCCTCCTTGCCAAAATTCCGCGAAAAGCGAACCCCGGTGACATTCGGATTCTCCCGGGCGGCCTTTTCGATCTCTTCCCAGGTATTGTCCTTCGACCCGTCATTCACAAAGACAATTTCATATGGAATTTTCTCCGCTGTCAGAATCCGGTCAATCCGGCGGGAAGCCTTTTGTATCATTTTTTCCTCGTTATATGCGGGAAGTATTACGGAAAGCAATTCTCTTTCATCCCCTTATCCTTTTTATCGAAATATCTGATCCGCCCGCTTCCAGGCTATGTCTTCATATTTTCCAAAATCCAGCTTCACGGTATCATGCCCCGGATGGCGCTGCTCCTCGGGCGGCAGCCGCATGTAATCCCCGTACAGCCAGGTAAGATACGCATCGTATTCCTTTGGCACCGGAAGGGAATAGCCTTCAAAGTCCACATACAGCACTTCACTCAGCCATTTCTCCGGAAAAGCCCCGCGCGCCATATTCTGCCCCATACCATCATACAGATATCCGGTTTCCCGGTTTCGGAACATGACCAGCGTCTGACCCCGCATCCAAATCGCCAGCTTCATCGGAATCAGGCCTTTCACTCTGCTCCCAATCCAGCGGATGACCGGATGGCTTCCATCCCCTTTGATTTCCGTATTGCCCCATTTATTAAATACAATCGACCGGGTCACCTTCGTGACCATCCGATGCAGCTTCTGCGACCAGGCATGGCCGGCCGTGCGGTCGTGTGCGAAAATATCCAGGAAAATGCCGCTGTGGATGTCTGAAAACCGTGCCATAAATTCCGAAGCAAATACAGTTCCATTGACGCGCAGCCTGGTATACGGATTATAATTCGCCCGCTGAAGAAAAAGCTTATCCGAAAGGTCGTTTTCCGCCACCCGCAGAAATTTTTCATAATCCTCCCGCGGCATCATTACATCCACATCGTCGTCCCAGGGAATAAACCCATGATGCCGGATCGCGCCGAGCAACGTTCCGCCCGCAAGGAAATATCGGATATCATTCTTGCGGCAGACACGATCCAGCTCCAGCAAGGTGGCGAGAAGAACCTTTTGCAGTGTTTTCAGCCGGTCAGCGTCCAGTGTTTCATACGTGTCGCCCAAACGCACAGCGTTTCTGTCTGTTCTGTTCTTCCGCATGATTCTTACATCCCCCCGTCTGCGGTCTGCACTTCTGCTGTTCTGCACAGTTGCCTGTTTTTATCAGGAATGCTCCATCGAACCCATCAGCCGCTCAAACATCTCCGGAAGCGTCACCTGTGCCCTCCAGCCAAGCGCCCGTGCCTTTTCTGAGCAGATCAGCATCCGGGAGGTCGGCGCATATCCGTATTGATTCGCGTCCTCTGGAATATCAAACACCAGCCGTGAGCCGCTCTGCGGATACTTTTCAATCAGCATTTCCGCCATCCCGCGGATGGTACTGTACGTCTCTTCATTTGAAATATTATAAGCTTCTCCGTCCGTTCCACGCAGAAGAACCGTCAGAATCCCAAGCACCGCATCCGTCGTGTAGCAATAGCAGTGCGCCTTGCTCCCGTCCGTGTGCAGCACGATATCTTTACCTTCCATAATGCTGCGCGCAAACTGCGCAAACACACGGTTCTCATTTTTCGGAATCCCCGCGCCGAAGGTCTGCGCCAGGCGCACCATCTTCACCGGCACCTGGTACTCATGCGCGTATGCCGCACACAGTCCCTCCGCCATGCGCTTGCCCTCTGAATAGCTGCTGCGCACCTGCAGCGGGTCAATATAGCCATAATCTGCCTCCCGCAGTACCGCTGCCATCCGCGCAGAGCCTGGTATATCCTGCCGCCGACCTGTGGGAGGGGGCAATTCCACAGTGCCGTCCAAATGCGAAGCGTTTCTTCCAATGGACGGCACGTCCTGCCGCCGACCCGCGGGAGGGGGCAATTCCATATAACTCGCCGCATCCGGCACACCATAAATCTCCATCGAGGAGAAATACACCATGCTCTTCACCTGCTTCTGCCCCGCCAGCTCCAGCAGGTGCTCCGTGCCCTTCAGCGTCGTCAGGATGGTCTCCACCGGGTGATCCACAAAATCCTTCGAAGTCGTCACACTCGCGCCATGCAGAATATAATCCACCGGGCCGTCCACAGCAACCGGCGACAGAATATCCCCCGTCACCAACTCCAGGCCATCCTCCCGGAAAGCACCCAGCATGGCTTTTCCTTTCTCCGGACTGCGCACCAGCGCCGCCACCTGAAGGTTCAGCGAACGCTTCACACTCGCGCACACCAGAGCCCGCGCCGCCAGCGACCCGATCAGTCCTGTCGCACCCGTCACCAGAATCCGCTTGTCCCGCAGCATCTCCCAGTCAATCATTTCCGACGCCGCAATCCGCTCCAGATCCTCCTGCAGGATTTTATCCTCACTCCATATTTTATCTGCCATGCCCTTTTCCTGACCTTCCAGATTTAATTTTTTGGGGACTTCGTGAATCCCAGCGCAGCACCGGTATGGGATGGACCCGGACTATTCAAAATAGCGCCGGTCCTTAGCGAGACCGAGCGCAGCGAAAGTCGAGCTTAGTACCGCTGCGCTATTTTATAAGCGAGAGCGTGTCCGGGGCCGCCCATACCGGTGCTGCGCGTCCCTCAGGTGCACTGCCTCTATCCTTCGTTCTTCCGCCGCAGCCGCCGCAGCCTCGACGCGATCCGATCCGGCTGTGTCAGTCCGAAGGCCTGCTCATTCTCCCGATACTGTAAAAGCGCACGGAACATATAGACATCCTCCGGCGTCGTCACCTTAATATTACCGCGATTGCCCGGCACAATATGCGGCTGGCGTCCCAGCGCACGATAAATCGTACAGGCATCCACCATTCCCTCATAACGGTTCTCTCTCTCCCGGATTCTCTCATGTGCCTCCAGGATATCCTTCAGATAAAAGCTCTGCGGCGCCTGCGCAGCATAGCTTTCGCTGCGCAGCGGCACATCATCTACTTTCCGTCCGTCCCGGCTGACCAGGATGGTCTCATAGCAGAGAGTCGCTGTGATCGCGCTTCCGTACTTTTCCACACTCTCGATATTCTCACTGATCACATCGTACTCCACGCAGGGGCGGACACCATCGTGAATCAGTACAATCGAATCCTCCGGATTTTCCTCCCGTGCGCGAATCAGCGCATTGTAGATCGAATCCTGCGCGGTCTCGCCCCCGGGAACAACTGCAGCCAGCTTATCAATGTGATAGTCCTCCGCAAGAGCCGTCGCGTAATCCATATAATCCCTGCTCATGGCAAGGTAAATCCGGTCGATCTCGTCATGCTCCTGAAACAGCTGCATCGTGTGAATCAGGATCGGCTTTCCATTGATCTCCAGAAACTGTTTGGGAATCCCCGCTCCCATCCGCACACCGCTTCCCCCGGCAAAAATAATCGCGATATTCATCTGTAACCACCCCCGATTTCCGCGTCTTCGCCTGACTTCCATTGCCAGCAGCCAATCCAGCCCAATACGACGCGATCGCATCAGATGTCATACATTTCACAGCATTCCTGTCAGCCGCAAAATCCGCTCCGTCGCATGCCCGTCACAGGCACCGACATACTTCTCCCGGAACGCATCGATTGTATCCGCCTCATCAGCGCCATCCCCATTTTCCCGGTTGCCTTCCGCCGCCTGCTCTCCGGGGTCTTTTGCCTCAGTGCTGTCCAAACGCGAAGCGTTTCTTCCAATGGACGGCACGTCCTGTATATTATACA
>JAJQGP010000160.1 GCA_021200475.1 Lachnospiraceae bacterium
TCACGCCGGAACACGGCTTCCCATCGCTGTGATACAAGGCACAGGGCGCTCCCCCCGGACCCGCACGGATTCCCGTGAATGCTTCTCCGCCTTATTTCGAAGGCGAAAACAATTGCTTATTGCTCAAAACAGCAGGCCGCAGACCACCTGCAAAGCAGGCTATATGCCGCTTACGCGTCATATGTCTGTGGCTGATGGGCGGTTCCCGCCCATCCCAAAATGAAAATACAGCCTTTAGCTGATAAATCAGCACAGTCTGTTTTTTCATTTTGATGCTGTTTTGAACCTTAGTACAAAAAGGAGATACCCATGCGGGTATCTCCGAAAAAAGCAGCTTACGACTTCCTACGGCGGCATTATCCGCATCAGGTCAAGGGTCGAAGTTGAATGACTTCCTCTCAGCCTGCCACACAGGCTCCCCTGTCTCTCACTTGGGAATTATAGTCCATTTTCTGAGAAATTGCAACTGGAAATTCTGATTTCACTGTTTTCCGGCTACCTGTCCGCAAATTTGGGGACTGCGATTCCCTTATTTTACCGTCACCGTATAGGAAGCTTCATTCACCAGATTCATGGTCTCCGCAGAATCATAATAGGACACATGGATCACCGCTTCCCCGCTCTGTCCGATGGTCAGCTCAAAAGTAGAGCTTTCAGTGAATGCAATCGCAGTTCCTTCCGCCAGCGTTTCGACCCCGTCTACCGCAATGCTGTCCAATAGCGCATAGGCGGAGGTTTCCGCATCTACATAAAGTGTTCCGGTCACCGTACTGTTCACGGTCACTCCGTCCACCGTCTCATCCAGACCGATGCCATAGCTGAGCGTATCAAACTGCCAGCTGATGATGTAGTCATCCAGCGCAGTCTGAATGGAGGCTGAGCCATCCGCTGTCGTAAGAGCATCATCGCCGATGGTAATATAATAGGACATATCCGCCGCCAGCGGGCTATCCAGATAAATCCGGAACTCCGTTCCTTCCGTCCACTCTCCCAGCTCATACAGCTTCTCCACATCGGTGATCGGCTCAGAGAGGACCTTTGTCGTATCGCTCATCTCCACCGTCTCAATCAGAGAGCCGTCCGCCGCATCGTATACGGAAATCGCGCCGGTGCCAGCGACCAGATCCGTGCGCTGGGTGGATATTGTCAGATAATTCCGTCCCGCCTCAATCGCAGCGTTTTCCGTGGCATCTTCGTCTGTATTCGGATCGAGTACCAGCTCCGATATGGAAATCACGTCCTGCACCATGCCTTCCATCTCAGACTCCGTTTCTGCCTCTGTCTGAGCTGCCTCGGTTTCGTCTGCACTCTCCGCATCTGTAGTTTCAAAATCAACAACAATATCTGCCCCCTCCGTCTGTGCAGCATCCTCTCCGGAAGAAGCGTCGTCTGAGGAACCATCCGCATCCGCGGAATCCGAAGAGTCCTCGCTACCCGTCGTGTCCTCATAGCTGTCAGATACGGTAATATCAAATCCGAAATCATCCGAAGCTTCCGTCTCGGTTTCCGCAGAGGCCTCTGTCTCAGTCAGAGCCGATTCATCGGTGGCGTCAAAAACCACATCGCTGCCAAGGGCGGATTCATCGGTATTCAAAAGGATGCTGTCCTCCGCAAGAGACGATGCTTCCGATTCCTCTGCGTTACCTTCTGCAGAGCCTTCCGCCTCAGAGACCGCTTCCGTGACAGCCTCCGAGCTTTCCTCATCCGAAGCACTTTCCGTATCATCGCTTTCCTCACTCAGAAGGGAGTCCAGGTTCTCCTCGACACGCTCCAGCGTCTCGCTCATCTCTTCGTAATTATAATCCTGCTCCGCGATCTTTTCCATCAGCTCTACCAGCAGGGCGCGGTCCTCATCGGAAAGCGTCACATTCTCCTCCTCCGCGACGGTATCAACAATCACTTCAATGTCGCCCGTGCTGACCACATCGCCCTGGATAACCTGAATCTTGGTCTCGTTAACGATCTGCGTCGCCTCGACCGTTCCCACACTGTCTGAGATCGTCGTCGTCGTAACAAGCTCCTGGGTTGCCGTCTCCTTCTTCGTCTCGTCCAATGTCTCACCGGAGGCGGTCTCATACGCCATCAGCACACCGGTGAGTGCACCCGTACCGGATACCGCAAACGGCGCGGCCGCCAGGACATCGCAGTTTACCACCCCTGCTGTGGAAAGGGTCGATGCGATCATATTGCTCGTCACATAAGTAAGGTTCGCTGTCTTTACCTGGATCCCGCCGGAGGTCGTCGGACTCACCAGCGCGCAGCTGTACGTTCTGGTCCCGATCTGCTCCAGGGGAATGTACGAACCAAGGTGTTCTCTCTCATCCTCATTTGTAATCGTCAGGGTCTCAATATTCGACTCCCCGTATATGCCGAAATATTTGAGAATCATCGTCTGCTGCTCTTCTGTCAGATCCGCGCCAAGCGTTACGACCTTCTGGCTGTCCGCCATTGCAGGGATGGACGGCACCGCCGCCGCCAGCGTGCAGGCACTCAGCAAAACCGTAATCAGTTTCCTTGAAAATTTCATACGCTTACCTCTCCTTTTCTGTTCGAAAATTCCGTCTGCATCAGACAGTTCTTTGACTGACACAGTTCTTTTACACTGTCAATACGAGTATAACATTCCTTTTCACTGAATACAAGAAAGCTTTTTGAATGGAATTATTAAGGTTTCGTGAAAGATTGCAAGGGATGGCAAAAACCCGCTTTTCATGCACTGCCTTTCTGCCGTTCCGGGATTTTCGATCGTTCATTTTCGGATTGTCAGTTTCTTTTTTATATGTTAAACTTACAAAAATATGAGTTTTTTACCGCAGAAGGTTCCGAATTTGCAGTGGCACAGTTTACAGATCGGATATCCCTTTTATGGCCCCTGATTCAGAACGGACATTTATAACGGAGGACACTATGTATCACCTGATTATCGCCGACGATGAAGATAAAATCTGTGAAGGCATCGCCAACCTTTTCCCCTGGGAACAGATCGGTTTTCAGGTGATCGGGCAGTTTTACAACGGGCAGGATGTGCTGAAGTTTCTGGAAGAAAAAGCATCTCTCGTCGATGTTGTCCTCTGCGACATCCGCATGCCTGGTATGGACGGACTTGAGGTCTGCCGCCGGATCGCCGCCTGGCCCAATATCCGGATTGTACTTTTCAGCAGCCACAAGAACTACGAGTACTTCCGCAAAGCACTCCAGTACCGCATCACAGACTATCTGCTGAAGCCGATCAACTACAAGGACCTGACGCAGTGCTTTGAGAAAATAAGGGAAGAACTCGATAAAGAACACGGGAACAGCCAGAATTTCTCTGACGCCTGCGAATCTGCGCTTCTCCCGGGCGGCGGCAGCCGTCTGACCGATGAGGTGATCCAATATCTGAACGAAAACTATCAGGACGCCTCCCTGGAGAAGGCGGCGGCCTACGTGGGGCTTTCCCCCAGCTACCTTTCCCGCCTGTTTAAGGAAAAAAGCGGCGTCGGCTTTTCTGACCTGCTTCTGAAAACCCGCATGGAAAAGGCAGCAGCCATGCTCTCCGATATCCGCTGCAAAAGCTATGAGATCGCACACCGGGTCGGTTATGACAATCCGAAGAATTTTTCCCGCGCGTTCAAAGCATATTACGGCGTATCCCCCAGCGAGTACCGCCGGGAGAATACCAGGACAAATACAGTTGCCGCTGCCAGCGCAGCCACGGCTGAAAGTGCGGATACCGATTCCCGCACCGGCAGAGAACCAGGAGGGACAAAACCATGATGCGTCGCTTTTTCATCCGGCGTACGGTTCAGTACGTCTGCTGGTTCCTGATTCCCATCATCTGTGCGTTCCTGTTTTTGGGCACTCTGATCGTCCGCCAGCAGTCCGCATCCCTGGCCCAGGAAGGTGAGAATTCTCTGGACGCGCTTTACAGCCAGCTCGATCTGGTGGTAAACAGTGTCCTGGAAGAACAAAACCAGGTCGCTAACAGCACAAACATGATGGTCGCCCTGAAAAAAATTCTCTCCAGCGAGGACTACATCTCCTACAGTGATTCCATTTACATCCGTAGTATCACGACCTTTTTATCCGGCATCGTGCAGTCGCATGACTACATCTCTTCTGTTTACCTGTATTTTGACGGATACGATGCCTATTTTTCCTCGACCTCGAAGAAGCTGTCCCTCTCAGATGAGGATGACAGCTGGCTTAGCATATATCTTGACATGGAAGAAGGTACGGAAGGCCTCGCCCGGCTGCGAACACAAACAGAAAGTACCTATTCCGAGGATTCCGCCACACAGGTGCTTTCCATCTATCGCCGGATGCTGATTCAGGACGGCGTCATTGTCTTAAACCTGAATCTGCAAAAGTTCCAGGAGAGTCTCAACAGTATGTCCGCAAACGTGTTGGAAAAGCTGTACCTGTTTGATGACACCGGAGCTCTGCTGACGGCCGATGAGGATGAAATCGTCAGCGACATTTCTTCCGAAGACAGGAAGCAGCAGCTTTTATCCCTTGCGGACACAGAGGAAAACGAAAAATGGCAAAAGCTTGGCGATGGTTACTATCTGATCCAGGTACAGTCTTACGAATTGTATCACCTGTATCTGATATCCGTGATCCCGCGCATCTCCCTGATCCGCAATATGCTGCCGCTGTTTGGCATCTTTGCACTGTTTTTCCTGCTGGATGTGGGCATCGCGGTATCGATTTCCTATGTGACGACAAAGGGGAACTTCCGCGAGATCGAATATACCCTGCATTTATTTGAACAGGCAGAACAGGGAAATTTTCCGGAACAGGAGGATCAGCAGCCGCAGGACGAATACGGCGTGATCATGAACAATATCCTGCGTATGTTTCTGAACACCACCTACCTGAATACACAGCTGGCAGAAAAGCAATACCGGCAGCAGGTCATGGAGCTTTCAACCCTGCAGTACCAGATCAATCCGCATTTTCTCTTTAACACCCTGCAGACAGTGGAGCTGGAGATTCGCAAGCTTCCCGGGGATACGGAAAACGCCACGGAAATACTGACCTGCCTCTCGGACATCCTGAAATATTCGCTCGGCGACCCGACCGCGACAGTCACTCTGGCAGAGGAGCTTCGTTATCTGAAGGAGTATGTCTCCATCCAGCAATACCGCCTGAGAGAAGAATTTATCGTTTACTATGAGATTGAAGACGAATGGATGGATTTCCAGGTTCCCCGCCTGCTGCTGCAGCCGCTTCTGGAAAACAGCATCCTCCACGGGCTGCGGGAAAGCGGGCGAAAAGGCTATGTAAAGATTCGGGTCTATCCGCGAAACAACCAGATGCAGTTTGTTGTCATTGATAATGGCTCCGGCATGACAAAAGAGGAGCTTGCCCGGCTGCGGGAACGCATCTGTGATGAAAACAGCCGCAACATCGGCCTTACCAATGTCAACCGACGGCTCATCCTGCGCTATAGCGAAAAAAGTGCACTGAAATTACAGGCAAAAGAAGGGCTTGGATGTTGCATTTCGTTCCATATTCCGTTGGTTCAGCCGGACGAGTTATACAAAAATACGAACAATGACAAGAAATGATACCTTTTTATGGTGTTTTTCGCAAATTTTGAAACCAAATCGCAAGATGAGCGCATTGTTTTCAGCGAATCTCCTGTGATAAAGTATAAGTACAAAGACGGTACTGTTCAGGTACGGAACAGTACCCGCAGCTCAAATCTCGCGGACAAAGCGAATCATAAGGAGGAATACACAATGAAGACAATATCCAGAAGAGACTTTTTGCGCGGCTCGGCGGCCGGCATGGCAGGTATGGCTCTGGCAGGGTTCACAGGCAGCTCCCCTGTTATGGCAGAGGAGTCCGACAGCACATGGGAGAAAGCGGAATACACCGGTGAGGATGCGACGCTTCGCTTCAGCTGGTGGGGCGGCGACGAAAGACTGGCTGCTACGCTGGCGGTAATCGAGGCGTTCGAGGCCGATTATCCGACCATCCAGATTGAAGCAGAATATGGCAGCAGCGATGGCTACAATGACAAGCTGGCGACACAGCTGGCCAGCGGGACAGCACCGGATATCGTCCAGATTGACCCGGAGTACATGCCAACCTACGTGGCGACCAACCCGGACTATTTCGTAAGCTATGACGAGTATGGATTTGATTTTTCGAATTATGATGAGTCCTTCCTGCGTCTGCAGATCAACGGTTATTATGACGGGCAGCAGCTCGGCATCCCGACCGGCATCGCAGGACCGGCGCTGCTGATCAATCAGGAGCTTGCTGACGCGATCGGCCTTGACTTTACCGGCGATTATACCTGGGAAGACCTGATCGAGTGGGGCAAGCAGGTGCGTGAATACGATGACTCCATGTATCTGATGTGCGCAAACAAGACTTATCTTTCTACCTTTATCTTCTTTAACTACGCAAAGCAGCTGACCGGTCAGACCGTCTTTGACGTTGACAACGGTGTATTAAACCTTACAGCCGAGCAGGCGGAAACCTGTCTGGATTACATCCAGCGGCTTTATGATGAAGAAGTGATCGCTCCGGCTTCCTATACGGCAGCGTATGGCGGAGACAATCTGCAGTCCGATCCGAACTGGATCAACAGCAAATATGTCTGCACCTTCGCACATGTTTCTACCATGAGTGTCATGATGGCCGCAAATGAAAACGCTACCTGGTCCGTTGGCAATCTTCCGATGCTGGACGGCGCACTGGATGCAGGCTGGACAGCGAACTGCCCGCAGGTAATCGCAGTGGCTTCCACCAGCTCTAACATTGAGGCGGCTATGCTTTTCCTCGACTACTTCTTTAACAATCCGGAATCCATGTCCACATTGGCATGCACCCGTTCCGTACCGGCGACCGAGAAGGCCCGTGAGATTTGCACCGAAGACGGTACGCTTGACGAAATCCTGATGGAAGCGGCAAATATCTGCTCGGCATACGGCGGACTGACACCGGACCGCTACGCGTCTTCTGAAGAAGGAAAGACCATCGTAACCGATGCCATTGAAACCGTTGGTTATGGCGCAAGCACACCGGCGGATGCTGCGGCCGATATGGTTGCTCAGCTGGAAATGCTGCTTTAATAACATCTGCGTTTTTGCCCCTCGCCGGGTGGCATCCCACACTTCGTGTGGGATAGGCCCTGACCACACAGCAAGTGCATAGTCGGAGTGTGAACAGTAACCTGAAGATCATATCCCCTGACAGGCAAGAATCAGATAGACAGAAACGACAAGGCTGCCGCAATACAGACGTGCGGCAGCCTTTCTTAAGTGCACCGCAAAATCTGCGCAGCTGTCCTTTTCGTTCTGCCCATCTGCACACCTTTCTGTCAGACCAGTTAAATAAGTTAAATACCCGCGCAAGCACGTCTGCCTGGCTCGTTGCTTTGCGGAAATAGAATTTTACCGGAGGTACCCGTTATGAATGGAAAGAAAAAAATTCGCGCCTACCGGAGACGGGATTATCACGCGTTTATCTACCTCGCGCCGTGGCTGATCGGCCTGTGCGTGCTCCAGCTCTACCCGTTTCTGAGCTCTCTGTACTATTCCTTTACCGATTACCAGATCACATCCAGTCCTGTATGGGCCGGTTTGAAAAATTACATCACACTGTTTACCGCAGATAAAGAATTCATCACCTCTCTGTCCGCAACCATCCGCTTTACCCTGATGACCGTGCCGGGCAAACTGATCCTCGCCCTGGCGGTGGCGGTATTTTTAAACCGGGACATCAAGGGGATCAATCTGATCCGTACCTTTTACTACATTCCCTCCCTCTTCGGCGGCAGCATAGCCATTGCCATGCTCTGGAAGGTTATGTTCATGGATAACGGCGTCGTAAATGCCCTTTTAAATTCCATCGGCATCTCCAGCGTCAGCTGGCTGGGAAATCCAAAAGTCGCCCTGAGAACCATCTGTATGCTGGAAATCTGGCAGTTTGGTTCCTCCATGGTCATGTTCCTGGCGGCTCTCAAGCAGGTTCCCAGAGAATTATACGAAGCGGCTTCCATTGACGGAGCCGGAAAAATCCGCAAATTCTTCAGCATTACGGTTCCGCAGATCACCTCCATTATCTTCTTTAACATGATCATGCAGACCATCAATGCGCTGCAGGCCTATACCTCCGCTGCTGTCATTACCGATGGCGGCCCTCTGAAAGCGACCTATCTGCTGGGTCTGAAGCTGTATAAGGAAGGCTTCTCTTACTTTAAGATGGGGTATGCATCCGCCATTTCCTGGGTCATGTTCGCCATTATTCTCGTTGTAACACTGCTGTTATTCCGATTTTCGAATACCTGGGTGTATTACGAAGACAGTGATGTATTTTGATAAGGAGGGAACAAGCAATGACAAAAGAGCAAAAGAAAAAACTCAATCTGGTCGGCTCCTATCTGGTGATTATTGTGATCGGCGTGGTGCTCCTGTATCCGATCATCTGGATGTTCTTTGCGACCTTTAAGACAAACGAAGAAATCTTTGGAACCACTGCCCTGCTGCCCTCCTCCTTCAGTCTGAAAAACTACATCGAGGGCTGGACAGGGACCGTCATACCGTATACCAAATATTTTATCAACACCGCGATTCTCGTAATCCCGACGACGCTGTTTACTATTATATCCAGCTCTCTGGTGGCTTACGGCTTCGCCAGATTCCGCTTTCCCGGCAAAAAAATTCTTTTTGCCATTCTGATCGCGACCCTGATGCTTCCGAACTCCACCATCATCATCCCCCGGTATATGCTGTACAACAAGCTTCACTGGCTGGATTCCTATCTGCCATTTTATGTACCGGCGATCCTGGCCTGCAACCCGTTCTTCAGCTACATGTTGATCCAGTTCATGCGTGGACTGCCGCGCGAGCTGGACGAGTCGGCCTACATCGACGGCTGCGGCACCTTCCGGGTCTTTTACCAGATTCTGCTGCCGCTGATGAAACCATCTCTGTTCTCGGCTGCACTGTTCCAGTTTATGTGGACGTATAACGATTATTTCAATTCCCTGATTTACATTAACTCAGTGAAAAAATACACCGTATCCCTTGCCCTCCGGCTGTCGCTGGACGCAGAATCGGTCGTTGTATGGGGAAAAGTACTTGCCATGGCCTTTGTTGCTGTGATACCATTGATTATCCTCTTCTTCTCCGCGCAGAAATACTTTGTAGAAGGCATAGCTACCAGCGGACTGAAGGGATAAGCAGTCAGACTGATCGAAGATATCTGAAAAAACAATCGTGAAAACACGAACAGCTACAGGGAGGATCTCAAATGAAAAACTGGACATGGAATGCGGATAACGGGGACGGGACTTACCGGAATCCCATCCTGTATACGGATTACTCCGACCCGGATGTCATTCGGGTTGGCGAGGATTACTATCTGGTGGCATCCAGCTTTTGCAATACGCCTGCTCTGCCGGTGCTTCACTCAAAGGACCTCGTAAACTGGGAAATGCTCTCCTATGTACTGGAGCAGATCGACGAACCCGGTTACGAAAACCCGCAGCACGGACACGGCGTCTGGGCACCCGCGATCCGCTATCATGACGGATTTTTCTATGTTTACTACCCCATGCCCGATGAAGGGATTTTCATGTGCAAGGCGAAGGACGCAGCCGGTCCCTGGTCAAAGCCAGTCTGTGTAAAGGCGGCAAAGGGCTGGATCGATCCCTGTCCGCTCTGGGACGACGACGGCCGGGCGTGGCTGGTAAACGCATTTGCCAAAAGCCGCTCCGGCATCAAAAGCATCCTGCATGTCAGTCCCATGAGTCCTGACGGCGAGCGGCTTCTGGACGAGGGCGTCGATGTCTTTGACGGACACAACACGCAGCCAACCATCGAGGGTCCGAAATTCTATAAAAGAAATGGCTATTACTATATACTGGCACCGGCCGGAAGCGTCAAAACCGGCTGGCAGACGGCTCTCCGCTCCCGGAATGTTTACGGTCCCTATGAAGAAAAAATCGTCATGATGCAGGGCGATTCCGCCATCAACGGACCTCACCAGGGCGGCTGGACCACCACCCCCTCCGGAGAAGACTGGTTCATCCATTTTCAGGATGTCGGAAACGCGGGGCGCATCGTCCACCTGCAGCCCATGCGCTGGGAAAACGACTGGCCGGTGATCGGCGCCGACACCGGAGAAGGCTACGGCGTACCCGTGAGCGTTTACCGGAAGCCGGACTGCGGGTGTAAAAAAGCCATCTATTCTCCGGCCGACTGTGACGACTTCACTGGCACTCGCCTGGGTCTGCAATGGCAGTGGAACGCCAATCACAGAGACAGCTGGTATCGTCTGGAGCAGCCTGGTCTGCGTCTGTTCGCACAGTCCTGTGACGGACCGCTTTGTGACGCAGCGCATCTGCTTTTACAGAAATGGACCGCTCCGGCGTTTACCGTGCGCATGCAGCTCGATCTCTCTGATTTAAAAGAAGGGGATACCGCCGGACTGATCTCCTTCGGGCGATTCTACACCGCCCTTGCTTTTGAAAAAGAGGGAGACGCCCTCTATCTGACCCAAATCTCCGGAACGATCGGCGGCGATGAGACAACCACGCGCTATGGAGCCGTACCCCAGGGACCTGCCTCCGTCGGCATGCAGGTATTCGCCGACGGCACCGGGCAGTTTTACTTCCCGGATGTGACCGGCGTATGGCGCACCGTTGGCGAACGCTTCTCCTTCACGCCAGGCGTATGGGTTGGTGCGAAATACGGACTGTTTGCCTCACACCGGCAGACAGCAGGCAGCACACCGGGCAGTCTGAAGGTATCGAAAGTAGAAGTGAGTATGGAACAATTGATAGAATAAATACAGGTTCGGTAACTGTTCGCTCCCCTGACCAGATTTACGTTCATTTTTCCCTTACAGACGTGACCAGTAACCAGAGCCGATCACTGTTCTTTTTCTGGTTGGAAACGGGAACTGACAGACCTGTAAATTAAGAAAGGAGCCTGTACCTATGAGAATCGGAATCAATACCTCCTTCCCCCACTCTTCTCCGGAAGAATGGGCGGGAATTCTGGAACAGAATGGCTGCCGTGCCGTCTCATTCCCGGTCGATTATACAGAGCCGGTCTCTGTGATCGATGCCTACGTAAAAGCCACCAGTGATCGGGATATCCGCATTGCGGAGGTCGGCATCTGGGATTCCCCCTTCCAGCCGGACGAACAGAAGGCCGAAATGGTAAAACAGCGCAGCAAAGAGCAGCTTGCTCTGGCCGATTATATCCAGGCCGACTGCTGCGTCAATGTGTCGGGCGCCTTTGGGGAAATCTGGAGCGGCTGCTACAGAGAAAACTTTGACATCGCCAGCTATCAGAAAACCGTCGAACTGATCCAGTGGCTCTGCGATGAGGTCCGACCGACCCATACCTTCTTTACCCTGGAGCCCATGCAGTGGATGGTTCCGGACACGCCCGAACAATACCTGCAGCTGCTTGGAGATGTAAAGCGCAAAGAGTTTGCCGTACACATGGACGTCATCAATTTCATCAAGGACCCTTATACCTACACACACATGGATGAACTGATCCGCAAATCCTTTGCGCTCCTGGGTCCTTACATCAAAAGCTGCCATATCAAGGACTGCATCCTGCTGCCCGGCACGACCGTAGCGATCCGTGAAGTCCCCATCGGGGAAGGACAGATGGACCTGCCCCTCTACCTGGAAGAAATCCAAAAGCTCAGTCCCGATCTTCCCGTTCTCGTGGAGCATCTTCCGAAGCTGGAGGATTACATCAAAGGCGTAAACGAGGTCAGAAAGCTACTGGTCACACCATGAACAAATTTACCTTGTTTTAGTCACTGCTGGTGTAAACGGTAACGTCAGAGAACACGTAAAATCGTCAGCTCGTCCTCGCTGACCGCCGCACCATACGTGTTCAGAGTGCCCAGTGCGATATTCTTGCGGGATCCATGGTAATCACTTCCACCGCTGATCAGCAAATCATACTTCTTTGCCATATCCCGCAGGAACTGCACCTGTTCTCTCGTATAGCGCGAATAGTGGCATTCCAGTCCCCGAATGCCGCTTCTCATCAGTGTCCGCAGCTGGTTCGCGAACTGCTCCCGGGAAAGCATCTCTTCCCCTTCCCCACCAAGCGGATGCGCCCACACCGGGATACCGCCCGCATGAAGGATGCCTGAGATCGCCGTTTGCGCCTCAATCCGGTCAGCTCCTTTTTTTGTCCCATGGATGTAATTACGGATCACATCATCCCGGTTCTTTCCAATTCCCCTTTTCAGCATCAGATCCGCAATATGCGGCTTTCCGGGACTTTTCATAGAATAGAGCCAGTCCAGCTCCTCCCGGGTAAATACAATCCGATACGTCTCCTGCACATACGCGAGCCGGTCCCCCAGCTTCGCCATCCGCAGATCCGACCCTTCCTTCAGCGCCGCCTGCAGCTGTACATCGGAAGCGTCATACCCATACCCCAGAATATGACATTTGCCCGCCGGCGATATACAGAAAAACTCCACGCCCTTCACAAACCGGGCGCCCGGCCAGACAATCGTTTCCATCTCCAGCGCACCGTCAATCGTATCATGATCCGTCACGGCAAACGTATCAATCTCCCTTTCCCGAAGCTTCGCCGCCAGCTCCCGGATCGAATCCGAACCATCCGATGCCGTTGTGTGCATGTGTAAATCAATCATTCCTGTCATTGCCTCCTGAATTCACATTCCTGCAGCCATGGCTGTCGCAAATACGATAGAACATATCATTTACACGCTCCAGTTTTGCCCCGATGGCTATCATTTTCTCACTGAAATTCAGAATAAAATCCACTGGAAACGACAGCTTAAGCCTCTTGCAGCATGGCTGTTTCGATTTCGAGTACTTTATTTACCGATACTCCCTCACATAATGCAATTTCCTCTGCCGTCAATTTTCCCAGCTTCAGCATTCTGCAAATAACAGATTCCTTATCTTTCTCTGCTTTTTCTGCTGCTTTTTCTGCTGCTTCTTCTGCCGCTATCTTTTTCTCGCTTTCAATATGGATCTTCAAAATCCGATCCTGATCATACAAATCCATCATCATAGTTACTACCTCCTGTTTTCTCGACTCGAGATATTCCTTTAATATGCCCTGCTCTACACAAATTCGGATCGTCTCCGAAATCGCCTCAGGCGTCCTTCCATACGTCCGCACCTGCTCGTCATACACTTTCTAAACTATTAATGATTATCTGGTAACTTCTCCATAGCTTATCTTTGGTATAGTTTTCATTATAGAAGAAATAGCAAAATCATGCAAGTGCAAATTTGGCTCATGGTTAGCAGATGTTACAGGTCACACCACAGCCCAGCCAAATCTACCTTATTTCAACCACTACAAGTGTGACCTGTAACGTACCAACATAAAAAGTCAAAAAGCCTGTAACCATATTGTTTACATATGAATTCCCCTGGCATATAATGGATTGAAAACAGGTAAGATAAAGCCACAAAACCCAGAGATTACCTGTATGTACCAGGATAACAGAAAACCAACAAGTCAAATACGGAAGGCAGGCAAACAGGAGGCAGGGGAAAAACAAATGAAAAAAAGGAAAAATGAACAGCGGCTGACATGCCACCTTAAATTTACCGGCAGATGCCGACTGTCAACTCTCTCCTTCACTCACATCAAGAAAGCGCGCTCCGAAGATTATGCGTAAAAATTTATGCCGTCTTGCCGCTCGGAAGTGTTGATTTACCAGCAAATTTATGTATAATGGTCATAGGAGGAGAAATGAAAAAGCTAAGCTGATGAACAGAATATAGATACTGATACAGATTCAGGGGAATCTGAGTCTGATATAAAAGGAGCGTTTATCTATGGCAGATAATAATAGAAAGAAAAGGCTCCCGATTGGGATTGATGATTTTTGTAAGATCCGAACGGAAGGATTTTATTATGTCGATAAAACAGCAATGATTCGAGATTTATTGAATGCGTGGGGAGAGGTAAATCTTTTCACGCGTCCACGGCGCTTTGGAAAATCCTTAAATATGAGCATGCTGAAAGCATTTCTGGAAATAGAATGCGATAAATCATTATTTGAGGGGCTTGAGATTTCTAAAGAGACACAGCTTTGCGAAAAATACATGGGACAGTTTCCGGTGATTTTCATTAGCTTAAAGACTGTCCATGGAAACAATTACGAATTTGCAAAAAATGAACTCTGTACCGTTATTGCAAATGAAGCATTAAGATTTCCTTTTCTCGCCACAAGCGAAAAACTTACAGAGATTGATAAAAAAAGATATGAGCAACTGGCGAAAGTGGATGAAACTCTAAAAAGTGCCTTTGCTATGTCTGATGCTACAATCACCAGCAGTCTGAGCACACTTTCTCTGCTCCTGGAAAAACACTACGAACGTAAAGTAATTATCCTGATTGATGAGTACGATGTGCCCCTGGCAAAAGCAAATGAGCGCAACT
>JAJQGP010000032.1 GCA_021200475.1 Lachnospiraceae bacterium
ATGCATTTCTGGTGGTCTCCGCCACTACGATTCCTACAGTAGATTTACGCCGTCCTTAATAATATTTATGTTGTCATATTATTATTTATATGATATTTTATTTGTATAATTTGATATGCATATTCAAAATTCATACCAAAGCTAAAAATGACAATCGTTTCTGCCTCCAATTGTTCGATTTCATATAAATCTATTTCCTGTAAATCATGCCATAAATTGCCGCATAAATATTTTTAAATCCATAGCATTTTAAGCTGAAATGAGGTAAAATAAATGAACAAACGATGTCATTCCAATCAGGAAGCATTCCCTCTATCTGACTCTACACAGCAGATAGAAGTTTTCCCGGAAAATAGTACAGATTCAAGTACTACCAACCAGAACGATATTGATTCTGTAAACCAGACCGAGGACGCCGTGATAAAGCTCATGATGGAGTTTTTCTCCGAAGAGATGCTTCCTGTTTTCGGTATTACGCAAAAAGCGACTGCTTTTACACTGACCGAGGAGATTCACCTTGAACTTAAGAAAGGATACCTGGACTTCAATCTCGTGATGGAAGATGGAAGCGTCTCGCACTTTGAATTTCAGTCAACAAATGGAGGAAAAAAAGACCTCCGGCGCTTCCGGACTTACGAGAGCAATCTCAGTTATATCCTGCAAAAACCTGTGACCACCTACGTACTGTTTTCCGGAAAAATCAAACGCCCGATGACGCATCTCAAAGAAGGGATTAACACATACAGGATACATCCTGTCATCATGAGTCAGCGAAATGCCGACCAGTTGTTGGAAGAACTGCGTTCCAAGGTCAGCAGAGGCGAAGCCCTTATACGCGAAGATCTCGTCCGGTTGCCACTGCTTCCAATCTTTGGCGGAAAAAGCTCCCAACTGGAGCGCATCCAAGCCGCTTTCGAGATCTCATCAAAAGCAGATCAGCTTCCAAAAGAGGATGTCGAAAAAATTGAAGCCGCCATCTACGCTATGGCAACAAAATTTCTTAATCATACGGAGTTAAATCAAATCAAAGGAGGAGTCAAAATGACGTATCTTGGACAATTACTGGTAGAAGAAGGTCGTAAGGAAGAGCAAAAAAACACGGAGCGGGAACGCTTGCGCGCGGAAAAGGCAGAAATGGATGCAAAAAAAGCAAAAGCCGATGCCCAAAAAGCAGAAGCTGATGCGCGGAAAGCACTGGCAGAATTAAATGAACTAAAGAAGCAATTAGGGCTTTGCTAAAAAGGCAAGATACGACACACCATTCCCTGCACGGATAACCATATTTCTTTGCTGCTGCCAGTTGCAGGCAATCCTCACCGGAGTGCCTGCAACAATCCTGTACTGTTCTTTCGCCGTCCTATTCATACTCATCCAGAAGCAGTTCCCCATTCCGGCCGCTGACATGCACTGCAAAACTACGCTCGAAGCCATTCTCATCCGTAAAAGAAATTCCGTAGCCTGTCATATCACCGTAAAATTCCACGCCTGCCACAAAAGCCATCCCCGGAAGCAGCTCCGAGAGGGTATACAACTCTTCCTCTGATTTCCATGTGCCTTCCTCGTCATATCCCAGCAGGAAAAACTTCACATCCTCTCCCCTTTCAAACCTTCATCCTCCGGCACAGCTCGGCCGCCTCGCCTCTGGTAAGCAGGCGCTGCAAATCTTCGTTCCCATTTTTATCCAGCAGCCCCAGCGCATACGCCGCCCTGACATAAGAGAGTGCATAGCCAGAGCATTTTTCATCATAAATACAGGGATTCTCCCCGGCAATTCCTTTCGGCTCTTATAGCCATTGACTGCAAAGGAGAAAAATTCCTCCAACGTTACTTCTTTTTCCGGGTGAAAGCATCCGTTTTCCACCAAATGTCCGTCAATGATCCCATTCTGCCACGCACACTCAACCGCACCCGCGTACCATTCATGGCCAATCACGTCGGCGAACATATCGTTATAAACATTTGTATAGAAAAAGCGAACCGTCTTATCCTTTTTTTGAACTTTTCTATACAAATGATTAAGGATATGATACTACGATCACTCAAACTGCGCCGTATACAGCTTATAATAAAATCCGCCTTTTTTCATCAGGCTCTCATGTGTGCCCTGCTCGACCACATCCCCGTGGTCGACAACCAGAATCCGGTCAGCATGCTGAATGGTAGAGAGACGGTGGGCGATCACGAAGCAGGTTTTGTCGTTCATCAGCTGCCGCATGGCAGCCTGAATCTCCCGCTCGGTGCTCGTATCCACGTTTGAAGTGGCTTCGTCCAGAATCAGCATTTTACAGTCAAAGAGCATCGCGCGCGCGATGGTGAGCAGCTGCTTCTGCCCTTTGGAAATATTGCCGCCGTCCTCACTGATGACCGTCTGATAGCCCTGCGGCAGGCGCATGATAAAGGGATGAATGTGCGCAGCCTTCGCGACTGCTTCAACCTCCTCTAACGTCGCGCCTTCTTTTCCATAGGCAATGTTCTCAAAGATTGTCCCCTGGAATACCCAGGTATCCTGCAATACCATCGCGTAAGCGCCGCGGAGACTGGAGCGGGTATAATCCCGGATGTCCGTACCGTCCACCGTGATGGAACCGCTGTTTACGTCGTAAAACCGCATCAGCAGATTGATGATCGTCGTTTTGCCCGCCCCGGTCGGACCGACAATAGCGATAAGCTTTCCGGCGTCCGCCGTCAGGCTCAGATCATGCAGAATCGTCTTGCCCGGGTCGTAGCCAAAGCTGACATGGCTCAGCTTTACATCGCCCTTTACATCTGTGAGTGCGCGCGCATTTGCCCGATCCGCGATTTCTTCCGATTCATCCAGCAGCCGGAAGACGCGTTCCGCAGCGGAAAGGGCAGAAAACAGTTCGTTGATAATATTGGCGATCTCATTGATCGGGCCGGAAAATTTCCGGGAATACAGCACAAAAGAGGAAATCTGTCCGAGAGAGACGCTCCCCATCATATACAGGGCACAGCCCAAAATCGCGATCAGCGACAGGCTCAGGTTATTGATGGAGCCCATCGTCGGCCCGATAGTCGTGCCGTAGTAATCCGCCTGGTAATACGCGTCCGCAGCGTCTTCATTGACAGCGGCAAACTGATCCCTTACCTGGCCTTCATAAGCATAGGCCTGAATGGTCTTCTGCCCGGAAAACATCTCTTCCACAAAGCCATTCATCGCGCCATAGCTGGCGGAACGGCGGCTGTAGCGCGGCCGCGTCTTTCCCCGCATATACACGGTATAGCACACGGACACCGGGATGGTCACCACAACTACCACTGACAGCAGCGGCGAGATATAAACCATCATGGCAAAAGAACCGATGACCGTCACCAGCGAAGTCATGATCGAAACCACATCTGTGGAAATACAGGTACAGACGACATCAATATCATAGCTCACGCGGCTGATGATGTCTCCTGCCTGATTGCGGTCGAAATAACCCACCGGAATCCGCATCAGCTTGTCAAAGACATCCTTCCGCATTTTCCGGGCAATCCACTTGCTGACATACATCATAATCACATTGATGGCAATTGTCAGCAAAGAAGAGCACACATAACAGATCAGCATCCGCCTGGCAAAGTAATAAACTCGTTCAAAATTCACTTTCCCTGCTCCGGCGGCGGCCTCGTTGATGGCGGACCCCGCCAGGCTCGGCCCAAGCAATGAGAGAACATTGGATACCAGACAGAGAACCAGAACAAGCAGCAAAACCCATTTATAGACTGCCATATAACGAATCAGGCGGAGGAATGTGCCGCTGGTATCTTTGGGCCTTTTTGCATTTGAAACCGATTGTGCCATCGCTTATCTCCCCTCCCCCATCTGTGTATGATAAATTTCGCGGTACTTCGGGCAGGACGCCATCAGCTCCTCATGCGTACCGTGACCGATCACATCTCCCTCATCCAGCATAATGATATCATCCAGACTCATGATCGAGCTGATGCGCTGTGCCACCACGATCGTGGTCGTGTCGCGGTATTCCTCCCGGATGACTTTGCGCAGAGCCGCGTCTGTCTTATAATCCAGCGCACTGGACGCATCGTCCAGCACCAGTATCTCCGGATGTGCCGCCAGTGCGCGCGCAATCAGGACGCGCTGCCGCTGTCCGCCGGAGAGATTCGCACCGTGGATGGCCGCCTGATGCTGATAGGTATCATCATAGGCTTCGATAAACTCCTGCGCACGCGCATTTGCGGCAGCCGTACGGATTCCCTCTTCGTCCACACTGCGACCAAAATCAATATTTTCCGCCAGAGACTCGGCAAAAATCACGTCATTCTGGAAGACCACACCGAATTTCCGGCGCAGATCATCTTTTTCATAAGTGCGCACGTCTTTTCCATCCACAAAAATATGTCCTTCTGTCGGATCATAAAACCGCATCAGCAGGTTAATCACTGTCGTCTTTCCGCAGCCCGTAGCACCGATGATTCCCAGAGAGCCGCCTTTTTTCATTGCAAAGGAAAGCTCGGAGATAGACATCTGAATTCCTTCGTGTACGGCCGGCACCTCCCCGGACGATGTGTTTTCCGTCCGCCCTGCCGATGTTCCCATCGGCGACAGGCGCTCCGTTTGCTTCCTTTTCACGGAATTCCCTGTCTCAGCCGCAGAAGTCTGCGTTATGTCGCCCGGCTTCCCGGACGCTTCCCCATAACGGAACGACACATGGTCAAATACAATAAACTCCTCCCGGTCAGTATGCGCCGCCCGCTCCTCCGGAATCGCCGCCAGTCCTTCCGGCTGGGCAATGACCGCTTCGATTCTTTTGGCGGACGCGGTAGCCTTTGAGAGCATCATAAACACCCGGTTTAACCCCATAACCCCCATCAGAATCATATTAAAATAAGTCAGGAACGCCAGAATTACCCCAGGCTTGGTGACACCATTGTTGACGCGGATCGCCCCGATAATCACCACCAGCGTCAGACCAATGTTCAGAGTCAGCGTCATCAGAGGTCCCGGCAGGGCCATGACCACTCCGGCTTTCCGTTCCCGCCGGGTCATCGTCTCATTGGCCGCGCCAAAACGGCGGCGCTCATAATCTTCCTTTGACAGAGCCTTTACCACCCGGATGCCAGTAATATTTTCCCGCATAATCCGCACAATCTCATCTACGCTCTGCTGCACCTTATCATACAGAGGAATCCCCCACAGAGAAACAGAAACCGTGACCACCAGCATAATCGGGGCCATCACACAAAGAATCGCGGAAAGCCCCACATCCATCGTCATGGTAATCACAATTCCGCCGACCAGCATAATCGGCGCGCGCACGCCGAGCGCCTGCCCGGACTGAAGAAAGCTCTGTACATTATAGGAATCCGAAGTCATACGGCTGGTCAGAGACGGCAGCCCGAACTTGTCCGTCTGATTCCCGGACAGGTTCAGCGAATGCCAGAACAGATCCCGGCGAATCTCATAAGTCGCACTTTTGGCACTTTTCACGCTGAGGCGATTCGCAGTGACATTCGTCAGGCGCGTCAGCGCAGCCAGCGCCAGCATCACAGCTCCCCAGAGCAGCACCAGGCTCATGCTCTTTTTCGGAGCCACCTCGTCAATCATATATTCCAGCACATACGGAATCAGCAGCTCCAGAATTGTGCCCAGCAGCTTCAGGCTCATACAGGCGGCCACCAGCCAGCGGTAACGTTTGAGATAAGAAAGCATAAACTTCATCGTTCGTTTCCTCCCATTTCCCAGTTATCCAGCAATCGTTCCAGCAACTCCAGAAGCTGCTCCTGCTGTATTTCATCCAGCGAAGAGTATCGCCGCGAAAGGATTTCCTCCTGTGGCTTTATTTCCAGAGCCTTTCCTCTGTCTGTCAGCGAAATCACGACTTTGCGCCGGTCTGTCTCATCCCTCTGCCGCACGAGAAATCCCTTGCTCTCAAGCTTGGAAATCAGTTCACTCACAGAGCCGGCCTGGATGTCCAGCATCTCCTGGATATCCTGCTGACTCATCGGCCCATTTTTCTGTAAAAGCTGCAGAACAGTCATCTGCCGCGGTCCCGCCGTGTGGTGATACAGATAATGCCCACACTGGTGCAGCCGCAGATCCAGCTTCTCCGCCGTCGTTTTCGCCTCCGGACGGCCGCATGCTTCTCTTTCCTTTTTCATCTTCTCACTTCCTGTTAATACAAATTCCGTTCTAAACCGGTGTCCCCTATAAAGCGTGTACGATTATAGAACGGAACCACGGAAATGTCAAGGTGCCTAAACATATTTCTTTCAAGATCCGTTTTTTCTAATTGAGTCTGCTCAAAATCTATGCTATAGTAATGAATGTATTTTCATTTGTACGGGCAAAGATTTGTCGTTACAGGTCACACCATAGCTTAATTACCCTTATTTCAACCGCTGCTGGTGTGACCGACAATCGCATCCGGCCAGGGAAATCGCTGCGCGATGGAGCCGGATGCCTGCTGTTCTAAACGATTCCAAATAGTACAGGATGAAGGAAAGGGAGGACGGGAATGATTTTTTTGAATGAAAATGGCGCACTCATCGCGAGGCGGCGCGGAGAAACGCTTCGGATTGAAGCCTGGGGAAGGGATTCCCTGCGGGTGCGCGCGACGAAGCTTTCTGAATTTACCAGTCAGGATTGGGCTTTAACAGAAGAGCCAGAGAAAACAGAGGCACAGGTGGCAATTTTCGCCCCGGGTGAATGGACGGGGATGCCTTCTCTGGGCGAAAGAGGCTGCGGCGTGATCACAAATGGACGCATCCGCGCGATTGTCAACTGGATCGGCGTGATTTCTTTTTATAAGCTGAGCGCGGCAGAAGTTGCAACAGAGGCAGCCGATGAAAAAGACGCCCTCTGTCAGACCAGCGAAAAAGACCTGATTCTGCGGGAATACAGCCGCGACTACGACGGCACCATTTCAAAAGAAAGCCGCTGCCTGAAGGTGCCGAACCGCGAGTGGAAAGGTGTTATCGGCGGAGAGAGCTTCAGCCTGAATCTCAAATTTGAGAGCAATGAAGGGGAGAAGCTTTTCGGCATGGGACAGTACCAGCAGCCCTGGATGGATCATAAGGGAAGTGTGCTGGAGCTGGCCCAGCGCAACTCACAGATTTCCGTGCCGTTCGCAGTTTCCTCGCTTGGTTATGGTTTCCTGTGGAACAATCCGGCGGTTGGCCGCGTGACCTTTGGCAGGAATTATACAGAATGGATTGCCCGCGCGACGCGCCAGATGGACTACTGGATCACTGCGGCAGACACGCCAAAGGAGATTCTGGCCTCCTACACCGCCGTCAGCGGACACGCGCCGATGTTCCCGGAGGATCGGATGGGGCTGTGGCAGTGCAAGCTGCGCTACCGCACGCAGGAGGAGGTCCTGGAAGTGGCCCGCAGATACCAGAAGGAAGGGATTCACATCGACCAGATCGTGATCGATTTCTTCCACTGGACGGTACAGGGCGACTGGAAGTTCGATCAGACCTACTGGCCGGATCCGAAGGCTATGGTAGATGAGCTGCATTCCATGGGGATCAAGGTCATCGTCTCTGTCTGGCCGTCCGTGGACCGCCGGAGTGAGAACTTCAATCCGATGTATGAGCGCGGCCTCCTGATCACCACCGAGCGCGGCGAGATTCAGACCTACGATTACCAGGGCGACTGTGTAGAGATTGACCCATTCAATCCCGAGACCCGTGAGTACGTCTGGGAGGTCTGCAAAAAGAATTATTATGACTACGGCATTGACGCCTTCTGGCTGGACAACTCTGAGCCGGATCTGGGCGTTTATGATTTTGAAAACTATCGTTATTCCGTGGGTCCCGCCCTGCAGTGCAGCAATATGTACCCGCAGATGTACAGCCGCATTTTCTATGACAAGATGAGCCAGATGGGCGACGGCACCGTCGTAAACCTGCTCCGCTGCGGATGGGCCGGCAGTCAGAAATATGGCAACGTCATCTGGTCCGGCGATGTGCCGAGCACCTTTGAGGCTTTCCGCGACCAGCTGCAGGCCGGTCTGAATATGGGTCTGGCGGGCATCCCCTGGTGGACCACCGACATCGGTGGCTTTATGACCGACGATGTGAATGACCCGGATTTTCGCCAGCTTCTGATCCGCTGGTATCAGTTTGCCGTCTACTCAGCCGTACTGCGGATGCACGGTGACCGCGGACCATACGACATCCCGCCGCTTGATGACCGCGACTGGGGCGGCGGATATCTGCACACCGGCCAGCCGAACGAGCTGTGGAGCTACGGGGAGGATAATTACCGCATCATGCGCAGCTACTATGATTTACGGATTTCGATGCATGACTACATAAAAGGACTTTACGAGGAAGCCCATGAGAACGGCTCCCCGCTGATTCGTACCATGTTCTATGAATTCCCCGCTGACGCAAAATGCTGGGAACTCTCCGACCAGTACATGTTCGGTAGCAAATATCTGGTGGCGCCAATCCTGCACCTGAACCAGTTTGCACGCGAGGTCTACCTGCCGGATGGCAAGTGGAAGCTGACCAGCACCGGTGAAATCTTTTCAGGCGGTCAGAGCGTAACGGTAGACGCGCCGATCGAGTATATGCCGGTGTTCGAGCAACTATAAAATCGAAGCGGAACCTCAATCATTCCGGAGACAGCCGACCGCGTCAAATATTCCTTACGCGGCCGTGCGATCGGGCAGGAGGCGGCTCGTCGGCTCCTGCTCGCCCGCGTCGGCCGCGTCTGGCGTTAGCCAGAATATTTCCCTGCGCGGCCGTGCGCATATACACAAAAAAAGACGGGCTCCCCGTCTCCTTTTTGCGTGTATTTCTTTTCCAGAACTGCCGCGGCGGATTTCAGTATAGCACTGCGGTAAAAAGGCAAAGTCTTCTGCTTCGGACACTTTTACTGTACAATTTCCTGCCCCCACTCTATCATCTCTGTGATATCCCTGGTCGCCAGAACGATTGTCTGGTTGTCTTTCCCGGAAAAGCTAAAGCTGAATTTCTCATATTTTATTCCGGCCTCTGCCTGCCGTTCCGGCCGTATCAGACAATAGACACCGTATTCCCTCTTGTGATTGAGTTCCTTTCGAACCATCAGCAGACATGCTTTCTCAAGGAAATGGTCCGCATCCTCCTTTGTCAGGAATTCCCTGGCAAAGCGTTGCAGATTTTCTTCATATGGCGCATCGTCTAATAACCAGGTCATACTGTCCGGAAGCGTCAGATTCTTGTACAGATGCACCCGCTCTGTTCGGACATCAATCACGCTGATCGAACGATAAGCCTCATTCAGGCGCGCCATCAGATCCATATCTTTTTCTGCCTTACGGCGCGCCCGCAGGCGCTCCGTCATAGACTGGTCAATATTCTGCGAATAATAAATGATCTTCGTCGGAAAGCCCAGGGAATCCGAAGCCGTTTTCCAAAAGGCGGATTCTCTCCACTGGCCATTTTTCAGACGGTAATCACAAATCACATGATTTTCCCTGCGCAATTGTTTTTTCAGATTCGAGATACTCCCGACTTTTCTGCGCAGCTCACGAAAATCCTCCGAGACCGCATCATCACAGAAGTGGTCATTGCGCCTGGAATAAACCCCGCTGACCGGCTCACCGGCACTGACACTGGTCTCGTTCTGCTTGACAATATGGTAAGAGTCCCGGTCCAGATCCGCAATCAGCAGCACCTCATAGGAATCCGTCAGAATGCCTACCAGAGAAGACATCTCATCGTGGTAGGTCTGCTCCACCACACTGTGCTTATATTCCGGGTGCGCTTCATAAAACCGCTGCTTGTCCTCGTACATCCTGGTCTCCGCTTCAGCCGTCACACTCGCGATGTCATTGCCGGATCGCCAGACAAAGCCCACGGCAGCACGTGGAAATCCATCTTCATTCAGCAGCTGCTTAAAGGCCATGGCATTTTCTAAAAACACATCCTCCTCATCATCAATGCTGACCACCAGAAATTCATCCCCGTTGATCCGAAACGGTTCATACCGGTTAAACTGTTCGACAAGCATAGCGGAAAATCCGCAGATCAGCTCATTGCCCTTATCGTGTCCCAGTGTGTCATTAACCACCTTCAGCCCGTTTAAGTCTGCGAACAGAACACCAATAGGACGCGGCGATGATTCATTCGTGACCATATCACACATAGAACGGTAGGAATACAGATTTTTCAATCCGGTCAGGGTATCAATCCGGCAGAGGTATTCCATCTCCTTCTGTTCTTCAAACTCACGGATATAGGTATCATGGATGTCCTGTATGTACAACATCAGTGTCTGGTTTTCAGGCGTGTAGTCGCTTGCTTTCAGAAGCTCCATCGAAACCCAGCGGAAGCTGCCGTTCGTCCATCTCCGGTAACGCATCCGCAGACATTCCTCGCTGTGCTCAAAATGCGCCTTTATCGTCTCAACGTTCGTAAAGCGCAGGTACGCGTCCATATCTTTCTCGTATACCTGTCCGGAGGTCGCAAATTCCCGCAGCCAATCCGATATTTTCTGCGCATAACCATGATCTTCATTTTGTTCAGATTGATAAACCTTGATGTCAATATGGGTATCCGTCGAAAGATTGATCTTCAAAATCTTATGATACGTTTCGGCAAGGATCCGCATGGCATCTTCCAGATAAAAAGCCATATTTTCCATTGGTTTTGCCTATTCTTTATAAGAAATAATGTAGCTATTCAAAACAGCAGACCACAGGCCGCCCACGATGCATAGCGCGTCATATAAATCACACCCGCCGCCGGTCGATCCTTCTCGAAATCCACATCCCGATCATCTGGATCAGCTGCGCCAGAATTACGAGCAAAATAACCGTCACAATCAGAATCCTCGGCTGCCAGCGCTGATAGCCATAACGCAGGGCGATATCGCCCAGACCCCCGCCGCCGCAGGCGCCGGACATCGCAGAATAACCGAGGATCGTGGTCATGGCAATCGTCGCGTTGACCACCAGGGAAGTGCGTCCTTCCGGAATCAAGACCTTGCGGATGATCTCCCACACGCTCGCGCCCATGCTCTGCGCCGCCTCAATCACGCCGCGGTCTACTTCCTTCAGAGAAGATTCCACCATACGCGCAATGTAAGGTGCGGCAGCTACCGTCAGCGGAACGATCGTCGCCGTCGCGCCATAGCTTTTCCCGACGATGAACTTTGTAAGCGGACGAATGGTAATCATCAGAATCAGAAACGGCACACTTCGCAGAATGTTTGTAATCACATCCAGGATTTTGTAAATGAACGGATTCTGTTTAATTCCATCCGCCCCGGTCACAGTCAGCACCACGCCCATCGGAAGGCCGATGACATAACCCAAAAAAGTAGACATACAGGTCATCCAGAGTGTCTCGCCGATACCGTCGATAATCATTGAAATCGTTTTACTATCCAACATAATGATCCAACTCCTCCACGGAAAGCCTCGCGTTTTTCAGCCAGGCAATCATCTTCTCCTGAAGCTGCTCGTCCTCCGGCAGCTGCAATACCATCTCACCCTTTGCCACACCGTCCAGATTCCGTGTATTCGCGTAAAGGATGTTGACCGGGGACTTAAATGCCAGCACCATATTTCCAATCACCGGTTCAAAGGAGGAGTTTTCAGAAAAGACGATACGCACACACCGTTTTCCTTTCATCTCCGCCACATTCTCATAGCCCTGGTAAATCAGGCGTCGGGCTTCCTTCGACTTTGGCGCCAGGAAGATATCCTCCACTGTGCCGTGCTCGACGAGGTGCCCGTGATCAATGATCGCCACATGGCTGCAGATCTCCTGTACAACCGCCATCTCATGCGTTATCACGACAATTGTGATCCCATACTTGCGGTTGATCTCCTTCAGAAGCTGCAGAATCGACTTCGTCGTCTGCGGGTCAAGTGCACTCGTCGCCTCATCACACAGCAGAATCTTCGGATCCGACGCCAGCACACGCGCGATCGCGACGCGCTGCTTCTGTCCGCCGGAAAGCTGCGCCGGATAGGCGCTCGCTTTCTCTTCCAGATCTACGTCTTTCAGAAATTCCAGTGCCTTTTTGCGCGCCTCAGATTTCTTTACTCCGGCAAGCTCCATCGGAAAGCACACATTATCCAGCACATTCCGCTGCATCAGGAGATTAAAATGCTGGAAAATCATGCCGATATTCTTGCGCTTCTCCCGCAGTTCTCTGTCCGAAAGGGAAGACAGATCCTGCCCGTCCACGATCACCGTCCCGGCCGTCGGCCGCTCCAGGAAATTCAGGCAGCGCACCAGCGTACTTTTCCCCGCACCGGACATACCGATGATCCCGTAAATATCGCCCTTATAAATGTCCAGACAGACATCCGCAAGCGCATGTACCTCCGCATTCTTCTGCCGGAACTCCTTGTCCACATGCTGTATTTTAATAATTGGTTCCATAACCGCTCCGTTCCTGTCCCCCTATGTTAAGAAAACGACCCACAAACCGCTCCCATGTCCATTCACTGTCACAGACTGCTGCGACAGTTTACCCCTGACCATGCAGCAAATATATGTCAGTGCATGAATAGTCGTAACTGTTCAGTACCTTCACAGTTACGAATAATTATCATCATAGCACACTTATGCGGAAACTGCACGACTTTTTTTGCACCCGTTCAGGGCTGCACCGAAAGGAAAAGACCGCCCGGTCTGTTTTCAGTGGGCGGTCTCTTTCGACGGTATATTTTATTGAACCGATTTCCTGTCTATCACTCCTGTTATTCAATCACCATTTTGACAACCGTAGTTCCTGTTATTCCGTCGCCGCTTCCATCTCGATCTCCGCCTCTTCTGCCGGCTCTTCATACGGCACTACGGAACCGTCATAGGTCTCGGTGATAAACTCTTTGATCTCATCCGACTGCAGCACCGCTACCAGCGCCTGAATGCCTTCGTCTTCCTCATTGCCAGCCTTCACTACAAGTACATTCGCATAGGTCGAAGCCGCCTCAGAATCAGAAGTCTCAAACGCAATCGCATCAGAGGAGGAAAGTCCCGCTGACAGCGCATAGTTGCCATTCACGACCGCAAACGCTACCTCGCTGGTGTACTGCGCCACCTGCGCCGCCTCTACCTCAATGATCTCAAGATCGAGGTCATCCTTAAAGGATACCACATCGTTCGCGGTAACGGTCAGATCCGCATCCTCCGGCAGAGTCAGTACTCCGTTTGCCTCCAGAAGCAGGAGCGCTCTTGCCTCGTTGGTCGTATCGTTCGGAACCGCGATCACGTCGCCGTCCTCCAGATCATCCAGGCTGGACTTTGTGCCAATATAGATACCCATCGGCTCATAATGAATCTTCGCCACGCTCACCAGATCCGTACCCTGCTCCTCATTGAAGCTCTCCAGATATGGTGTGTGCTGGAAATAGTTCGCGTCAATCTCGCCCTCATCTACTACCAGGTTCGGCTGTACATAATCTGTGAACTCCGTCACCTGCAGATCCCATCCTTCTTCCGCCAGGATCTCCGCTGCCTTCGCCAGAATCTCCGCGTGCGGTGTCGGGGAAGCCGCTACGGTAATCACGTTGTCTTCATCCGCAGACGCCGTAACGGAAAGTCCCGCCACTGCGGTAACAGCCAGACTTACTGCCAATAACTTCGCGATTGTCTTTTTCATAATGATGTCCTCTCTTTCTCTGATGAAACCAGATATAGTGCAGCCGGCAGGCGGCTGCCAGTTCGTTGTATCTGTGTTTCATGATAAACCCGGAAACCGGATTCGTCAAATTTTTTCTCACTATAGCTGGTTATAAGGAAAACTTATAACATACGTGGCTTATTTGCAAATGCCGATAAATCATTCCGTCTTTACATACCTCTGATTTCTGCTTTGCGGTTTATCCGGAATGGACATCCGAACAAGTCCCAGCTCTATCGCGGGATGAAGATAATTCCGGCGGAAAGTCTCTCTGGATTTTAATCCCAGTCTATCCATCAGAGTTTTCCCTGTATACGGAACGTTATATTCCATAACCCCCAGTAGTTTTCTGACATATTCAGACTGCTGCGAGCTTTCTTCAACCATCTGCACCGCGATATCATCCAGGATCGCATCAATCTGCGACAGCATAAATTCTATAAATGCGTTCGATTTTCCCTCCGCATGACACCTTGCAATCGCAGCATAATATTTCTCCTGGAATCGCTCAATCTGACTTTCCAAAGGAATATATACAAAAACAGGTTTCCACTTTGAGAGAATCGCAGTTTGCCATAACCGCGCCATTCTGCCATTGCCGTCTGCAAATGGATGAATAAATACGAATTCATAGTGAAACACACA